>CAYJNU010000211.1:5782-13485 GCA_964371005.1 uncultured Verrucomicrobiota bacterium | reverse complement strand
CCTTCTTGGAACGGGACGTAACAACTTGGTTGAGCTACCACTATTATGATCCCGCGAATCGCGGAAGAGGAACACTCGATCTCCTGCCAGTCCGTTGGGATGCCCAGGGCTGGCCAGTAGCAGATTCGCGAGGGAAGTGAAAGCATGATGCTGGAATCCGTTCTTCGCCGGCCAACGGGGCTGACCCGCAAGGGGACGACCCGTCGAAGCATGTTGGAGTTGGGGTGGGCGCGGCAGCGTTTGGAGCGGACACCTTTGAAGCCGATGCCCGGGAGCATCTGGGACAAGTCAACGGCACGCTTCAGAACGGTGCCAGAATCAGCAACGTGGAAGGTCGTGGTCGGGTGCTGCAACTGGATGGCACGAGTCAGTATGTCTTGCTTCCGACTTCAGTTGCCAACGCCAGCACTTTTGCCGCCTGGGCCCAGTGGAACGGTGGTGGCGACCGGCAACGAATCTTCGATTTCGGCGATGGCGCAGACCGTTACCTGTTCTTGACGCCACGGGCCTATGGCGGGCGAATGCGTTTCGGGATCACTGTTTCACAGTCACGGTCGTTGCGCTTGGCGCGATGACAACATTTGGCGAACCCTTTAAAAGAGTGCCTCCTGCTGGTGGGAGATGAGAAGATCGCCACAATCAGCCTGCACCAAGACAAGCCAGAGGAGTCCACTGACCAGGTCTATCCGCTGCCGGAATCAATGACGCAGGCCTGCGGTAAGGTGACGGTCAAATTCCATGCCCACCCTGGCGACTACGCAGGAGGCGTGTTCGGGGTGCGGGTGGTAATGCGGTGATGCGGATGGCTTTGGGGCGCATTTTGGCGGTATTTATGCGCAGATTGGCGTTTACGCGCAACCGTGGCTTCTGTCATACTGCGGGTGCTGAAATCAGAGAACCGGTGGGACTGTGCCGGGCTTAAAGTGTTAACGCTTAGATTAACGTAGCTATGAAGAACAATCGGAACGTTGTTTCGGTGATTTATTCGCTCTTCCTCACCGTCTGTCTGACGCTGAGCACTGGATTGGTCAACGCCGGCACGGTGGCTTATTGGCGCTTTGAAGAAGGGCCGGCTGGAAGCTCCGTAGCGCACACTACAGCATCTGGCGTGTTTGAGGCCGCTGTTCTGGATAGTTCTGGCAGCGGGAACCACTTGTCGGTGTGGGACACTGGTGGGGCCGGTTTTAACTACCGCACCGACGTTCCGATGCGCATTCTGCCGGGGGCTGGTCTGGCAAACAATTACAGCGTGAAGAACAACTCTAGTTGGCCCGCGATGTGGACCGCTTCGACTGCCATGCAGACTTGGTCTCCAACGGCGTGGACAATCGAGGTGGCCTTCCAACCCGAACTGACGGACTCGTACCGCACGTTGGTTGGGCGCGACAGTCGGGGAACGGCGACGATCAATGGTGATCTGTCAGCGCTCTATCTCCAGATCCAGCCCGACGAGTCGCTGGCGATCAAGTTCTGCGACGTCAACGGTTACTGGCACGAAGCTATTTCCCAAATGAACTTGGTCCAAGGATTCAGCTATAGCAGCGACCCCGACGGCCTAACCGGTCAGTGGCAGGCGGCGGCGGCGGTCTGTGATGGTTCCACGCTTTCGCTCTACTACCGGGACATCGAACTCAACGGTGGCTGGGACTTGGTGGCCCAGACTGACCTGACCCTTAGTGGCAGCCCGGGTACTGCCCTGACCGCAGGCGCGGGGGGTGCTGGTGATTGGGACGCGGGTAATTGGTCGGTGGGACGCGGACTCTATGCTGGCGGGCATGGTGATCGGGCTTGGGGATTCATTGATGAAGTGCGCATTTCGGATTCCGCTCGGACCGTGGGTGAGTTTTTGATGGTTCCCGAACCGAGCCTTTTCGCGCTGGCGATGCTGGGCGGTGTGGCTTTGTTCGGCCGGAGGTTCGCCCGACGGTAATTCAGTGTTCGGTTGGTTGTCTTTTCATGGCAGCCCCACCGCGATCCGTGTCGCGGTGGGGCTGCCTGTTTCTCTTCATCTGCATGTATGGTTGACAGACTAATCCCGATGAAAACCAGTTCATTCTCTACGACCCTATTGGTGGCCGCCGTTGTTGCCGCCAATGCCGTGCGAGCAGCGACCATTGCCGTTCAAGCCGACAAACCCGGTGCGCGGATCAATCCCGCGATGTGGGGTGTCTTTTTCGAGGACATCAACCTGGGCGCGGATGGGGGGCTCTACGCCGAGTTGGTCAAGAACCGGTCGTTCGAGTTTCCCGAACCGATGATGGGCTGGTTCAAGCTCAGCCCAAGCAAGTCGGTCGGCACGCTGGCGATCCGCGACGACGCGCCTTTTAACGCCAAGAACCCGCACTACCTCCGGATCGAATCGCAGGGCAGGGACCTCTTCGGCGTGGCGAATGAAGGTTTCCGGGGCATCGGCGTACGCGCGGGCGACGCCTACCACTTCACTGCGCAGATTCGCAACGTCGCCGGCAGCCCGAAACTGCGCGTGGAGCTTTACAGTTCCGGAGGCGCGCTGCTGGACACGGCGCGGCTCGAAGGATTTACCGCCGATTGGACGGAACATTCCGCCGTCCTGCACCCGAAGGCCACCGACGCCAGGACGAGGCTTTACGTGCTCGTGGACGGAGCTGGCGCGCTCGATTTCGACATGGTGTCGCTGTTTCCAGAGAAGACGTGGAAGAACCGCCCCGGTGGTTTGCGCGCCGACATGGTGCAATGGCTCGCCGACCTCAAGCCTGGTTTCGTGCGTTTCCCCGGCGGCTGCATTGTCGAAGGGATTTACCTGACCAATCGTTACCAGTGGAAGAACACTATTGGTCCGGTCGAAGAACGCAAGCCCCTGCTCAACCGCTGGAACGTTGAGTTCCTGCACCGGCCCACGCCGGACTACTACCAGTCCTTCGGCCTCGGTTTCTTCGAGTTTTTCCAATTGTGCGAAGACCTCGGGGCGCAGCCGCTGCCGATCCTGAGTTGTGGCCTGGCCTGCCAGTTCAACTCGGGTGAAGCCTGCCCACTGGACCAACTCGACCCGTACATTCAGGACGCGATTGACCTAATCGAATTCGCCAACGGCCCGGCCACCAGCACGTGGGGCGGGAAACGCGCCGCGATGGGCCATCCCGCTCCGTTCAACTTGAAAATGATCGGCATCGGCAACGAGAACTGGCAGCAGCCCTACCTCGAGCGGTACGCGAAATTCCATGCTGTGCTTAAGGCGAAACATCCCGAGATTCAACTCGTGTCCAGTGCTGGGCCGGGACCCGAAGACGACCATTTCAAATACGCCTGGCCCAGACTTCGCGAGATGAATGCCGATATCGTGGACGAGCATTGCTACGCCCGGCCCGACTGGTTTTTCAACAACACCCATCGCTACGACAACTATGATCGCAAGGGGCCGAAAGTGTTCTTTGGAGAATACGCGGCTCAGAGCGAGCGCACGGTCAGCGTGGCCAACCGCAACAACCTTGAATGCGCCCTGGCCGAGGCGGCGTTCATGACCGGCCTCGAACGCAATGCCGAGGTCGTGCGCCTGGCCAGCTATGCGCCCTTGTTCGCCCATGCCGAGGGCTGGCAATGGACGCCTGATCTCATCTGGGTGGACAACCTTCGCAGCTACGGGACGCCGAATTATTACGTGCAAAAGCTGTTTGCGAACCACCGCGGCGATGTGGTTTTACCGGCAACGTTCTCTGGCGCAAGCGTGCCTGCACGCCTTTATGCGAGCGCGGTGCGGGATGAGCAGGCGGGCGAGGTGATTCTCAAACTCGTAAACGGAACGGCCGAGACGCATGAAGTCGCGGTGCAGTTGGCTGGTGTCAAAACCCTCAAGCCCGGCGCGAAGGCGTGGATACTGACGGGAGAGAAACTGACGGATGAGAACAGTTTTGAGTCGCCAACGAAGGTTGCGCCGCGCGCGGTTCCGCTCAGCGTGACGGCGACGAACTTCACGCAGACTATTCCGGCGAAAGCCTTCATGGTTTTGCGGGTGCCGGTCGAGGAGTGAGCACTCGGGGAATTGCCCGTGCCGTCTGGGCTCGGCTCGGAGGCAACTCCGCCTCTTGCCGCGTGAACGCGCGACAACGAGACATCTTTCGTGGACAAAGTGTTGCGCCTGAAACGAAACGCTTGGCACCTTCACAGGAAACCGGTATCCCCGCCCGTGCAGTGATGTTTCAGACACCTCGCCATCTAGCCAATCTTGGGCAGGCTGTTCGCGACCTTTCGAGGCCGCGCGTGACGTCCCGATAATCGACCCTCAATCCAAACCATCATGCAACGTATCAACACCTTGTTCCTCGCCGCCGCTCTGCTGACCGGCGCGTCTGGCGTTACCACAATCCAAGCCGCGCCGCAGAAAGACTACACCCAGGAAACGCCTGCTCAACGCGCCAAGCGCATGGCGTGGTTTGAAGATGCCCGCTTCGGCCTGTTCATCCATTGGGGCGTTTATTCCGTGCCCGCCGGCGAATGGAACGGAAACAAGAACTACGGCGAGTGGTTCCTGGAAGAGACCAAAATGCCAGTGTCGCAATATGAGAAGTCTGCCGACCAGTTCAACCCGGTGAAGTTCGACGCCCGCGCCTGGGTGCGTATGGCCAGGGACGCCGGCATGAAGTACATCGTCATCACCAGCAAACACCACGACGGCTTCGGGCTTTGGGATTCGAAGCTGACCGACTGGGACATCGGCCGCACGCCGTTTGGCCGCGACCCGCTCAAAGAGTTATCCGTGGCCTGTAAGGAGGCCGGCATCACGCTCTGCTTTTATCATTCGATCATGGACTGGCATCACGCGGATTATTCGCAGCGCCGCGCGTGGAACGACAAGGCGACCGGTGAGCCGAACATGGACCGCTACACGGATTACATGAAGGGCCAACTCAAGGAACTCGTCACCCGTTACGGGCCGCTCGGCATCCTGTGGTTCGACGGGGAATGGGAAAAGCCCTGGACACACGAGCGCGGCGTGGACCTCTACAACTACGTCCGCAGCCTCCAGCCGAACATCATCATCAACAACCGCGTGGGCAAGGGCCGCTCGGGCATGCAGGGCATGGACAAGGGGCAAGGCGTGGGCGATTACGGCACCCCCGAGCAGGAAATCCCGCCGACCGGCTTCGGTCCGGGCGTGGCTTGGGAATCTTGCATGACGATGAATAACCACTGGGGCTACAACAAGAATGACCAGAACTGGAAATCCACTCAGACGCTCATCCGCAACCTCGTGGACTGCGCCAGCAAAGGTGGCAATTACCTGCTGAACATCGGCCCGACCAGCGAAGGCTTGTTTCCGTCCGCCAGTGTCGAACGCCTCGCCGAGATCGGCCAGTGGATGAAGGTGAACCACGAGGCGATCTACGGCACGAAGGCGAGTCCGTTTGAGAAGCTGGATTTCGGTCGCTGCACACAGAAGGCGCTCGGCGGTGGTAAGACGCGGCTCTACCTCCATGTCTTTGATCGGCCATCGGATGGAAGACTCGTGCTGCCCGGTCTGGCGAACAAGCCGGTGAAGGCTTTCCTGCTCGCCGGTGGCGCGAAGTTGGAGGTCGCGACGGGCGAGAACAATGTCTTCGTCACGGTTCCGTCCGATTTGTCTGACAAGTCCGACACCGTCGTTGTGCTCGACATCAAGGGCAAGCCCGAGATTATCAAGCCAAATCCTTACGCCGACGAAACGCCCGCCCAGAAGGACGCCCGCATGAAGTGGTGGCGCGAAGCGCGCTTCGGCATGTTCATCCACTGGGGCGTCTATGCTGTGCCCGCCGGTACTTACAACGGCAAGCAAATCCCCGGAATTGGCGAGTGGATCATGAACCGCGGCAAGATCCCGATGGCGGAGTACCAGGCCTACGCCAAGCAGTTCAACCCCGTGAAATACAACGCTGATGAGTGGGTGCGCATGGCCAAAGACGCCGGCATGAAGTACATCGTCATCACCAGCAAACACCACGACGGATTCGCGCTGTTCGACTCCAAGGTCAGTGACTGGAACGTGGTGAAGGCCACGCCCTGCGGCAAGGATTTGCTCGCGCCCTTGGCGGCGGCGTGTCGCAAGCACGGCCTCAAGCTTGGCTTCTACTATTCTCAGGCGCAGGACTGGAACAACGGTGGCTCGGCCGCCGGCGGCAAGTGGGACAAAGCTCAGGAGCGCAGCATGGACGATTACATCGAGAAGATCGCCGCGCCGCAGGTGGAGGAAATCCTGACCAAGTATGGCGAGTTCCCCGCCGTGTTGTGGTGGGATACGCCCACCGACATGAACAAAGAGCGCGCCGACAAGTTGCTGCCGCTGCTCCGCCTCAAACCCGGGATCATCGTCAACAACCGTCTCGGCGGGGGGTATGGCGGCGACACCGAGACGCCCGAGCAATACATTCCCGCCACGGGCTATCCCGGCGGACGCGACTTCGAAGTGTGCATGACGCTCAACGACACCTGGGGATTCAAGAGCTACGATCACAACTGGAAGAGCACCGAGAAGCTTCTGCAGAACCTAATCGACATTGCCAGCAAGGGCGGTAACTACCTGCTCAACGTCGGCCCAACGGCGGAGGGATTGATACCCGAACCAAGCATCGAGCGCCTGAAGGAAGTCGGCGCGTGGATGAAGGTGAACGGCGAGGCCATCTACGGCACCAGCGCCAGCCCGTTCAAGCGCCTGCCGTGGGGGCGCTGCACCAAGAAGGTCGAGGGTGGTACGACCACGCTTTACTTCCACGTCTTCACTTGGCCCACCGACGGCAGACTCGTCGTGCCCGGCCTCCAGAACGACATCAAGAAAGCCTGGCTGCTTACGGACAGGAAGCACAAGGCACTCGCGGTTTCCGCCAGCGCCGAAGGCCAGGTCCTCGCCGTGCCTGCGCAAGCGCCTGATGCCATTGCCTCGGTGATTGTGGCGCAGATTAAAGGCGTGCCGGACGTGGCCCCAACGCCAATCCTTCAGGAAGCCGACGGGTCGGTGAAGTTCGACGCCACCGAGGCGAACCTGCACGGCCAGATTCAGTATGAAGCGGACCGCCGGAAACGCTGCATCGGGTTCTGGACTGATGCCAACGACTGGGTGGATTGGGATTTCCGTCTCACAAAGCCCGGCAAGTTCGTCGTCGTGGCCGATGCCGCAACCCAAGACAACGGAGTGGCCCTGACCGTGAGCGTTGGCAACTCGCAGGTGCGGCTCAACGTCCCGAACACGGGAGATTACACGAAGTTCCAGAAGACCGAGATCGGCATGCTGGAAATCCCTTCGGGCACGACCCGCCTCGCCGTCAGGCCCGTGAAGGAGGGCTGGAAGCCAGTCAACCTCCGTTCCGTAGTTCTGAAGCCGGCTGGTTAATGAACGATCGGCGGCTGTGAAGAAGACGCGTGGGCGTGCTTTTGACAGCCCCCAGTTCAGGCGAAAGGGACCAAAGTGCGGATCGCCGCACGGGTCAGGTTGAAACCGCGCTGAGTTCCTGCCAGAGCAGCGCGCTCATCCGCTGACCGTTCGCGAACACGCCGAGGTCGAGTTTCTCGTTCGGCGAATGGGCGTTGTCATCCGGCAGCGCCAACCCCAGTAACAGCGTGTCCGCGCCCAGGATCTTCTTGAACTGGTTCACGATGGGAATCGAGCCGCCTTCGCGCAGCAATACCGGTTCGTGTCCGAACGCCTGGCGCAACGCCCGCAGGGCAGCTTGCGCGTCTGGACTTTGGGGCGACACCATATA
>CAYJNU010000211.1:0-5772 GCA_964371005.1 uncultured Verrucomicrobiota bacterium | reverse complement strand
ATATAGGCCTCCGCGCCGTGTCCGCCGCTGACTTCAATCCGCATCGTCGGCGGGCAATGCTGCTTCAGAAACGCTGCGGCCGCCTTGCGCACCTTCTCCGGCGATTGGTTGGGGACGAGGCGCATCGTGATCTTGGCCCGCGCCCACGCCGGCACGATCGTCTTGCTGCCTTCGCCCTGGTAGCCGCTCGTCAGGCCGTTGATCTCGAACGTCGGGCGAGCCGTGCGCTGCTCGTCGGTTGAAAAGCCACGTTCGCCGAAAAGCTGGGGCACGCCGAGGAACTTGCGGTATTGCGCCGCGTTGAACGGAATGCGCGCCATCTGCTTCCGTTCGTAAGCCGTGAGCTTCTCGACTCCGTCGTACACGCCAGGGATGGCGATGCGTCCATTCGCGTGGTGAACCTTCCCCAGCAAACGGCACAGGGCGATGGCGGGATTCTCCACCGAACCGCCGAAGAGGCCGGAATGCAAATCGCGCGACGGCCCGCGTAGCGTTACTTCGAAACCAATGATGCCGCGCAGCGCATAGGTCAGCGCCGGCAGCTTGGGACTGGGAATGCTGGTGTCGGACACCACCACCGCGTCGCAGGCCAGTTCCGCGCGACGTTGCCTAAGAAAGGTCGCGAGGCTGTTGCTGCCGACTTCTTCCTCGCCCTCGATGACGAACGTCAAATCGCACGGTAGTTCCGTGCCGGTCTTGAGGTGCGCCTCGACCGCTTTTAGGTGGGCGAGGTGCTGGCCCTTGTTATCACTCGCGCCCCGGCCAAAGAGCGAGCGCCCGACGCGCGTGGGCTCGAACGGCGGCGTCTTCCACAGGTCAAACGGCTCGGGCGGTTGCACGTCGTAGTGGCCATAGACCATGAAGTGGCGGCGGCCTCTGCGGCGCGGCGTCTTGGCCAGCACAATCGGATGGCCCTCGGTGATGCAGACCCGGGCCTCTAATCCGATCTGTTGGCAATGCGCCACCAGCCACTCGGCGCACGCCTGCATGTCTTTCTGATGTTGTGGTTGGGCGGAAACGCTGGGGAAGCGAACGTAATCGCAGAGTTCCTCGACGAACCGTGCCTGATTTGCCTGAAGATAATCCAGAACGCCATTCATGTCCTGATCCTTGGCGAAAGGAGACTCCAGGTCAAACGGAGTTTTTGGGCGGCGCGGTCTTCCGAAGGCAGAGCAGGGGAGGGCAACGCTTGCGGGTCTGAGCTTCGAGGCCGGGGACGGCATGGAAACGAGAACCTCCAAGAGGCGGTTCAATCGTGTGTGTTCTCGGGAGTCCGCAACACGGCGCTCGTGCTGCGGAAGCCGGCTGGTGGTTGCCATTGGCGCGACCTTGGGTCTCGATTCTCTTCGTCCGGAAACACTCGATGTGTTGTGTAATTCCCCGTCGTGTGTCCTCATGGCTGCAATCGCTCGATGAGCCAAAGGCCGGCGTCGTTCCGCTGATACCGGAAGCGATCGTGTAACCGGTCTGCGCGGCCCTGCCAGAACTCGAAATGCGTCGGGCGCACGCGGAAGCCGCCCCAGAACGAAGGCAGCGGCACCTGGCCGGCAGCGAATTTAGTCTTCATCTCTTCCCACTTCGCTTCGAGCAGCGAGCGAGACCTGATCACGCTGCTCTGCGAGGATACCCACGCGCCAAGCTGGCTGCCGCGCGGTCGCGTCATGAAATACGTCATCGCCTCCGCCGTGGAAACGCGCTCGGCTTTCCCCTCAATGATGAGTTGCCGGCTGAGCGGCAGCCAGCAGAACAGCAGCGAGACGTTCGGGTTCGCCGCCAGTTCGCGCGCCTTGCGGCTTTCCAGGTTCGTGAAGAAGACAAAGCCGTTTTTGTCGAAGCTCTTCAACAGCACCATGCGTGACGACGGTCGGCCATCCGGCCCGACGGTGGAAACGCATAGGGCATTGGGATCGAGTTCGACCGCCTGGCGCGCTTCCTCGAACCATTTCTCGAACTGAAGAAACGGGTCGGAATCCAGGTCGGTGCGGCTCAAGGACCGGCCTTCATATTCGCGGCGCAACTCGAAAATGTTCATGTGTGGAGTGTGGCGCGCCGCGGCGTGCTCGACAATCCCGTTCGCGCCCGGGGGGAACAAACCCGGAGGCCGCCGCAAACCGCGACAGCGCGGCGACGTGCGCCGCCGGCTGGTTTGTGCTACGATTGCGCCTGACAACCGGGCGCACATCGGGTTTCATTTCTTCCGAATCATGGCCCAAGTGGATTTGCACAACGTGAACACGCAAAACAAAGCACAATCGCCCGCCGCCGGAACCCCGGCCGGAGAATCGAAGCATTGGTATGAATCACTGGATTCCGTCCTGGAGTTCGCTCTCAAGAGCCACGGGCAAGAGGTCGCGGGCCGGTTTCTGCAGAGCCTGACGGATCGCCTCATCAAGCCCGGCCAGGGCGGCTTCCGCCCGGTCAGCACACCCTACGTCAACTCCATCCCCGTCGAGAAACAGGCGGCGTTTCCCGGCGATCGCGAACTGGAACGGCGCATCAAGAGCTTCATCCGCTGGAACGCCATGGCGATGGTGGTGCAGGCGAACAAGAAGACCAACGTCGGCGGTCACATCTCCAGCTTCGCTTCAGGCGCCACGCTGCTCGAGGTGGCATTCAACCATTTCCTGCGCGGGCGCACGGAGGATTTCACCGGCGACCTGGTTTACTTTCAAGGGCACGCCGCGCCGGGCATCTACGCGCGGGCGTTCCTCGAGGGCAGGATCACCGAACAGCAGTTGCACAACTTTCGCCAGGAACTCGCCGAAGGCGGCGGCCTGTCGTCGTATCCACATCCCTACCTGATGCCGGACTTCTGGCAATTCCCGACCGTTTCGATGGGGCTCGGCCCGATCCTTTCGATCTACCAGGCGCGCTTCAATCGCTACCTGCGTGACCGCGGCATCATCAAAGGCGAAGAGCCCAATGTGATGGCGTTCATCGGCGATGGCGAATCGGATGAGCCGGAAACGCTCGGCTCGATCACGCTGGCCTCGCGCGAGCGGCTGGACAATTTGCTCTGGGTTGTGAACTGCAACCTCCAGCGCCTCGACGGCCCGGTGCGCGGCAACGGCAAGATCATTCAAGAACTGGAAGCCGCGTTCTCCGGCGCTGGCTGGAACGTCATCAAGGTCATCTGGGGTTCGGACTGGGACGCACTGCTCGCGCGTGATCAGTCCGGCTTGCTGCTCAAACGCATGGAAGAGGCCGTGGACGGCGATTACCAGAAGTACTCAGTCGAGCCGGGCAGCTACACGCGCCGGCACTTCTTCGGCAAGTATCCGGAGCTCCTGCAACTCGTGAATCACTTGAGCGACGACCAGATTCGCAAACTCGTCCGCGGCGGGCACGATCCGCGCAAGGTCTATGCCGCTTACGCCGCCGCGTTTGCGCACAAGGGTCAGCCCACGGTAATCTTGGCGAAGACTGTCAAGGGCTACGGCCTCGGCGAAGCCGGCGAAGGCCGCAACATCACGCACCAGCAGAAGAAGCTGAACGAAAAGGAACTTCGCGAGTTCCGTACCCGCTTCGGCGTGCCGATCCCGGACGAGAATATCGCCGAGATGCCGTTCTACCGGCCGCCCGCCGACAGCCCGGAAATCGTCTATCTTCAGTCGCGCCGCAAAGCACTGGGCGGTTATCTGCCGCAGCGGACTGTGAGCACGCAGATGCTCGAAGTGCCGCCTCCGGATTACTTCGCCGAGTTCTTCAAAGGCTCCGGCCAGGCGGAGGCCTCAACCACGATGGGTTTCGTGCGTTTGCTCGCCCTGTTGCTCCGGCACAAGGGGATCGGCCAACGCATCGTGCCAATCATACCCGACGAGGCCCGCACGTTCGGGCTCGACTCGTTGTTCCGCGAGGTCGGCATCTACTCGTCGAAGGGCCAGCTTTACGAGCCGGTGGACAGCAAGTCGCTGCTCTACTACCTCGAAAAGAAGGACGGTCAGATTCTGGAAGAAGGCATCACCGAAGCCGGGGCGATGTCATCGTTCGTGGCGGCAGGAACGGCCTACGCCTCGCACGGGCAGCCGATGATTCCGTTCTACATCTACTATTCGATGTTCGGTTTCCAACGTGTGGGCGATCTCATGTGGCTGGCCGGCGACATTAAGGCGCGTGGCTTCCTGCTCGGTGCGACCTACGGCCGCACCACGCTCAATGGCGAGGGTTTGCAGCACCAGGATGGCCATAGCCTGCTGCTCGCCAGCACCGTGCCCACGCTATACGCCTATGACCCGGCGTTTGCCTACGAAGTCGCCGTCATCGTTGCCGACGGCTTGCGCCGGATGTATGCCGAAGGTGAAGACGTCTTCTACTACCTCACGCTCTACAACGAGAACCTCGCCATGCCGCCCATGCCCAAGGGCGTCGAAGACGGAATCCTCAAGGGCCTCTACAAGTTCAAGCCCGGACCGGTCGGCAAGAAGCTGAAAGCCCACATTCTCGGTAGCGGCACGATCATTCGATCCGCTCTGCGCGCCCAAGAGATTCTCGCGGAGAAATATGGGGTTTCCGCCGATGTCTGGAGCGCGACGAGCTACAAAGCGCTCCGCACAGACGCGCTCCGTTGCGAACGCTGGAACATGTTCCATCCGACCGAGCCGCCCAAGAAGTCTTTCGTGGAAAACACACTCGCGAAGGAGAAGGGCGCGTTCATCGCTGTTTCCGACAACATGAAGATCGTGCCCGACCAGATCGCGCCCTGGGTGCCCGGGGGGTTGACGACGCTCGGTACGGACGGCTTCGGCCGTAGCGACACGCGTCAACGGTTGCGCCGCTTCTTCGAGGTGGATGCTGAAAGCACCGTCATCGCCACGCTTTGGGCGCTGGCGAAGCAAGGCAAGATCAGGCCGGCGTTCGTGCAGAAAGCGATGAAAGATCTGGGCGTGGATTCGGAAAAGGCGCACGCGCAGTTGGTCTGAGCTTCGTCAAATGTGTGAGTGTGCCCTCCCGGAGTACCACTCACCCGAGCTTCATTTGACCCACCCGACGGCATCGCGCCCGCTTAATTGCTCTAAGGCTTCGATCAGGTCAGCGTTTCCTTTTGGAAGGCTGGGATCCCAAGAGCGATTGAAGAGATGAATGCCAGCGGCGCCTTGCGCATACCAATCAATCGCGCGAGCGCAGTAGTCTGCAAGGGTCAAGAACTTGTTACCTGGATCACTGTCTTTGACATTTCCAGGGAGACCGGCCTCCTCGCTGGCTAGCACCAGGCAGCTTGTGCCCTCGGCCATCTTGAGAAATGGCATCAGGTGGATGTAGTACATGCCGAGTTGCTCTTGACCGATGTATAGGGCATCTATCAAGCCCTCTCGCATCCACGCCTCGACGTCCAACCCACAACGGCGATAGTACCTGTGGTCAATCCGGACGGTTACACCGATGTAGCGACCGTGGTCAATGCTTGCCCCAGTCGCCGCACGGCGGACCTCACGCATGAAATCGGTCATCACCGGACGCCGTACTGTCAACCACCGTGGATCATCATCAGATACGGGCTTCTTCCGAGGATCCTCGCCACAGTTTTCGAAAAATGATTTTGCCTGCGGCTCCTCGTAACCCAGCACTTGGGGGTAACGGCAGAAGTCAATGTGAATGCCATCCACATCGCGTTGCAGCACTTCTTGGATGATGGCAAGCCTCCACGCGCGTACCTCCGGAAACGCGTAGCTCAGAAATTCCGTGTCCTCGAACACTCTGTTTCTCTTTGCATCTGTATCCGAATGGTGTTGATGGAGTGAGATGAAAAACGCGAGCATGGAGGGCGGCTGGCGG
>CAYJNU010000210.1:0-13517 GCA_964371005.1 uncultured Verrucomicrobiota bacterium | reverse complement strand
CACGCTGCCAGCCACAGCAACCCTTTCAGCCTCCGTGACCGACGATGGGCTGCCCACCGAACCCGGTATGGTCAGTGTGGTTTGGTCCTCCGTGAGCGGGCCGGGCATGGTTGCTTTCAGTAACCCCACTACGGCCGCCACGACCGCCGCCTTCTCCCAACCCGGCAGCTACGTGTTGCGCTTGACGGCCACCGATGGGGATTTGAGCAACTCCGATGAACTGACCGTGACGGTGAACCTACCGGTGATGACCGAACTGGCCTTTGCCTCGACCGCGGGCACGATCAGCGCCCCGTTTGTGATGAGTGGCGACACCATTTCCCAGCCCGCCCTCACCACGGTCAGCACCGGGGGGCGGGCAGTGTACAACTTCACCATCGTCAATGCGGGCGACTACACAGTCTCGGCACTGGTCAATGCGCCCAACACGGCCGCCGATTCGTTCTTTGTGAACATTGACGCCGACCCGACCGACCCAACAATGATCTGGGATGTGCCGCTGACAAGTGGACTGGAAGAGCGCGTTGTGTCCTGGCGCGGCAATGGCACGTTTGACAGCGCGCAGTTCACCCCCAAGGTATTCAATCTCTCGGCCGGCACACATCAATTGATCGTGCGTGGTCGTGAGGGCAACTGTCAATTGGGCACCATCACCATTGCCCCATACGTCATGACACCGCCCGCTGATACCACGCCGCCGACGGTGGCTATGAGCGCCCCGGACAATGGCGCGACGGTTTCAAGTTCGGTCACGGTATCGGCCACGGCTTTGGACAACGTGGGTGTGGTGGGCGTGCAGTTCAAATTGGACGGCGCCAATCTGGGCGCGGAAGACACCGCTTCGCCCTACAACGCGACCTGGAACACGACCAGCAGTGCCAACGGTTCACACACACTGACGGCGGTGGCCCGCGATGTGGCGGGCAACCAAACCACGGCCAGCCCCGTGACCGTCCAGGTCAATAACGTGGCCAACACAGCCCCGGTGGTTCAGGTCGGTCCGGATCAAACGATCACCTTGCCAGCGATCGCCACCTTGAGCGCCAGCGTCAGCGATGACGGCTATCCGACCACGCCGGGTCAGGTGACAGTGACTTGGACGCAGATCAGTGGCAGTGGCAGCGTCACCTTCGGCAACGCGGCCAACGTGCAGACCAGCGCCTCCTTTTCGACTGCAGGGACGTATGTTCTGCGGCTCACGGCCAGCGACGGGGCACTGAGTTCCTTTGGCGATTTGGTTGTGACGGTTGAGGCTGCCGCAGAGCTGCCGCACAATGTGGGGCAAGTGACTCTCGAATGGGACCCCAGCCCGGACGCGTGGGTGGCGGGCTACGCGGTTCATTACGGCGCGGTCAGCAGCAACTACACGGTGCGGATTGACGTCGGCAACCAAACCACGGCGACCATCACGAACCTGACCCCGGGCGTGACGTACTACTTCGTGGCCACCGCCTACACGGCCGACGGCCAAGAGAGCCTGCCCTCCAATGAAGTGGCCTATACCGTGCCGTTCCCCCAGACGAATCAAGCGCCGCAGGTTGCCGCGGGAGCGGACCAAGCGATCACGCTGCCAGCCACAGCAACCCTTTCAGCCTCCGTGACCGACGATGGGCTGCCCGCCGAACCCGGTATGGTCAGCGTGGTTTGGTCCTCCGTGAGCGGGCCGGGCATGGTCACTTTCAGTAATCCCACTACGGCCGCCACAACCGTCGCCTTCTCCCAACCCGGCAGCTACGTGTTGCAGGTGACCGCTTGGGATGGGCTGTTGGCCTCCTCGGACGAATTGACTGTGACCGTCGCCGCTCGACCATTGACCATTGCAGGCGCCGTCAAAACCTATGCCGGCCAGCCTGTTCCCGGGGTTGCGGTCGCGCTAAGTGGTGACAGTGCGCAAACGACCACGACAGCGAGTGACGGCACCTACGCCTTCACCGTGGTTGCGGGAGGAAGCTACACGGTGGCGCCCAGCAAGACGAACGATACGGCCTCGAACGCGGGTCTGACGGCGCTGGACAACGCGCTGATCCAACGAGACATCCTCGGCCTTCAGCCGCTGAACTCTCCTTACAAACTCCTGACGGCCGATGTGAACGGTTCCCGGTCGCTCACCGCGCTTGACAACGCCCTGATCCAGCGAGTGATCCTGGGTCTGGCGACAAACTTCCCGACCACGCTGTGGCGGTTCGCTCCTTCGGACCAGGTTTTTGCGGACCCGGTCGCCCCTTGGACTTGTGTCTCCACACGGTCCTACTCGGCGTTGGCGTCTGACGTTGAGGGGCAAGATTTCGTGGCCATGAAGATGGGCGACGTGAACGGTACCTGGACACCGCCAAGTGGGTCGAATCTGCAACTGAAGGGCGCTCCCTTGGCGGTGCGCGTGACCGGGCCCACCGTCACCTTCGCCGCCCTGCCGCAGACCGTCACCACCGGACAGATTGTGACCGTGCCGATTGTCGTGGGGAACTTCCGAAAAGTGACCAGCGCGCAGTTCTCGTTGACGTGGGATTCCGCCGTGCTGGAATTCGTCTCGGCAGGCGGCTTTGCGTTGCCGGGTCTGGGGGCCGGCAATTTCAACAGCATCAGTGCAGGCCGGCTGGCCTTTGCGTGGACTGATCCGGCAGGGGCAGGCTACAGCCTGGAGGACGGTGCGGCTGTCTTTGCAGTCCAATTCAGGGTTGCGGGCCGCAACGGAGCCGCTTCAGCCCTGGCGTTCACAGATTCTCCCACCGTGCGAGAGGTCAGCGTAGAGGGCAGCTTGGCCGGCCTGGATGGACAGGCTGGCCAGGTCACGGTCGTGGAGAACACTTCACCGCGGTGTTCCGGCATTCAGGCCGGGCTTGGTGGCAGTCTCCGCATCCGTTTCGTGGGTGTTCCCGGTCGGACCTACACGGTTGAGTATTGTGAGAGCCTGGGCGCTTCGAACTGGTTGCCACTGGGTGAAGTCACGGCGGGTGACCTGGGGCGGTTCGAATACGTGGACACGCCCCCTGCGGAAGCTGCCGCGCGCTTCTACCGGTTGACGGATGACTAGCCTCCTCCCCCGGCCCGATGATGCGGTTCGAACATGGATGCATGCGTCAGCGAGTTGGCTGGAGTGCCAGCTTTATGCGAAAAAGCGGTTGACCGATTTGGAGGGAGGCGTGAGAGTCTATGCGACTATGAAGCCCACTTGCAGTCGTCCGCCGGTTCGGCGGCATGAAATAGTCTTGGAGCGCGCCACGCAAGGGAGAGATCGGTCGGAGGTTGCCCTGCCGGGCAGCGCACCGAGTAGCGGTTTGTTTCTGTCGCTCGTTCTGGCGTGTTTGCTCGCGCCCCCCTGCCTGCGCGCGGCAGTCCTGGTGGATGTGGGCGGCGGGGATGTCGAGCCAAACGGGTCCGTGTCGGTTCCGGTAACCGTGTCGGGCTTTGGCGGCGGCAACTTGACCAGTCTCAATTTCACGTTGTCCTGGAACGCCACGTGGCTGAGCTACGCCGGGTTGGAGAATGTCACGTTGCCCAACTTGACCAGCGGCAACCTGGCGTACGACGCGGAAACGCCAACCTTGGCGATGAACTGGTTCGACGGAACCGGCTCCTCAACAGATCCCAGCGGTTTCAACATCATCTTCAACGCCTCCGGTGGAGCGGGCGGGAGCGCCGCACTGGCTTTTGTCACTTCACCGACCCCGCAGGAAGTCTCTGTGGATTTCGGAAGTCAGAATGACGCCTTGTGGCAGGTCGGGGCAATTGATGTCGTCCCCGAGCCCACTCATGTCGCCCTCGCCTTGTTTGCCAGCACCTTCGTCAGCTGGAACACGCTGCGATGGTGGGGACGCCGGCAGGCGTCGCGCGGGCGGAGTTCTCGTCGGTAAAGTCGTTGCACGCCGGCTTCGACCAGCACGCTCATGCCCTTGCCATCGAACTGGACCGCAGGCCAAGTGCGCCGGAGATGGTTGAATACTCTCGGCCAGCCCGTTTGTGAGCTTTCACCCCGTCGCTGAATCAGCGGGGTGTATGGCTCCTTGAGGCCCTCGAGGTCCTCGGCCATCTGCCATTCCAAAACACCTTTCAGAGGCGCGAAGACTCCTACCTGCACACCGCTGGCAAACCGGAACACGAGCTTGGCGACCTGCCGTCGTCCTCCTGCTCACTTGTCCAGCAACTCGTGCAGCGTCGCGCCCAAGCGCTCGATGCCCGCCCGCAGCTTCTCCTCACACGCCCCGCCAAAGCTCAGGCGCATTTCGTGGTCCGGCTTGCGGCGCGTCGGATCGTTCGCATAGCACAGCACACCCGGCACGTAGAGCACGCCGTGCTTCAACGCCGATTTGAACAGCTTCGAGGTCTGGCCACTCCTCACGTTCCGCGGCAGGCTTGCCCAGAAGTAGAGCCCGCCCTGCGGTGTCCACCACTCAGCGCGTTCTGGGAAATGCGCCTCCAGCGCTTTGAACATGACCGCTGCTTTGTGCGCGTAACGCCGGCGCAGCACTTCCAGGTGTTTCTCGTAACGGCCCGAGGCTAGCGCGCGGGCGAGGAGTTGCTGCAACAGGTTCGACGTGCCGAAATCATGGTTGCCTTTGATCCGCATTACCACGCGATGCACCGCCGCCGGCAGCAGGCCGAACCCCACGCGGACGCCGGTTGCAAACGGTTTGCTGTAAGTCCCGCCGTAGATCACGCGTTCAGCCGCACCCGGCAACACGAGCGCTGACGGCACATCGTCGCCGGTGAAACGCAGTTCACGATAGGCCGCGTCCTCGACGAGGTAGATTGGGTGGCCAGCAGCGCGCTCGTATTGCCGGAGCAGTTTCAGCGCGGCGCGCTTCTTCGCGAAGCTGGTTGTCGCGCCGGTCGGGTTTTGGAAGTAGGTGACGAGGTAGAGCAGCTTCACCCGTTTCAATTCACCGCTACGCTTCAACGAAGCTAACACCGCTTCCAAGTGAGCGAGGTTCAGACCGTCGCGCTCCATGGGCACGCCGCGTGCCGCGATGCCGTGGCTTTGCAGGATGCCGAGATAGACGAAGTAGGTCGGGTCCTCGACGAGCACGATGTCGCCGGGATCGCAGAGCGCTTCGGTGACCGTGTAGAGCAATTGCTGCGAGCCGCTGGTGATGATCATTCGCTCCGGCGCGTGAACGCGGGACGTATTCGGCGTGCCGTCTTTGGTCCGCACGCGCTCGGCGGTGAGGCGGCGCAGGACGGGATCGCCAGCAGTGGTGCCGTATTGCAGCGCGGCTTGGCCGGACTTGGGCGAGCGCAGAATCTCGTTTAGCAACACTCGCGCGTCCTCGGTGGGCAACGATGCGCTGTCGGTGAATCCCGCGGCGAGGGAGATCAGGTGTGGTTGGGCCAGCGCGATCTCCATGAGCCAGGAGATGGGCGGCGCTTGCGAACGGCGGCCCATCGCGGACAGGGCGATGTCAGGTTTCGTTTTCAAGGTGGGAGCCAGTAAGCCGCGTTTGGATAAGCGGCGCAAGCGGGTTTGACCGGCAGCTTGCTATTCAGCGTGTGGCAGCGGGCCGGGCCTCAAGCAGACTGAGCAGCTTCTCCATGCCTTCGATGATGCGTGGCCCGTCGGCACAGGCATCGTTGTGATCCCCAGTGAGCTCGCCGAACAGCTTGGGCTCGTTGGCGGTGGCGAAGTTCGCCTCCGCGTGCGAAAACCGCGCCAGCGTGTCCTCGCGGCTGTGCAGGATGAGGGCCGGGACCTTGATCCGAGGAAGTTTCGCGCGCGTATCGTATTTGATGGTGCTGATCCAGCGCACCGGCAGCCAGGGAAACACTTCTGCGCCAATGTCCGGGATGCTGGTAAACGTGCTGTTCAAGACAAGGCCGCCAATCTTCTCGCGCAGTGCCAATTCACTCGCCACACCGCCGCCAAGCGATTCGCCAAACGCGATGATGCGCTCTCCCACAAAACCTTTCTGGCACAGCCAGGCATGCGCGGCTTGCGCGTCGCGATACGTGCCTTCCTCGCCGGGCCGGCCGTCGCTGTGGCCGTAGCCGCGGTAGTCGAACTGCAACACCGCGACCCCAGTTTGCAGCAACGCGGCAGTGAGATCGAGGCGATGGCTGATATTCCCGCCATTACCGTGGCAAACCAATACAGCCCATCCGGCGCGCGGTGAGCCGATTTCCGCCGGAAAGAACCAGCCGTGCAGCCGCACGCCGTCGTCAGCGCGGAACTCGACTTCCTCAACCGCACGGCCCAGCTCGCGCCCGGTGGTTTCCAGTTCGCGAGTGGGGTGATAGACCTGATTGTGTTCAAACCAGCGAAGCATGACAGGCAGGAGTACCAGCGCCACAAGCACGACAAGGAATTGCCGGCGACGCGGACTGAGAAGGCGACATTTCATGACGGACCATTTCTGGCGGCACCCGGTAGCCGACCGTGCGGGGTCTGGCAAGCGGTAAACTCAAATGGGCCATTGACGCCGGGCGATTCTCGCCTAACCTGTGGGGCTCGTCGCCGCAGTCACATCCAAAGCTCCGGCTCTCGCGGAGTGCAGGTCACTTTCTCCCCGCGCAGCGGCGGTCCTCCGTCGGCGACTATTATTGTTTCATGCTCATAATTCGAGATTTGAAGATGACCCTGGGCGGGCGCGTGCTGTTTGAAGACGCGTCTTTCGGGGTGAATTACGGCGACCGCGTCGCGTTGGTCGGGCCCAACGGCACGGGCAAGACCACGTTGTTTTCCATCATCCTCAAGCAATTGGAGCCGGATTTGGGCACGGTGACGCGTGATGAGTGGACCATGGTCGGCCATCTCCCGCAGGAGGCCAGCGCGCATGGCGAGGAGACAGTGTTGGACGTGGCTACCGGCCGGGTGGACGAACTGCCGCGCCTGGAGAAACGGTTGCACGAGCTGGAGGCGGCGGGCGACGTGTCCAGTCCGGAGTATCTGGAAACGCACGCGAAGCATGAGGCCCTCAACGATCCGCAGGTGGAGACGAAGGCGAAGCGGATGCTGCGCGGGCTGGGTTATCGCGATGTGGACTTCGACCGGAAGGCGCGGGAGATGAGCGGTGGCTGGATCATGCGTGCGCGGCTGGCGCGGCTGCTGGTCATCGAGCCGGACCTCCTGCTGCTGGATGAGCCGACGAACCACCTCGACTTGCTCGCGCTGCTCTGGCTGCAGAACTACCTGAAGAACTACTCCGGTGCGTTGCTGCTGATTTCGCACGACCGCCAGTTCATGGACGAGGTGGTGACCCAGGTGCATGAAATCTCGGAGCGAAAGCTGGTCGCCTACACGGGCAACTACTCGGATCACCTGCGCCAGCGCGAGGAGCGATACGAGCAGCAACTGGCCGCCTACAAGAACCAGCAGAAGGAGATTCAGGCGCTCCAGGAATTTGTGTCGCGGTTTCGCTCGGTGACGTCCAAGGCGTCGCAGGCGATGAGCAAGCTCAAGCAGATCGAACGCATGGATTTGATCGAGAAACCGCCGGCTCCACGCAAGCCCTTCCGTTTTCAAATCCCGCCGCCGCCGCGCGGTGGGCAGCGTGCCGCTTCGTTGGAGGGGGTTCACATGGCCTACGGGGATACCAGGGTTTACACAGGCCTGGATCTGACCATTGAGCGAGGCGAGCGGACGGTGCTGGTCGGGCCCAACGGAGCAGGCAAATCCACGCTGTTGAAAATCCTGGCGGGGGTGGTGGAGTTTCAGAAAGGCGAACGCGACCTTGGGCATAATGCCAAGATCGGTTACTTCAGCCAGCATCGCGCCGAGACGCTTGACCCGGAGAAAACGGTGCTTGAGGAGGTTCTAACCAGCGCGCCAGCCATGCGTGAGGACGAGGCGCGGGGCATACTGGGTTCGTTCATGTTCCGCAAGGATGACATCTTCAAGCCAACCCGGGTGCTGAGCGGCGGTGAAAAGAGCCGGCTCAATCTCGTCAAGTTCCTCGTGGATCCGCCGAACCTCCTGCTCATGGACGAGCCGACCACGCACCTCGACATCCACACCGTCGAGTCGCTTACGCTGGCGCTCGAGCGGTATGAAGGCACGCTGGTGTTCATCTCTCACGATGTGCATTTCATCCGCCTCCTGGCGACGAAGGTCCTGCACATCAGCGCCGGCGAAGTCGTTCCTTACGTGAGCGGCTACGATTATTTTCTCGAGAAGACCGGTGCCACGGAGGACGCCCGTGCCGCGCTCACGGCGGGGTGACGCGGGGAGCGCTGGTACGGGTGGTCATCGAACTCAAGACGCCGGGCTTCCTCGTCGCTGAGAAAACCCTGCACGCCGAAAGGCGTGACCAAGCGTTCACCGACTCGCCAGGGAGCGCACTTCGGCGCGCCAGTCAGTGTCGTTCGCAGGCATTTCAGCAGCGGATCGAGGTCGGCATGGGCGCTGGCCGGCTAGCCTTGCCGCATCGGCCGCGATGTTGGTGGCGGACGGCGGCACGCTGGTCTAGCCAATCCAATCAGCCTCCCAGGCAACGATCACCCCGTCGGACTTGAGAGCCAGATTGTGATTCTGCCCCGCTGTGACGGCGACCACGCTGATGGGGGATGCCGGCATATCCGTCTGGCCGTAAAGGCCGTTGCCCCAGGCGACGATCGAACCGTCCGTCCGCACCGCCAGGCAATGATGCGTGAGCGCGGCGCCGAGGGATTCCGCCCACGCGTTCATTTTCGCAGTGAGCGACTTCACCACCCCGGGATGGAAAGAGACGGTTTGCTCGAAGCGAGACGTTCGCCGCGCAGCAGGCGTGCTCCTTCGCCGGTGAGCCGGAGGTAATAGTCGCTGGGCAGACCCTCATATGTCAGGAACGGGTTGGGGCCGACGGGTGGTTCATTGGTGCATTTGAAGATGGCCGTGCCTTCGTCCACTTCATCAAACATCGCCACGTAGATCATCCCGGCGCCCGCGCGTTTGGCGGCGACAAACTGCGACCAGAGAAACTCGCCCTTGAGCCGTGGGATCTGATCCAGCGCCGATCCGGGTTTCATGTTGTGCCAACTGAAACCCGGAAAGACGACCGGCAGATAGTCAAGCGACCGTTCCCGACACCACGCCAGGTCGGGCTGCCAATAAGTCTCGCCGTGGCGCGCGACCTCCTTGGGATTGTGATAACGCCCGGGCGTCCAGGGACTGATTACGTCGGCCAGTTTCAACACGTCATGCAGCGCCGAATCGTTGACGGCGTCGCGGGTGAGTTCGCGCCAGCCCGTCGGCACGCCCAGCAGCACGGAGCAGCCGTCGGCCTTGAGGAACTCGATCAACGCCCGGCATTCGGCGAGGGAGTATTCACGGTCGACGGAAAAACCCACACCCCAGACTGCGACCAGCGGTTTGCCCCGATGCCGCAGATAGGCGGGATCGTCGCCGAGGTGCATCTGCGTGCGCAGTTTTTTCCAATCCGTCGGGACCCGCGCCACGCCACCGGCGGGCAGTCCGCTCAAATCATACATCACGGCATACGCCCGTCCCTCACGATTGGCGCCCTCGCGGCAGTTCGCCAGCACGACATCCTTGTGGTGTCGCCTCGGCCCGTCTTTCAGCCCATTGGCAAAACGCTGCACGAACACGCCATCAATGCCGTATTCACGCATCCAGCGAAAGTGGCGGAGCACGGTTTCACGCTTGTAGGAACTGAATACCTCGGCGGCGCTGCCATCAGAGAGTTTGAAGCCCGTGGCAAACCGCTCCGCCGGGGGCAACTCAGACACGTCGGGCCACAGATCTACCGTTACATTGCCGGGAGCGAACATTCTCGACCCGCGACGCGCCCAATGGGTCCAACCGAGGCCCGCGCCATCGCCTTCGCAATTGAACCAGCCTTGGTACCCTGCCATCACCTTGCCCGTGAGGGTGCTGGTGTCCACGCCCCGAACGCTGGAACCGGTGTAGGGTGCGAGAGGATTCCCCGGCTCGGCTGCGGAAAGCGAGACTGCCACCAACACGACTGCCAAGGCGGCCGCCAGCGCGTGGACGGCGAATCCGATCGTTTCGTCCCAGCGATGCAGAGCAGTCAAGCCCGAACGCCGAAGTTGGATTTCCCGTATGGTGGAGTGTGGCCGCCCCCGGCCACAGCAACGTGGCATGGGGAGCGATTGAATATCTTGCACCACCTCGGCGGATGATGTTGCTGCGCCCGGGGACGGGCGCACCCCGAAAGCCAATCGCCCAATGCGCCTCTCTTCCAGTCTCGGAATTCTGGGAAAGCTGTGAAGCTTCAACCGTATCATGGCGCGATCATCTCCCGGAATCTGCGGTCATGTTTGCGGCGCTGGGATTCTTGTCTTTGAGAGCCGCTGGGGCGGCGGTTTTCAGCGTGCGGCTTTGGCTGGCTTGGATGATCTGTTTCATCTCTGCGTTCAGGCGAGCGACGATATCCGCGTGTTCGCGATAAAGGTTGTGCCTTTCAGCGGGGTCTTCGCGGAGATTATAGAGTTGTCCTTCCGGATCGCCCGGGCCGGGTTTGATCGTCTTGGGTTGTGAGAAGCCACCGGAGCCGAGCTGATTGATGAGTTTCCAGTCGCCGGACCGAATCATCATGGCCGACGAACTGCCCGCCCGCATTACGATCGGGCCGCGAATCGGCTGCCTCTTTGGTTGACGGCCTTCCAACACCGGCAGAAAACTGAAGCTATCCGGCCCGGCGCCGGCAGGCAGTTTTGCTCCACAGATTTCGGCGAAGGTCGCGAGCAGATCCGTGAAGCAGATCGTCTGGTCGCTGACCGAGCCCGCTTTCACCCGGCCAGGCCAGCGCACGATGAACGGCATCCGGTGGCCGGCTTCCCAGGCATCGCCCTTCATACCGCGTAAGCCGCCGGCCGCATCATGACCGAACCGCGCGACGTTGGCCGGTAGCCACATCGGTCCGTTGTCGGAGGTGAAAACCAACAGCGTATCCTCCATCAGGTCCGCCTTTTCCAAAGCGGCGAGCACCCGGCCAATTTGCGTATCCACCATCATCACAAAGTCGCCATACATGCCCGCGCCGCTTTTTCCGGCAAACTCGGCCGCTGGCAGCCACGGGGTGTGCGGTGCCGTGTAGGCGAGGTAGAGCATCAGCGGCTGCCGCGCGGCTGGCTTCTTGTCGGCTTGCGCGTTGATGACCGCGCAGGCCTCGTCTGTGAGCCTTGGCAAAACGTCTTTCAGGTCCAAGCCGGGAGCGATTCCGCCTTCGCGCCAGAACGCCCCCTGCGTTGGAGACCAGCCTTCCGAATGATGCTCAGCGACGCGCCCAGTGGGGGGCCTGACCGCGCGGTCGCCCCGAATGTAAAAGTAAGGCGGGATGTCCGTGGAGGCGCGCAGGCCGAAGAAGCTGTCGAACCCGCAATCCACCGGTCCACCGGGCAGCGGTTGGTCGTACCCGCTTTCGCGAAAGCCGAGATGCCACTTGCCCACCATCGCGGTGTGATAGCCCTGATCCCGCAGCAGTGAGGCGATGGTCACCTGGCCTTTTTCAATGAGCGGTTGCGTCGGCCACCGCGAGATGTCCGTGCGGAACGGATACCGTCCGGTGATCAAACCGTAGCGCGAAGGATGACAGAGCGGCCCGGGGGCGTGGGCGTCAGTGAACCGCAGTCCCTCGTGCGCCAGGCGATCAATGTTCGGCGTGGCGATCTTCGATTGTGGGTTGTAACAACCCGGGTCACCGTAGCCCATGTCGTCGGCGAGGATGACCACGATGTTGGGCTTACCGGCCGTCGCTTCCAACGCGACGGCCAACATCAGAAAGAGCAGACGGGGGAGTGTTTTCATGGAGTGTGCTCCGGGGCTTGCCAGGGAACCGCGCCGGCGCGCTGGATTTGTTTCCGTAGCGCGGCAGCGAGTTCGTTGAACACTTTGCGGTTCTTTGCGGCGAGATCGTTCGTTTCTTGCGGGTCGGATTTCAGGTTGTAGAGTTCGAGGGGCTGGAACGGACTGTCTTGAAGCAGTTTCCAGTCATCCCGCCGGAGCGCGTCGATTGTTTTGCCGCCATAAGCGGTCCCGCCTTCGCGGCGGACGAAGTAGAGATCGCGCTTGGGCGAGGATTGCTCCTTGCCGAGCAGGGCGGGCAAGAAACTCACGCCGTCAATCGCCTGGGGCGGCGTCACGCCTGCCGCTTCACAGGCGGTGGCAAAAATATCCATGGTCAGCGTCATCCGTTCCGTGCGACTGCCGGGGTTGATCACGCCGGGCCAGCGGACCATGCCCGGCACACGCAGTCCCCCTTCATACATGTGTTGTTTCTCGCCCCGCCACGGGCCGTTGTTGGCCCCGTGGGCAAGCACACCGCCATTGTCGCTGGTGAAGATAACGAGCGTGTTCGTGGCCAAACCGGTCCGGTCGAGGGTTTCCAACACCTTCCCGATGCCGGCATCGAGCTGCTCGATCAACGCGACGAGTTTCGCCCGTTTCTCCGTCATGCCGGGCTCGCGGTGTTTCACTTTCGCCAACCATTCCGGCGGAGGCTGGATCGGGTCGTGCGGCGCGTTGTAGGCGAGGTAGAGAAAGAACGGACCGCCGGCCTTGGCGCGTTCCGTCAGATAATCGCACGCCCAGCCGGTGAACACGTCGGTGGCGTGGCCTTGCGGAGCGATGACCTCCAGGTTGTGCCGCATGAAATTGTGGCCATGGCGCAGGTGCGTCCAGTAATCGTCCATCATGTCGCCGAGAAAACCGTGGAAGAAATCAAACCCGCGCTCGGTCGGTGTGTTGGGCGAGCCGATGCCGAGGTGCCACTTGCCGATGAGCGCCGTGTGATAGCCGGCCAGCTTGAGCCGTTGCGGCAAGAGCGTCGTGCGCGGGGTGAGATAGCCCCACGAATTGTCCGGCGCCTCCTCGCGAATCACGCCAGGCACGCCCACCCGGTCCGGGTAACAGCCGGTCAATAGCGCCGCCCGCGTCGGGGAGCAGACACAACTGTTGGCGAAGAAGTTCTGAAACGTCATCCCCTCGCGGCACAGCCGATCCATGTGCGGCGTCCGAATATCCTTCGTCCCGAACGCGCTGTAATCACCGCGTCCCTGATCATCGGTGAGGATGACAAGGACGTTGGGTTTCGTTACCGCCGCACCAGCGAAGGTCACGAGGCTCAGGACTAGCACAGGGAAAAGTCTCATGGCGACTGAGTTTCTGGTCCACATGTCGGGGTATTCTACGGCAGCGGTGAGGTTGCAGCCAATCCCCCCTTTCGGGGATGGGCGCCACCCCACACCGAAGGCCGCGCATCTTTCCAACCCCCAAAGGATGGAAAGGACCGGAGCGCAGTTGGGACGTGAGGTTGGGCTTTGAGGTGAGTGCGCGGAGCGTCCTTTCCATCCGGCTTGCCCCGTGGGAAAGAAGCGGAACCCGGCAGGGCATTGGAGTATTGCGCCTCCAGACTTCCGGACATTTTCTCCAAGAACCGGGTTTTCCCACGGGGTGAATTGAACCAGCCCCGAACCGCCCGGGGTCGTCCCCTGCCTTCGCGGCCGCCCTTGCCTTTTGCTTTGCGGCGTGTTCCCCCGTCGTGAGCGTCGGCCCTCAGCGGCGGTGGCAGTCCACCCCCCAAAGGATGGAAAGGACCGGAGCGCAGTTGGGACGTGAGGTTGGGCTTTGA
>CAYJNU010000209.1:0-13524 GCA_964371005.1 uncultured Verrucomicrobiota bacterium | reverse complement strand
GCCCTGCCCTGCGCGGGCCGTCGCCCGCTACCGCTCAAGCTCTTGCACGGACTGCCAACGCCTGCGCATCGTTCACCTCACTTTGTCTTCGCTTACTATTTGAAATAGCCGCCGGGATCCACCTGAACGAGGTTGTTGTTGTTTAGCAAGACGCGTGCGCCCCTGGGGTCAACTGGGGCGTCAATCAGCCAGTAATAAATCTCCGACTCTGAAAGAGTGGCGCGTTGTGCCTTTGCAAACATCGCATATTTATTGTTGCGTGGGTATGTGATGGAGAAATTGCCGTCTGCATCGGTGTTTGCTTTCGCGATGGGGACGGGCGAGTAATCTGCAATCAGGAACGCGTTTATGGTCAAGCTTGCCAAGTGAGACTTAGCCGCAGCAATGTTGCTCTCTTTTGCTGCTTTCGTGCGTTCCTTGGCTTCCCGGAGAGCCTGTATTTGACTTCGCAGATTCGGCCACGCTTTCTCGCTGGCATCAATGAACTCTCTCCAGCTCTTAACCGAAGGGATTTCTCCAACAAAATTTGCCCTTTCCCTGTATGCGGCAGCGTCGCTGGTGGCCCATCTTGTTCCGTCAAAGAGGTTCGCCGCTTTCTTCCCCAAAATGCTACACTGCAAACTGACATCGCGCGCTATCTCCCTGTTGTCTGCCCTTTGCTCCTGCAACGCCGACAATTCAACAGCGTCTTTGACTTGTTGCGTCCTTCGGAATTGAGCCTTTGCCGCCATTTCCAATGGTGAACCTGCCTTTTTCTGTGGGGAAGGGGACAATGGTCGCGCCTTCCCGAAGCTGCTGCTTTCCCTTTGCCGCATAACTGGCGATAAGGCCCCTGCTAAGCGGATACGGTCGGCTTCAGCAGCATCTCTGAAGCGCGCATTCAGAGCGCGTAGATGTTCAAGTTGCTCTTCCATTGGTTTGAGTTCATTGGAGACGAACTCGACAAAGGAATCGCAGTCGGCTTGAGCCGTTTCGATTTCTTGCCTAGCTGCGGGAATCTCGCTTCGTTTCTTTTGGATATAATCGGTGACTTGCTGCTTCTCGATCAATTGCACCTCCACCGCGCCAAGTCTGATGGCCGCCCCGCCCTGGGTAGCAATGAAGACTTGCCCGGTGACTCTTGGATTGCTCGGTTTGCAACTCGTCAAGCCGATCAAGGTGCTAGCTGCAAGTGCCAGAATTGGCGTAGCTGTCGTCAGCTTCATGATTTTTCTCCAGTTGCTTTTCCGGCTGCAACACTGCGCCCGTGAACTTGAAAAGCCAAGCGGCAAATTGGCGCGAGCGGCCTCACGCCAACCCGAGAATCTCCCCGCTCAGGTCGCCTTGCTTGGCGCTCATTCCTCAGCCGTCAGAGCGTGCTGCCGTTCCCGCCTGACTGGTCGCCTCCCTCAGGTGACGTGTGCGCGGCGACGGGCGGGGTCGGCATGATCGTGATTACCATGGACCCCAGCGCGGCTTGCTGGTCGGCCTCAGCCACAGCCGCCGCCGTCGAAAGCGTGCCGTCAATCCGGTCAAAGACAATCCGCAGCGCATGGCGGTCGCCGGCTTTGGCGAGGTCAATCAGCTTGGTCACGATCTGTTCCAAGTCAGCTTTCGTGAGGGTGCGCTTGAGCGCCGCCGTTGGGCTGAGCGTGCCCTTGCGCCGGCCCGATGGGTTGCCCGACGTGCCTCGCGCCCACGGGCGGCCTACGGCCTTGGGCTTGCTGTTTTCATGCTGCAAACCAGCGGAAGCAGCCGGCGACAGGGTGCGCGGGGCTAGGTAGGCGGGCATGGTCGGGTTCATAGCTGAGTCCTCTCCTGACGCTGGGGTGGATTCCCAAACGAAGCCAACTGGCCGTTGCCATCAGGTGCCGCGAGCACCACTTCATGCGGCCATGCGATTACGATTCGCCCTTGCTCCGCAGCGGACAGGTCGCGGCTCGCATCGTGCGGTTGCCAATCCTCGGGCCGCCGCGCTTGCAGCCAGGCTTGCAGCGCCCGGACATTGCCTTTCACGGCCAGTCGGTAAAGGGACGTTTCCGCCCGCACTTGTGCCTCCGCGTGGGCGCGCTCCACGGCTTCGCCGAAGCCCGGATGCTTGCGCTTCCAAGTGCTCAGGCTTTCGGGTGTCACGCCCACCCTGCGGGCCGCCGCCCGCTGTGTCGCGCCGTCGGCGATGGCCCCGACGATTCGCCGGTGAACCACTGCGTTGTATTTCGGTTTCCTCATGCTGTTCGCCTTTCAAACTTCAACGCTGCCCCGATGTTTCGAGCACACCCGGCTTGAAGATTGCGCCGCCGGGCCAAGTCCACGGCTGACGGATTCCGGGCGTGGATTTCAACCGGGGTGGGCATACAAACGGGCATACAAGGCGGGCCGGCAGGGATGGCGCGGACGGAAAACCTGCGTTTTCCTTAGGAAAGATGGCGCACCCGTCTGGAGTTGAACCAGAAACCTTCTGATCCGTAGTCAGATGCTCTATCCAATTGAGCTACGGGTGCGACCGAGCCTTGCTGAGGCTACGAGGCAAGGTGGCCACTTGCAAGCGATTTTGCGGCCACCTTTGTTCGCAAGACGCGGCGGGAGTGAAGCGAATCAGCCCGGGTGCGTCGGCGCTCGCGCTGCAGTTCATGGACGCCAATCGCCCGGTTGCGCATGCTCGCCAACACGGCCGCGCGGCAAACGTCCTCGGCCAGCGTGACATCGCGCCAGTAAGGCGTCCCGGTCCCGTCTTCAATCGCTGACCAGCGCTCACGAATCGCGGCCAGCATGCCAGCGCCATCGCGCTGGTCCACCGTCAGGCTGCTCGCGTAACAAGCAATCGCCAACGAGACGGGTTCGTCCGGTTTCGTAAAATCCTGCGACTGGCGCTCGACCGCGATCACTTGCCAGCAGCCACAGAGGGCGGCCGCTTCCGGGCTCACCGCGACCCGCGCGATCCGCCGCCGGTCAAGCCGACCGCGGCCCTTTTCCTACTGACCCTGGGCCGGCCTCCGCGACTTCAACGTTCAGATGGCGGGCCGCTTCGGGCAGACTGCGGCAAACGATGGCCCGCGTCCCCGGTTCGTAGTGGAAAATGGAAAGGATGTTGAACCCGATGGCCTTGCTCGGCTCGGGCACCACCCGAACAATCCGCCCGACGCCGCGCTTCTGGCAAAGGTCCATGACGCGGCCTATCTGCGCTTCGCAAGCCACGTCCATGGTTTCCAACCGGCTCAGATCGGTCAGGAGAACAAAGCCCGGCGCCAGGTCGGTTAACAACGCCTCCACTTCCTCCAAGCTGCGGCTCAGGTCCGCACTGCTCACCGGGCCGACGAGCTCAGGTGCAACAGTTGCCGCAAGCGATTGGTCTCGGCCAGAAACATACCAACTCCATTCCCTCGAGCCGCCGCCCCGACTCAGCTCGCTGCTGCGCTGCTTAGCTTCACCTTGAGCGACGCACTCGCACCCGGGGCGAGGGTCAGCGCGTTACCCATCACATTCCCGGATTCCACACAAATCATGGTCTGGTATTCGTCGTCGCCGAAATCGGGCATCGCCTTGCCCTTCGCGATCCAGGGATTCCACACCACCGTCGAGAGCGAGCCTTCTTTCTCCACGCGGATGACCCGGTGCAGAGAAGCATCGTGGATCTCCACGGTGTCCCGCGTGTCGAGGTAGCAGCGGTCCACCTCTTCGGCAATGCGGATGGCTTCTGCCGTTTCGGTGTGGCGGCTGAAATTGGTGGGCTGGTTCAGGTAGTCCCGACCTTTCAGCCCCTTCACCGCCACAGCCCCGATGTCGCCCACGGTGAAGTAAGTGTGCAAACAGTTCTCGAACGTCATCAGGTGACCCGACTCGTTCGTTACGCTCAAGACCGCCGTCAGGCTGTCGCCAATGCTCACGAGGTACTCGACTCCACACGCCGCGCAGACGGGCGTCTCGCAGCACTCGGGCAATTGCAGGCGCACGCGCACCGCCCCGGTGGCGTCCGTGGCCACTTCGCGCAGCTCCCAGTCCCGCAGGCGGGCGAAGCCGTGCTGGCCGGGTTTGTCCTTTGGTCTACCGAACCAGGGAAAAATGATCGGAATGCCGCCCCGGATGGGCGCGTCGGGCAGGAAGCGACTGCATTGGCTCAGAAACAACAGCGGCGGTTCGCCCTGCCTTTGGAAGTGCGCCACGTGCGCGCCGTGCAGATAGACTTCCGCCGTGCTCCACGGCGTAGTGATGCCGAGCATCGGCAAATCGCCGCGACCGTTGAGGAAGGTGACGCGGCTGCAACCGGGCGAGGTGCTGGACTTGGTTTCCATGCGAAGAGCGTAGCGTGTTGGAATCTGGAATTCACGCGGAAAATGGTGCGTGTGCGGTTCGGCTTCCGCGGGAAAGGGCGTGGCGGGAGTGTCGGAACCTTGCGCCTGCCAACGGATTCTCCGTAATCTACGGCCGAGCTTGGGCGTCCTCTCTGGGTGAAGCTCGGCTGCGACCGACGAGAATAGAATGTTCCGATTCGATATTTCAACGATGGCCCGCAAGTCCTTTTGGGCTGCGGGCCTGGCTTTAATCCTGGCCGGCTGCACCGCCTCGTCGTATCGGCGATCGGCGGACAAGGAGGCCTACGGAATCATCCAACACGTGGAAAGCAAGGTCCTCGGACATACCAACGCGTTCACGATTGACACGCCGTATTCCGGAAGGAAGCCGCAGGATATCCTCCCGGAAGAGTTGATTCAGGATCGCCTCCAAACCAACCAGCGTGTCCTGACCATTGAGGGGGCCATCGAGCTGACGTTGCAGAGCAGCCGCGATTACCAGAAAGCCAAGGAAGACCTGTTCTCGGCCGCCCTGAGGCTCTCCGACACACGGTACTCCGTGGGGGGGCGAATCACCCCATCCTCAGTCACGACCGCCAGCCGGAGTCGCGACAGCGCCGGCCACATGTCCTCCGAGGTGACGACTGAAACCGGCATCGAGATCAGCCGCTTGTTCAAGACGGGCGGTCGCCTGACGGTGGACGCCTTGAACAGCGTCATGCTCTACTACACCGGCCGGCCCGAGTTGTCGTTCTCCCAGGTGTCCGGCAGCCTGGTGCAACCGCTCTTGCGAGGATTTGGCCGCAACAGCCTGGAGGTGGAGCGGCTGACGCAAGCGGAGCGCGACATGGTTTATGCGGTGCGGGACTTCAGCCTGAACCAGGACCAACTGGTGCTCGACGTCGTGAACGAGTATTTCCGGCTGCTCCAGCAGAAGGACACCATCCGCAATCGCTACACGAATTATCTCGGACGCGTGCAGTCCACCAAACGGCTCGAGGCGCGGGCGGCGGATCGCGAGCGGCTGTCCGACGTGGACCAAGCGCGCCAGGCGGAACTGACCGCCAAGAACAACTATGTGGACGCGGTGATCCGCTATCGGGCGCTGCTGGATCAATTCAAACTCACTCTGGGTTTGCCGCTCGGCGAGAAGCTCCGTCTGGAGGATCAGGCGCTGGATGACGTGGAGCAAACCGGCCTGGTGCCGGCACCGCTGGACCCGGCAGTGGCCTACCGGCTTGCGGTCCAGAAGCAGCGGCGCATGCTGAACTACATCGAGGAGTACGAAGACAGCCAGCGCGCAGTGAGGATCGCCGCCGACCAGCTCAAGCCCGGCCTGAAGCTCACCGCCGACGCCCAGCTCGATTCCGAATCGCCCAACGACTACACCAAGTTCGACGCCAACAAAGTGAGGGGGAGCGTTGGCCTGCAACTCGACCTGCCTTTGGATCGCCGGCCCCGGGCGAACGCTTACCGCGCGGCGTTGGTAAGCTTCGAGGCGCAGCTCCGCACGTTCACCCGCCGGCTCGACGACTTGAAGAACAACATCGAAGCCGGGTTGCGGACGCTGGAACAACGGCGCCAGAATTACGAGATTCAGAAGAACGCGTTGATCCTCTCCAATCGCCGAGTGGCGAGCACGACGTTGCTCTTGGAAGCCGGCCGGGCCGAGGTGCGCGATCTCGTGGACGCCCAAGATGCCCAGATCGCCTCGCAGAATTCCGTGACGGCGGCGCTGGTGGATTACCAACAAACCCGGCTGCAACTGGTGCTGGATATCGGCGCGCTCGACGCCGAGCTTCCGCAATTCTGGCTGAAGGACCACCTCGCCACGTTCCTTCCCGGCGGGGCCCCGGCGCCGACGCAATCACAATCCGGAGAACAAGTAGTCCTGCCTCCGGATGACTATTTCTAGAACTGACCATGAACTTGCCAACCGTTCTGCAATCCATCCTCGGGTGGGCCCGTCGCCGCCCGATCCTCGCCGCCGCCGTGGGCCTTGTGGCGGTGGCTGTCCTCGCCGTGGCCTTCTACTCGGCTTCGCGCCCGCCAGCGCAGCAATTCACCTTTTACGAGGTCAAACGCGGCGACTTCCTTATCTCCATTGTGGAAGGCGGCACGTTGCAAGCGGTCAGCGAACAGGTTATCCGCAACGAGGTTGAAGGCACCGCCCGCATCATTTTCATCGTGCCCGAGGGCAGCAATGTGAAGAAAGGCGATTTGCTGGTCGAACTGGATTCCTCCTCCTCCCAAGACGCCGTGAATCAGCAGCAAATCAGCGTCGAGAAGGCTCAGTTCGGAGTCATTCAGGCCCAGCAGCAGCTCGACATCCAGAAGAGCACCGTGGATAGCGACATCAAGGCCGCGGAACTTAAAGTCGAGTTCGCCCAGTCCGATTTAAAGAAATACGCGGAAGGCGAGCTGCTGCAAGCCCGGCGCAACGCCCAGATTGACATCACGAATGTTCTGGAGAGTCTGGAGATCGCCAAGGACCGACTGGTCTGGAGTGAGAAGCTTTACAAGGACGGATTCGAAACCAAAGGCAATCTCGACAAAGACCGCCTGACATTTTCCCAGACCGAGCTGAAACTCGAACAGGCGAGAAAGGCGCTCGAACTGCTGGAGACCTTTGACATCCCGAAGAAGCAACGCACGCTCGAGGCGGCGCTTCAGGAAGCCAGGGAGGATCTGGACCGTGTCAAGCTCCAGGGCGACCGCAAGCTGGCCCAGTTCACCGCGGACGTCGAATCGCAGAAAAAGACCCTGGAGTTGAGCGAAACGAAGCTGGCTCGCGACAAGAAGCAGCTCGCGGCCACCAAGATTTACGCGCCTCAGGACGGGCTGGTGGTTTACGGGAGCGCCGAGGGTGGCGGCCACTTCAGCAGCGAGTCCATGATCGAAGAAGGCGCGGTGGTGCGCAACCGGCAGCAGTTGATCAATCTGCCCGACATCTCCGAGTTCAAACTCAAAGTGAAGATTCACGAATCGCACATCAACCAGGTCCAGCGCGGCCAACCGGCGTTCGTGGTGCTGGATTCCATGCCGGATCAGCGCTTCCGCGGGATCGTCAACAAGGTCGCCCCGTTGCCGGACACGCAGAGCCGTTGGGGCAATCCGGACCTCAAGGTCTATGCGACGGAGATTCTCCTGACTGAGAAAATACCAGACGTGAAGCCCGGTGTTTCCGCTCGAGCCGAGATCGTCATCACCAACCTGGCCAACGCGCTGACCGTGCCGATCCAGGCGGTCACGACGCGCAAGGGCAAGCAGGTGGTCTTCCTCGCCAGCGCCCCGAGTGAACCGGTGCCGGTGACGGTTGGGATGTATAACTCCAAATTCATCGAGATTACTGAAGGACTAAAAGCAGGCGACCGCGTGATGCTGTCGCCGCCGTTCGACACCAAAGACAAGGACATGGGTGGCGCCATTATCGCTCAGGGTGAGACGCCGCCCGAGGGCGCGACCAATCTGCCTCCTCTGAACGTCGAGAACGGAAACCGCGTTCGTCCCGGCCCACCACTGACGGATGGCGAGGGCGCTCCTGTGGGAGGCGGAAGTCGCCGGCCATTCAACCCGGATGGCGCGCGGGGCGGTGACAATCCGCAACGCGAGGGAATGCGGGCCGGGAAAAGCGGGAGACCCGAAGGCGGTTCCTTCAGTGGCAGCCGCACCAACCGGGAGGAAATGTTCAAGCGATTTGACACCAATGGGGACGGCACTTTGGATGAGAGCGAACTGGCTGCCATGCGAGAACAGTTTGGCCGCGGACGCAGCCGCACCAACGCCCCGACTCCGCCGCCCGCAAACTAGCGCTCTTCAGATTCTGGATGAACGCCGTTGAACCCATCATCCGCCTCGTTGGCCTGGAGAAGCGCTACGACCTGGGCGGCGAGGCTGAGGTGCTCGCGTTGCGCGGCGTGAACCTCGTCGTCAAGCCCGGCTCCTACGTCGCGATCATGGGGCCGTCCGGCTCGGGCAAGTCCACCATGCTCAATCTGATCGGCTGTTTGGACCGACCGACTGCGGGTAGCTATTTCCTCGGAGGGCTCGACGTTTCACGCATGCCGGACGATGACTTGTCCGAAGCGCGCGGGCAGCGCATCGGTTTCATCTTTCAATCCTACAACCTGATTGCCCAACTCACCGTCTTTGAGAACATCCAAGTTCCCCTGATCTATCAAGGGAAAGACATCCGCGCCCACCACGATCAGTGCGTGGAACTGGCCAGGATCGTGGGGCTCGGTGACCGGCTACACCATCGCCCCAACCAGCTCTCCGGCGGCCAGCAGCAGCGCGTCGCCATCGCCCGCTCGCTCGTCAACGATCCGCTGCTGATTCTCGCCGACGAGCCGACCGGCAACCTCGATTCGCGCACCGGCCAAGAGGTGCTTGAACTCATTGACACGCTCAACGGTCAGGGCAAGACCATTGTGCTGGTGACCCACGATGAGCGCATTGCCACTCGCGCCCATCGCGTGCTCCACATGCGCGACGGGCTGATCGAGCGTGAAATCGTCAACCGCACCGAACCCGCCACCGCATGAGTCCGCTTAGCTTCCAGTTTCTTAGCACGGTGCGCCTGGGCGTGAAGAGCCTGATGCTTCACAAGCTGCGCTCGGTGCTGACCATGCTGGGCATCATCTTCGGCGTTTGTTCCGTCATCGCCATGCTGGCGATCGGGGAAGGCGCCTCTTACGAAGCGCAGGAGGCGATCAAGAAGCTCGGCAGCCAGAACATCATCCTCCGCAGCCTCAAGCCACCCGATGACGCCAAGCAGGCTGGCTTCGGCCGCGGCTCCGCGTTGGAGTATGGCCTCACTTACGACGACGGATCGCGCATCCAGTCCACGATTCCCGGGGTCGTCCGGGTGCTGCCCGTGCGCATCATCCGGGAGAACGTTCTGTTCGCGCGCAACACGGTCGCCTGCCAGATCATCGGCACCCTGCCGTTCTACACCGATATCGTTGGTGTGGACGTCATGCGCGGCCGGTTTCTGACCGAAACCGACGAGCTGAACCATGACAATGTGTGCGTGCTCACCGTGGGCCTGGCCCAGCGGCTGTTTCCGTACCAGGACCCGATCACGCAGTCCATCAAAGTGAACGCCTTTTACTATCGCGTGGTGGGATTGGTGCAGGAGAAGAACATGCCCGAGCAGCGCACCCAGGCGGGCCAGATGGAGGGCGAACCGCTCGACAACAACGTCTATATCCCCCTCGGCACTGCCCGCACGCGCTTCGGCGAGGTGCTGATTCGCCGCACCTCCAGCAGCATGGAGATCGAGAAAGTCGAATTGCACCAGTTGACGGTGCAGATGCAGGACGTCGCCGCGGTGGAATCCGCCGACCCGCAGATCAAGGCTCTGCTCAGTCGCTTTCACAAGAAGAACGACTACGAAACGATCGTCCCGCTCCAGCTCTTGCGTCAGGCCGAGCAAACCAAGCGCATCTTCAACATCGTGCTCGGCTCCATTGCCGCCATCTCGCTGCTCGTCGGCGGCATTGGCATCATGAACATCATGCTCGCCAATGTGACCGAGCGCACGCGCGAGATCGGTGTCCGCCGGGCGCTTGGGGCCAAGCGCCGCCACATCACGATGCAATTCCTCGTCGAAACCGTCGTCCTGTCGGTGGGCGGTGGCTTGATTGGCGTGGTCGTCGGCGTCATTGCGCCACTCGTGGTTTCCCATTTCACGACCATGAAGACGATCGTTACCCTCTGGTCGGTGCTTCTGGCCTTCGGCATTTCCGGCGCCATCGGGATCATCTTTGGCCTCTACCCAGCCAAGGCGGCGGCCCGCCTCGATCCCATTGAAGCCTTGCGTCACGAGTAAGCCGCCTGGCGGTCCCGCGGGTCGGCGACAAGCTGACCGGCATGATCACCGGACGAAACAACACCGAGACGGCGATCGAAGACGGGAAGCTCAAGGACGGCGAAGTATCTTCTAAAGTCACCCGCGAGCGCAACGGACAGAAGTTCACCATGGCTTACAAGGGCAAGTTGAGCGAGGACACGATCAAGGGCACGATCGAGAGTGAACGCGGCGGCCAGAAGAACTCTCGGGCGTGGGAAGCAAAACGCGTGAAAGAGGAAAAGAAGTAACTTCAGCGCGAAGCAGTTTTGCGGGCCGCGCTCGTCTGATCGCGGCCCTTCTCGTGTGGAGGCCGGGACTGAAGCCGACGAGTCTCGCGACCCCTGCCTCGTCGGAGCGCACGGCCCGGGTCGCACCATGAGAGGTTCGGAGTCATAACCAGGCGAGGCACAGCGGACTTGGAAGTCTGCCGCTCCTGCGACTGTAGTGGCAGCCATCTTTGGCTGCCGTAGCGGCCGGCTTCCAGCCGGCCGCTTTGGGCGCGGGCGCGAGGTCGGAGATGTTCGCTGGGTTCTGCCAGCCGGGCGGCTGGAAGCCGCTGGCTACGGCAGGCTGGGAAGCCTGCCACTACGGGGGGGAGCAAGGCTGCCCGCGGCCAGGAATTCGCCGGCTTTTCCCTCTGCTGGCTTTTCCCTCTTTCATTCTCCGCACGGTTCCTTAAGTTGACCCCAAGGCTTATGGCAAAACAAAACTACAAATTCTGTTTCGGTCCCTGGAACATCAGCGAAGGACAAGACCCCTACGGGCCGCCCGTCCGCTCGCCGCAAACGTTCGATTGGAAACTCGCCGCGCTCAAGAAGCTGGGCTTCGACGCGATGATGTTTCACGACGATGACGCCGTGCCGGACATTGACAGCAAGTCCGACGCGCAACTCCGCAAGGAAAGCAAGCAACTCAAGCAGAAGCTCGCCGACGCCGGCGTGGCCGCCGAGATGGTCGCCCCGCGGCTCTGGTTCGATCCGCGCACCATTGATGGCGCGTACACGAGCAACGATCCCAAGTGCCGCCAGTACGCCATCGAACGTTCGCTGCGGTGCATTGACGTGGCGAACTACCTCGGCACGGACCTCATCGTGCTCTGGCTCGCGCGCGAAGGCAGCTACATCCGCGAAGCCAAGAACGCCCGCAAGTGCGTGGAGTACCTGGTCGAGGCGGTGGACGCCATGCTCGCCTACGACAAGAAGATTCGCATTTCCATCGAGCCGAAGCCCAACGAGCCGATGGATCACGCCTACGTGCCCACCATCGGCCACGCGCTGGCGCTGGCGCACCTGACCCGCGACCCGAAGCGCGTCGGCTGCCTCATCGAATCCGCCCACGCCATCCTGGCGGGCCTGGATCCGGCAGACGAGATTGATTTCGCCATGTCCTTCGGCAAGCTCTGGTCGCTCCATCTCAATGACCAGAACGGGCTGAAGTTCGACCAGGACAAACCGTTTGGCAGTGCGAACCTGCGCGTCGCCTTCAACCAGATCCGGGCCCTTGAACGCAACGGCTACGGCAAGAACGGTGAGTTCGTTTGCTTCGACGTGCATCCGTTCCGGCCCACGAAGGTCGAGCACTGGCTGGCGCATCTGGACAACAGCCGACGCACGTTCCTGAAGCTCCTCCAGAAGGCCCGCTCGTTTAACGAAAAACAGGCGCAGGCCCTGATCAAGGATCGTAACTACGCCGCCCTGGACCAAATGGTCATCGAGCACCTGCTGGGCAAGTAACCTCCTCATTCTGTTTGCCGGGCCGGCGCGTACCACGCCGGCCTTTTCTCTGCCCGCGGGTCAGCCCCCGAAACACCGTCTCCGGGGTTGATTTGCCTTCACCATCTGCGACGATGGCCGGAATTACCGGTATGATGGCATACATGTGGGTCGCAATGGGCGGTGCGCTGGGCAGCGTAGCCCGCTATTGGCTCAACGGCGTGGTTTCCGCGAAGTCCGGCGAAACCTTCCCGCTGGGCACGCTCGTTGTCAACGTGATCGGTTCGCTCCTGATCGGGGCGGCGGCGGCGTGGACCTTGCCGGAGGGACGACTGAGTTCCGAGGCGCGAGCGTTCACCACGCAGTTCCTGATGATCGGCATCTGCGGCGGCTTCACCACGTTCTCCTCGTTCAGCCTTCAAACGCTTAACCTGGTCCGTGAACGCGAATGGCTCTATGCGGGTGGCAATGTGCTGCTGTCGGTGCTGTCGTGCCTGCTGGCTACTTGGCTGGGCTTCACTCTCGCTGCCGTCTTCAACTCGATGAAAGGTCATTGAAATGCAAATTCCAGAAGAGGCCGTTTTGTTGCGCGTCTTCATCGGCGAGAGTGATCGCTGGGAACATCAACCGCTTTACGAAGCCATTGTGCTCAAAGCCCGCGAGGCGCATCTCGCGGGCGCCACCGTGCTGCGCGGCCCGATGGGATTCGGGAAGTCCAGCCGCCTCCACACGGCCAAGATTCTGCGACTCTCAATGGACCTGCCGCTGGTCATCGAAATCGTGGATGGCGAGGACAAGATCAAGGCCTTCTTGCCTCAACTCGACGGGATGATGGGCGGCGGGTTGGTCACCTGGGAGCGGGTGCGGGTGGTTCATTACCGCGAGTCGGCGGCGGAAGGCAGTGTGACAAACAAGATGTAAGCAGGACGTCCGGACCAACGCTGCGGCCCCACCCACGGGCAAGATGAAGCGGAAATCCAAAGCGGAATGAGCCAGGTTGGCAAGTGTCTGCCTTGGCGGGTGATAGACCAGAATGAAGAGTTTTTTTTGTGTGAGTTTTTTTTGTTGCATTTTCGTAACTTTGCCGCTACAAGTTTGCTCATCAAAGCAACCTAAACCGCAATTATGCAACAAAACCTTCGTGTTTCAGTGTGGTCCTTAGCGTGCATCAGCAGCTTGGCCGTCTTCTCTGCAAACGCCTATAACATCGCTTGGGTCAGCTTCAGTTCCGGCGATAATACGCCTTCTAGCAATGCTGCGGGTGCCGGTTTCACGCAAGCCCCGGACATCGGCTATACCGATCTCCTCAACGGCAACGGCCACACAGTAACCCGCTTTCAGACGGCGGACAATTTCAACGTGAGCCAGCTTGTCGGCTACGACCTCGTCATTATCGGTCGGGGAGTGAACAGCGGGCACTATGAGTCAGCCACCGAGACGGCGGCTTGGAACGGCTTTGGCGGGAAGCTGATGGATATGTCCGGCTACACCCTGCGGAACAGCCGATTGGGATTCACTACCGGCGGTACCATGCCGGACACGGCAGGCACGGTGGCGCTCAAACCGACAAGCTATCACCCGATTTTTTCGGGCATTCCCATTGATGGCGCTTCGGGGAACATGTTTAACCCATTCGCGAGCATAGTCACCTACATCGCCTTTGGCACCAACAACGTCACGACGCGTGGTA
>CAYJNU010000208.1:12392-13545 GCA_964371005.1 uncultured Verrucomicrobiota bacterium | reverse complement strand
CTGTACCACCGACAACATCCAGAGCCGGAGCGATCTGTATTTTCATGCCGCGAGTCTCAGTCAGATCATCGGCTACTCGACGCTGGACACGGGCAACAGTTGTCCGCTCCTCAGCCCCAGCGGCAACTCCCCGCCCCTCGTGAGCGCCGGTCCCAACTACGCCATCCCGCAAGCGACTCCCTTCACACTCACCGCCTCAGGCAGTGATCCCGACGGCGACGCGCTCACCTACTGCTGGGAGGAATTGGACCTTGGCCCGGCAACCTCGCTCACGTCGCCGGACAACGGCAGCAGCCCCTTGTTCCGGTCCGTCCAACCTACCGCCGATTCTTCACGGGTCTTTCCCAGGCTGCAAGACATCCTGAGCGGAGCGGCCACCCCGAAGGAAAAGCTGCCCACCACGAGCCGCACGCTCCACTTCCGGGTCACCGCGCGCGACAATCGCGCCGGTGGCGGGGGCATGAGCTCGTCAGACATGCTGTTGACCGTCGTCGGCACGGCGGGTCCGTTTGCCCTCACGTCGCACAACAACGGCGGCAGTTTGTCGAACACGACCACCATCACCTGGAACATCGCCGGCACCACGGCCACCCCCATCAATACCTCGCTGGTCAACATCTGGCTTTCCACCAACGGCGGCCAGCTCTTCAACACCCCACTGGCCTTGAACACGCCCAACGACGGCTCGGAAGTTGTGACGCTTCCAGTGCTCAGCACCACTGTTGCCCGGTTGAAAGTCGAGGCGGTAGGCAATGTGTTCTTCGACGTGGGCGATTCCAACTTCACCATCCTGCCTCGCGTCCCGGTGCCGATCATCGCGATCCGATCTACCACGCTGGTTTCGGAAGGTTGCCTGCCCGCGAATGGTGCCGTGGACGCCGGGGAAACCGTGAACGTGAATTTCATGCTGCAGAACAACAGCATCACCAAGACAACCAATCTCGTGGCGACATTGTTGGCCGGCGGGGGCGTGCTCTCTCCGGGACCGGCCCAAACCTATGGCGCGATCAGCGGCGGCGGGTTACTTGGCGCCAACGCGCGCTACGTGGCCGGCAAGTGGGCGTTTGACCGCTGGGGCGGCGGGTTTCCGTGGGGGACGTTGGCGATCAACCTGATCGGCTCGCCCGGCTCGGGCAAGACCACGCTGCTGGAG
>CAYJNU010000208.1:0-12382 GCA_964371005.1 uncultured Verrucomicrobiota bacterium | reverse complement strand
CTCCGGGACCGGCCCAAACCTATGGCGCGATCAGCGGCGGCGGGCTAGTGACGAAGCCGTTCAACTTCACCGCCGGCGGCACCTGCGGTGGCAGCATTACTGCAACGCTGCAACTTCAGGACAACGCGCTCGACTTGGGAACGGTCAGCAAGATATTCGCGCTCGGCGGCAGCGCCATCAACACCCTCAACCGCCTCAATAACTCGGTCCTGACCATCCCTGCAAATGGCACCCAGGGCGCCGCGTCGCTTTATCCCTCCACCATCGCCGTCAGTGGCGTCACCGGCACCGTGACGAAGGTCCGTGTCACCCTTACTGGACTGACCCACGCCTACGCGGGCGATCTGGACGTTTTACTCATCGGTCCCACCGGCCAGTCGGTTATGCTGATGTCGGACGGCGGGAACGGAACCAACATCACCAACGCCACGCTTACGTTCGACAACGCGGCCAGCACAAGGCTGTTCCCGGAAGGGCGAATCGTCACCAGCACCAACCAACCCACGGATTACGATCCTGACAGCGATGTCTTCCCCGCCCCGGCGCCGGCCGGACCATACGGGCAAACCCTCGCCGCGTTCACTGGCCTGAATCCCAATGGCACGTGGTCGCTCTTCATCAATGACGATTCCGCGCAAGATGGCGGGAGCCTGAGCCTGGGTTGGCGATTGAGCATCACAGAATCGAACCTGGTCTGCTGCGGCAGCGCGCCCGACAATCCGCCCACGCTTTCCAACCTGAGCGACCTGGCCACTGACGAGGACACCTCGACGACGCCCATTCCCTTCACGATTGGTGATGCCGAAACACTGGCCGACGCGCTCACCGTCTCCGCGGCTTCGTCCAACACCAACCTCGTCTCGACCGCCAGCCTCCTCTTCGGAGGCAGCGGGACGTCTCGCACCCTCACGCTCAAACCCGCCACGAATGCCTTCGGCAACTCCACCATCACGGTCACCGTAGATGACGGGGCAAACTCCACCAGCGATTCCTTTGTCCTGACGGTCAAAGCCGTCAACGACCCGCCCACCATCGCGGCAGTCGCGGATCGAACCGTTCATGCCGGCGCGCAGGTTTGGATCACAAACAGTGCCAACGACGTCGAAACCCCGGCCCAGAACCTCACGTTTGCCCTGGCCTCCGCCACCGCGGCTGGCGCCACGGTCAACCCGGCCTCCGGCTTGTTCGGATGGCAGCCCGCCGACGCGAACGCCGGAACCAGCAGTACCTTCCGTGTCCGCGTCTCAGATGGCGGCGCCCCAACTCAATCGGCCACCAACACTTTCCGTATCACCACGGTTTCCCGCCCGCTCCTCCAGTTCATCACCAGAACCAACGGGGTGGTGACCCTCAAATGGACCGCCATCGCTGGACTCAGCTACCGCGTGCAACAAAAGGCCAGCCTCACCGACGCAAGCTGGTCGAACCTCGCCCTGGATGTCGTGGCCACTGGTCCGGTCGCGCTGACCACCGACACACTCAGTACGGCGGGGCAAAGGTTCTATCGCGTGCTTGTGCCGTGACATCTGCGGCAAACAGAGCGGGGGCTTCCGAATACTGTTGGGTGAGGCGACCAACCGCCATTCTCCCCACGCCTCCGGCTTCGCAAGGCAAACGAGACAGACGAGCCGGAGCGGAGGTCAACAGACTGCGGCCACGACGGCAGGGGATTGAGGCCGAATCAGGGAAGCCGCGTTATTGCTGGGCAGACAAGGGTAATCCAACCGCCCCAACGGTTCTTCGCTGTGTCTTCGCTCATGGTGCCCGATGGGGATTAACCGTCCCCTCGGCAGAGCCTACTTGTCTTTCTTCTTGAACAAACCGCCGATGCCTTTCGTGGCTTTCTCGACTGCATCCGTGGCGGTCTTGCCCACGTCGCCGGCTGCGTCGGTCACGCCCTTGGCCAGATTCTTCGCCGCGTCGCTCGTGGCCACCTTTGTTGCGGAGGCGAGCACCTCTTTCAGCACGCGCCTGGTGAGGTCACCCGCCATGATCCCGTCCGCGCCCTGCCCCAGATCGGTCAGATGAATGTCGGGCAGCGGCAGCGTGATGGCTTTCCCGCCCATGCCGGTCAGGCTTACGTTGACCTTTGCGCCGGTGATGAGGAAGTCATCCACCTGCAGCTTCTTGCCTGGACCGGCTTCCGGCGTGGGCGCATCGGCCTTCGCTTTCCCGTCTCCACCGCCGGTCGCGGCGTTCACATTGTCCATGATCTTGGTCAGGTTGTTCTCGTTGAACCCGCCTTCGAAAGTGATCTCCGGGGCTTCCACGCGGACGGATTTGATCACGATCTTGTCGGACATCAACGAACCGGGGCTGATCGCCAGGCTCGCGGTGCCCACGCTGATGGCGTTGGGCGTCTTGCACCCTGCCGGGTTGCCCACCACGAGGCCCTTGAGGCTGCCTGACCCCGACAGGAGCGACAGGCTCACCGAGTCCAGCTTGATGCTCACCTTGGTGAGTTCCGGCCCGAATGTTTCCACGCCCTTCTTGATTCCGCTGTCAAGGAACAGCGACACCGCCAACACGGCGGCGATGACCAGGACGACCAGCGCGATGACGACTCCGATGATGATTTTTTTCATAGGTATTCCAAGAGCTTGCTCGGGGTTGTGTTAACACGCCGGGCGCGGCGGTGCAACCGCTTTACGACGACTTCTTATCGCGGTCGAACGATTGCGTGATCAAGCTGCCGGGCGTCCCCACGGCGCGGGACCGGCGCACGATCAAGCAGAACAAGACACCCGCCACCACGAGCAACAGCAATCCAACGACGAGCAAACGGGAACCGCTCAGGAATGGTTGGGGCGGCACCACCAGCGCGGCCTGCACGGACGTCTCCGCGATCTGTTGAAGCGCCGCAGTTCCCGTTTGCGGCTCAGCGGTTGGTGTGGGCTTGGGCTCAGCAAGCCGAGCGGACGGCGTCTCCGTCGAGATGGGCGGGGCTTGGACCTGGGGCGCAGCCTCAGCCGCCAACGGTTCCGCGGGCTTTGCGCTTTCCTGAGACCGCACGGCTGGCGTGAGGGCGATCGGGGGCGGCTTTGACTCGAACGGCACGCTGGTTTTCGGCTCCACCAGCGCGGGCTTGGCTGGCAACGGTTCGACAGCGGTTGCCGCTTCAGGCAGGGGTGCGGTATCGATGATCACGGGTTTTGGCTCGGCGATCACCGTTGATGTCGGCGGTGCGGCTTCCGCTGTGACCGGCTTGGGCGGCTCAGAAGTCGTGGCGGCAACGGCGGGGCGTGTCTCCAGGATTACAGGCTTGGTTGGCTCAGGCACGGCTGTTGGCGTAATGACGATTTCCGGAGTCTTGCCCGCGTCGCTTGCGGGTGGCGGTTGCGGCACTGAAGCAGCAAAGGCAGGCGGCGGCGTTTGACTGGCCGGCTTCGGCGGCTCAACCGCGATTGCTGGTTTTGCCGTCACCGCCGCGCTCGCCGGCTCGGCCGTCGCAACCAGCGGCTTCTCAACTGGCTTGGCTTCCGGCGTCTTCTCCGCGACTGGTGGAGGAGTCACGACCGGTGGCGGGAGCTTGACGGACGTAAGCTCTGGATTGCGCGGTTCGGCCGGTTTCATCACCGGCCTGGTTTCCAGCGGTTTCAGCGGAACCCTCGGCGGTGACTTGGCCGCCGCGAGCGCCTTCTCCTCGATTGGCAGTGGCGGGATTTGAATTCGCCAGGGCGGGAGACCCACGGCATGGCGGGCGAATTGGCGGTTCTCGGCGCGCAACACCGTGACGAACGGCATGCGCACGCGCGCCTGCTCGCGCCGGGATTCGCGGAACACAGCGTTGATGTCGTCGTCGAAAGGGGTGCCGCGCACCGGCTCCTCGCCGTCGGTGAACAGCACCAACGTGATGGTTTGGGAGCCTCGCACGAGCGGTAGGGCCTTGCGCAGCACCAGGTCCAGGTCGGTCTTCTTCTCGTAGCGCTGGTTGCGGAGAAACTCGAGCACGTTGGCGGTTACCGCGGTGCGCGTGCTGGGCGTCCAGGTCTGCAGTGGGAAACGCCCGGCATAGACCTCCTGGTTGAACGTCCAAAGCCCGATCGAATCGCCGGGACGCAGGCGTCCATCCAATCCGGACGCGAGCAACGCCTCGACCGTCTGCAGCAATCCGTCGGCGCGGGCGCGCATGGAAAGCGAGGTGTCCACCATGAAGAGAAAGCGGCCTGGCGGCAGTGGTGAGTTCGCCACTTCTTGGGCGACCAGCGGCAGCGCCAGCCAGGCGGACAGCAGCCAAGCAGCGCAAGACCACGTTAACAAGCTTCTCACGTTCGGAGGCTGCTGGGATCGGTTCATGCCGGTCGCGTTCATGTTACCGCTTTCGCTGGAAGCCGCTTCGCTCGCGGCGATTGTGATGATGAAGGGCCTCGGTCCGCTCACCCAAGGTTTCAGCCACCTGCCGGATGAACCCACGACAGCTAGACGCGAACCCATTCATCGCAATCACCGTATCGCGCTCGGCGTAGTCGTCCGTGACCGCGAGCACCTCGCCCCACGCGGCGAAGCGGTGCGCGGCGCGTTCGATCATTTGGTCCGCGGTCTGGCCGTTGCGCGAGAACAACACTTCGACGGTGTGAGAGGCATCATGCGGACGCGCCGGCCCCCGGCGGCCCGCGCCGTCAAAGAAAATAGTCACCGGTGTGCCGATGGTGTCCTGGTAATGCGTGAGGCAACGGATGAGCTCATCCCGGGCGGCTTCGGAATGGCGCGGTTGCCCCGGCGCCAGCTCCGGCCAACTGTGGAGCAGGCTGTAGCCGTCAATCAGGATGCGCACCAACGCCATGAGAAGAGCATACTCATATCAGAGGTTTTCGTCCATCTAGCAGAAGGAAGGGGATTCAACCAGACGCCAAACGATTGCTGCCGAGGAGTCATGCAGGCGGCACGGTTTGGTCCTTGTGGACACACTCACCCGCCTGCCACGGGACGCAAGTCCCGCGCTTGCGCTTCGCCGACTACTGACTACGCTTGCGGCGTGAGCATCAGCCACCCCGAGCCCCCATCCTCAGTGCCAGACGACGCCGCGGAGTCGCCGGTTTATTCCGCGTTTGTGACGACGCATTGGTCGGTGGTGGTGTCTGCGCGTGACCGGAACTCGCCAGATTCGGACGCGGCGCTCGAGACGCTCTGCCGCACGTATTGGTTTCCGCTCTACGCGTTCGTGCGCCGGCGCGGGCACAACCCGCAGGACGCTCAGGACTTCACCCAGGAGTTCTTCGCGCGGCTGTTGAGAAAGGAATACCTGAATGCCGCGGCGAGCGAGAAGGGCCGGTTTCGCACCTTTCTGCTCGTGGCCCTCAAATGCTTTCTGGCCAACGAATGGAATCGCCAGCATGCGCAGAAACGCGGCGGCACGACTCCCGTCCTGTCCATTGACCAGGAGCTGGCGGAGTCGCGCTTCGCCTCGGAGCCGGCCCACAACCTCCAACCGGACGTGCTTTTCGACCGCCAGTGGGCCATGACGTTGTTGGAGCGCACCATGTCGCGGCTGCACGACGAATACGTGGCTTCGGGCCGCGCGAAGTTGTTCGAGTTGCTCCGCGGCTGCCTCGCCAGGGACGAATCGGCCTTGCCGTACGCGGAGATCGCGACCCGGCTCAACCTCACGGAGGCTGCCGTCAAGATGGCCGTTCAGCGGCTGCGCGCACGCTATCGCGAAATCCTGCGCGCGGAAATCGCCGACACCGTCGCATCGCCGGAAGCGATCGAGGAAGAAATCCGCCATCTGTTTTCGATGTTCGACTGACGGCAGGTGGATTTTTGTGACCGCCGACGCCGTAGCGCGGACTTCCAAGTCTGCTTTGTCGCAGGTTGCCAAACCGATTGCCAAACCTGCGGACCGCCCGTCTTGGTCCAGCCTGCCGACCTGGAAGGCGGCAATACAAGGTTTGGAAGCCTGCGTTACCTGGCAGACGCTCCCAAAATGCTGCGTTACCTTTCGCCGGTTTTGCTGAAGTAGAGGGTGGAACGAGACTATGAACGAACCAGCAACAAATCCAGCCAGCCGCAAGTGCGCGCAGTGCGGGACGGAACTACCGGACGACGTGCCTGCCGAGCTCTGCCCAAAGTGTCTCCTCAAAGCCGCCTTTGGGACGCAACCAATCGTGGGGCCAACCGGGACTGTCGCACTACCCGTGTTGCCGGCGAGATCACGGGGACTGCCGCAACCCGGCGAGCAACTGGGGCACTACCGCATCGTCCGCACGCTGGGTCAGGGCGGCATGGGCGCGGTGTTCGAGGCGGACGATCTGGACAGCGGACGCCGCGTCGCGCTCAAGGCGCTGAGCCACACTTTGGATTCGCCGGAGGCGCGCGAGCGGTTCTTCCGCGAGGGCCGGCTGGCGGCTTCGATCAACCATCCCAACAGCGTCTATGTGTTCGGCACGGAGGAAATCGGCGGCACGCCTGTCATCTCGATGGAACTCGTCTCGGGCGGCACGCTGCAAGATCGCGTGAATGCCCACGGTCCGCTCCCGATCGGCGAGGCGGTGGATTGCGTCCTGCAAATCATCGCGGGCCTGGAAGCGGCCCAACGCATCGGCATCCTGCATCGCGACGTCAAACCCTCGAATTGTTTCCGCGACACCGACGGCACCGCGAAGATTGGCGACTTCGGCCTTTCGATTTCAACGAACCTGCGCCTCGAACCCGCGCTCACGGTGACCGGCGCATTCCTCGGTACGCCGGCCTTTTGCTCGCCGGAACAATTGCGCGGCGAGGAACTGAACGCCCGCTCGGACATGTATTCCGTCGGCGCGACGCTGTTCTATCTGCTCACCGGACGCACGCCATTCGAGGCGAAGAACGTGGTGCAACTGCTCGCAACCGTGCTCGAACACCGCCCGCCGTCGCCGAGGAAGTACCGTGCCAGCGTTCCGCGCGGTCTGGCCGGGGTCATTCTGCGCTGTCTCGAAAAACAATCGGGCGACCGCTTCAAAAGCTATCAGGAACTGGCCCAAGCACTCACGCCGTACGGTTCGGTCGCGCCCACGCCGGCCACGCTGGGCTTGCGGTTCCTGGCGGGCTACCTGGACATGATGGTCCTGAGCGCGGTGGGCTTGGTGGTCCAGTTGCTGGTGTTCGGCGATTTGATGGCGGCCATGGATTTCTTCTTCAAGCAAAGTCCGGGGGCGTACCCGGCGATGCTCGCGGGACTGTTGGTGGCCATCCTGTACTACGCGCTTTTGGAAGGCATCTGGGGCGCCACCGCCGGCAAGGCCATTTGCCGCCTGCGCGTCGCCGCGCCGGACAACAACCCGCCCGGAGTCTGGCGGGGACTGCTCCGCGCCGTGGTCTATGTGGTCGGGCCAGCGGTGCCTTCGTGGTTGATCGTGGGCGGGAATCCCCAGGTGTACCTGGACGGCTCGGGCCTGGTGCAACTCTTGTCCGGGCTTACGTTCTACATCCTGCTGGCGCTGCTGTTTTGCACGGCGCGCCGGCGCAACGGATTCGCCGCCGTCCACGACTTGATGACACACACGCGCGTGCATTCGCGCATTGCGCTGCTTGCGCGGCCCGTCCTCGTCGTCAGTGAAACCGCGCCTGCCGCCGTCGAAACACAGCCGCAGATCGGGCCTTACCATGTCCTCGAGCCACTGGGCAAAACCGGGGATGCGGAATGGCGGCTGGGTTACGACTTGCGCTTGTTGCGCAAGGTGTGGATTCGCGTCGTGCCGCCGGGCACGCCCCCGGTGCCGGCGCCGTGGCGGAACATTGGGCGGGCGGGCCGGCTGCGTTGGCTCACGGGCCGCCGCGCGCCGGAAGAAAACTGGGACGCCTACGAAGGCGTCAGCGGCCAGCCGCTGGCGAATCTGATCCGGGCGTGCCAACCTTGGACACCTGTGCGCTTTTGGCTCCACGACCTTGCGGTCGAAATCAGCGCGGCCGAGAAAGACGGCACGTTGCCAGCCGCGCTGGAACTGGAGCGCGTCTGGATTACCGGAGATGGGCGGGCGAAGTTGCTCGATTTCCCGGCCCCCAGCCTCGCAACCGCGGTCCGCTTGAGCGATGTAACGACTCAACCAGAGGTCGCTGCTGCCTGTCTTCCTCCGCTGTTGCCGCCAAGCCAGCGAACGCAACAGTTTCTCAGCGAAGTCGCCGCCGCCGCGCTCGCAGGCCGCAGATGCGCGATGACCGCGGGTGACGTGCCCGTTCCCCTGCCGCTGCACGCGCGCGACTTCTTGAAGCGCCTGCCCCAACTGTCCGATGCGGGCGCGGTCGCCACTGCGCTCAAACCGCTGTTGTCTCGTCTGGCGGTCGTCTCCCGCTGGCGGCGCGTTGCGGTGGTGGCGGGGTGCGTCGCGTTGCCGCTGTTCGCCACGGCCATGTCGTTGCTGGGATTCGCGGCGTTGGAGAAATGGAATCAAGCCTACCCCGGCCTCATGGATCTGGGCGCGCTTTTGCAGCAGCGTTCCACCATGCAGTTTTTTGGCAAGGCCGAGCGCATGCCTGGCGACCAGCAGTATGCGGTTTACATCGCCACCCACTATCGCTCGCTGATCACCAACGAGGCGGCGTGGTCGGGGCCGATTGCACGCGCGACGATCAAGGGCGACGCGCGCCGGTTCGCCGAGCAGAGCGTCGTGGAACATCCGGCGCCAGGTGAAAAGGAAATCGCCGAGGCGGAGGCGGCGTTGAAGCCGTACGCGGGCCGGGTCACCCCTCCCGACTTTTCCGTGCAACCGATCTTTCCGCTCATCGTGATCAACGTGACTTTGGCGATCTACGTCGGCATTCCGGCGTTGCTCGCGGCGCTGTTGTTTCGTGGCGGTCTCGTGTTGCGCATCAGCAACGTGACCTTCGTGCAGCGGGACGGGGTGAGGGCGTCGCGGCTGCGCGTGTTTTGCCGCGCCCTGGTGGCGTGGAGTCCCGTCGCGCTGGCCATTCTGCTGTTCGCGCTATACCATCGGACGCATCCCGTGATGGGAGCGGCGCTGGGTTACGCGCTGGCCGGCGCGCTGACGGTCGTCTCTCTGGCTTTGCCGCGTCGCGGCTGGCCGGATTACCTGGCGGGCACGTGGCCCGTACCACGGTGAGCTGAAGCCGATTTATGAAGAACACACTCATTCTGATATTCGCCGCGACCACCGTCGCACTGGGTATTCTTTGTGTCGTCCAGTGGCGACAACTCAGCGGGCACAAGGCCGAGATAGTCTCCCTGCGCAGCGAGAGCGAACAAGCCAGTCAACAGCTCGAGGAATTGGAGACGTCCCAAAAGCGCGCGGAAGACCAGCGTCGCGAACTCCAGCTCTTGGTACATGATTTGACCGGGAAGCTTGGGGCGCGTCAGCAGGCCGGCGCCAAGGCTGATCCGCAAATTGCGGAGGCAGCGAAGACGACCGGCGCGACTGAGAAACCGACTGACGCCAAGGGCGGCTTGGGCAGTTTCTTTGCCAAGATGATGGAAGACCCGGAGACGAAGAAGTTGATTCGCGACCAGCAACGATTGGCGCTGGATCAGCTTTACAGCCCCCTCATCAAACAACTGGCTCTCCCGCCGGACGAGGCCGCCCAGTTCAAGGATCTGCTCGCCGACAACATGATGAAGGGCGCGGAGAAGGCGACGTCTCTGTTTGGCGATTCTTCCACCAACCACGTGGAGACGATCCATACGCTGGCCGAGGAACACAAGAGTTTCGACGAGCAGGTGAGAGGGTTTCTCGGCGAGAGCAAGTACGCGCAATACAAGGATTACCAGCAAACGGTCGGCGAACGGGCGCAACTCAACCAGTTCCGACAACAAGCTGGCGACGACGAGAACGCGCTGAACGATCAACAGACGGAACGACTGTTGGCCATCATGAAAGAGGAAAAACAGGCTGTGGCCGCCGCCACCAGCCAGCCGTCGCCGGGCGAGACGCCGGACGCGGCTCAGATGCAAGCCATGTTGTCGGAGGATGGGGCGGACAAGGCGCTCCAGAGCCAGGAAGCCGTCAACCAGCAGGTTTACGAGCGCGCCAAGGAGGTGCTCTCGCCAGGGCAGTTGGATTCGTTTGGCAAGTTCCAGACGAACCAGTTGCAGATGATGCGCGTGGGCATGAGCATGGCGCGGAAACTCCTGGCGCCGGCCAAAGCGGAAGGCAATCCGCCTCAACCGAATCCATAGTCCGCCGACTCGAACATAGCTTCACCGCATCATCCCGCCGCGCTGATCGGGGTTGGGCCGGGACCCGTTAGCCGATCCAGCCCAAACGGTGCAGTACCTCGCCGGTGCATTTCAACCACCAGCCCAGCGCGGTCAGGACGTTCACCTTCGCGGCCAGCAAGGGAATCCCGACCAGCAGCACGCCGACGTTCCCCAGGAAGACAACGACCGCGGAGAACAGCCAACCCTGGCTCGTGATGTCTGTTTGGCGCGTCTGCAACACCTGCCAGGTCAGGGTCACGTGAAACGCGTAGGCCACGCCCAACAACAGGTGAAACCAAACGAGAAGGTGCGTCCAATTCCAGAGCAGATGCCCGAGCACAAACGCCAGGATCACCAGCACCGCGTAAAGGGGAAAGAAATACGGGGCCAGCGTGATCAGAAAGTTGGTCTTGGAAACCACCACGTGCCCGCCGCTGGCCGAGGCCTTGAAGCGTTTGACGCGCCCCCAGCAAAGCCACGTCCAGAGGGCGTGCGTCAGTTCGTGGCCGAAAACGTAAATCCACATCGGCTTGGGCAGCAGCAAGAAGACGGCAAGCCAGCAGGCGGCCCCCGCCAGCATTGGCACCCAGGTGGTGTCCGCACTGCCACTGGCACGGATCACCATCCAAAGCGCCTGCCCGGCGCCGACACAAACCGGCAGCAGCGCGAGGGCGATCAACATTTTTGCCCACTTCAGCACCGGCGAAGTCTGAGCAAAGCACTTCCGCCTCGCGAGCGAATTTCAGGCGTTCGCTACCGGTCCGTTTCAACCTTTTGAGCGCGCCTGGGAAGGGGTTGAGATTGCCGGCGCGGACGGGTCGGTTGCTCGTTGTGTGGGCGGTCATTGGCGCTGCCGCCGCTGCGCCCGCCTTCCATTAGCGGCGCCGGCCGGCGTCAAATCGTCTCCTGACGCGCGGAGTTGGGATAAACGACGCCCCTTGCCGATTCGCGGACCTTTGCTAGCCTGCCGGCATGGCTTTCGATTCCTTCCGTGACTTCCTCAACGCGCTCGAACAGGCGGGCGAACTCAAGCGCGTCGCCCAACCCGTCGCCACCGAACTCGAAATCACCGAGCTGGCCGACCGCGAAATGAAATCGCCCGGCGGCGGCAAAGCGTTGCTCATCGAGAAAACGACGGTGAACGGCGTCGTGTCGCCATTCCCGGTCGCCATCAACACGCTTGGTTCGTGGAAACGCATGGCGCTGAGCATAGGGGCCAGTTCCGTGGATGAAGTTGCCAAGGAACTTGGCGGACTGATCAAGCCCAAGATGCCAATCGGCTTAAAGGAAATGGCGAGCCTGTTGACCCAGTATTTCGAAGTCCGTCACGCCAAGCCCAAGCTCGTCAAGGACGGTCCGTGCAAGGAAGTCATCCAGTTGGTTGAAGGTTCCAAGTTGAAAGTTGAAAGCTGGCCCGCCGCGCCGAACGTCAGCAAACCTTCAACCTTCAACCTTCAACCTTCAACTCTGGCAAACCTCCCCATCCTCAAATGCTGGCCGCTCGATGGCGGGCGCTTCATCACCCTCCCCTGTGTCGTCACCAAAGACCCCGACACCGGCGAACGCAACGTCGGTATGTATCGCATCCAGATTTACGACGACAAAACCACCGGCATGCACTGGCAGCTCCAGAAAGTCGGCGCACGCCACGGCCGCCGCTACTACGAAACCGGCACGCGCATGCCCGTCGCCATCTTCCTCGGAGGCGACCCCGTGTTCACCTTCGCCGCCACCGCGCCGTTGCCCGATGGCCTCGATGAATTTCTCCTCGCCGGTTACCTCCGCAAAAAATCCGTCGAACTCGTCAAGTGCGAGACCAACGACCTCGAAGTCCCCGCCAATGCCGACTTCGTCATCGAAGGCTACGTTGATCCGACCGAGCCGCTGCGCGACGAAGGTCCATTCGGCGACCACACCGGCTATTACACCTTGCCCGAGCCGTATCCCGTCTTCCACGTCACCGCCATCACGCACCGCAAGGACGCCGTCTATCCCGCCACCATCGTCGGCATTCCGCCGATGGAAGATTTCTACATCGGCGGCGCGTCCGTGAAACTCTTCCTGCCCATCTTCAAGATGAACTTCCCCGAGATCGTGGACATCGCGCTGCCGGCGGAAGGCGTCTTCCACAACCTCGTCTTCGTGAGCATCCGCAAGACCTACCCGATACAGGCCTACAAGATCATGCACGGCCTCTGCGGCATGGGCCAGATGATGTTCACCAAATACATCATCGTGGTGGACGACGACGTGGAC
>CAYJNU010000207.1:6774-13566 GCA_964371005.1 uncultured Verrucomicrobiota bacterium | reverse complement strand
CTTCGACGCGACGCGACAGGAGTGTCTGTTCACGACCCACACGCCGGTGGAGGCCGGGCACGACCGCTTCACGAGCGATCTCATGGGCTACGCCGGGCACAAGTTCGCCGAGCAGCTCAAGCTCAGCCACGACCAGCTCATGGGCCTGGGCCGCGTGCATCCCGAGGACAGCCACGAGCCGTTCTGCATGACCGTGCTCGCCCTGAAGGGCTCGCGCGCCGCCAACGCGGTCAGCGAACTGCACGGTCGCGTGAGCCGGCACATGTGGCATTCGCTTTTCCCGGAACGACCGGAAGATCAAGTCCCCATCGGCCACGTTACCAATGGGATTCACGTGATGGGCTGGATGAAGGGGACGATGCGCAGCTTCTGGCGGCGCAACCTCACCGACCACGGGCGGGACTGGGATTTCTACATCAACTCGCCGGACTTCTGGGCCCGGCTTGACGATCCTGAGTTTGTTTCCGACGAGGAATTGTGGTCGTTGCGCTACAAGCTACGCCGCGAGCTGCTGGAGTTTGCCCGCCGTCGCCTGTTGCTCCAGCAGCAGCGCGTGACGCATGGCGACTTCATCACGTTCGATCACCTGCTGAATCCGGATGCGTTGACCATCGGCTTCGCCCGCCGGTTTGCCACCTACAAACGGGCCCCGCTGATCTTCCAGCAGATGGAGAACATCGTCCGCCTCACCCGCGACCCGCAGCGCCCGGTGCAGTTCATCTTTGCCGGCAAGGCCCACCCGCGCGACGACGACGGCAAGCGATTCATCCAGTACATCATCCACCTCAGCAAGTACAGCGATCTCAAAGGACATCTGGTGTTCCTCGAGAACTACGACGTCCACGTGGCGCGGCAAATGGTTTCCGGCTGCGACGTCTGGCTAAACACGCCACGCCGCCCGCTCGAAGCCTCCGGCACCAGCGGCATGAAAGCCCTGTGCCACGGCTGCCTGAACTTCAGCATCCTGGACGGCTGGTGGCGCGAGGCCTACGACGGCAAGAACGGCTTCGCCATCGGGCCGGATGCGCATCCGGCGTCCATCGAAGAGCAGGACCGCGTGGACAGCGCCAACCTCTTCAAGGCGCTGACGGAAGAAGTCATACCGTTGTTCTATCAACGCGACGCCCAAGGCATCCCGCGACAATGGATCCAACGCGTCCGGCACGCGATGGCCGTCCTGGTGCCGCAGTTCAGCACCGACCGTATGGTCCGAGAGTACGCGGAGAAGTACTACCTGACGAAGTGAGGGGCTCGACAGCGCGGCGGCGAGAACCTGGACCTCGGCCGGCACACCGTAGCCGCAGAACTGTCCCGCCCGAAAGCCTTGCTGGAAGCCGCCCGGTCGCTGGCCATGCCTTACACCTTGGAACGCGATGTCCTCCTGCCCGGCTTCCTTTACGGCGCCGAGGCGTTGGTGGAACTCGACGTCGCCCAGCGATTGCTCACCCAGGAAATGGAGACAATCCACGCGCCGCCGTTCGTTCCAACTAGGTCGCTGAATCAAACGGCCGCCGCCCGCTTCGCCTGTTTCAAATCGCGGTTGCTGGAGCGGCTTGGCGAGATCGCCCAGTCGCGTCAGCCTGGACGCTTCGGACTGGTCCAACACAACCTTCACCAATCTGCATGGCGAGCTGCCAATCACAACACCCACCTCTGCCAACCCGCGGCGCTTCTATCGCGTAGCGCTGCCCACGCCCTGAACCGGTTTGGGTCTGGTCGGGGAGACTGCCCTGCCGAATCAAGCGGGCCAGCCTACTACTCGGGAACGCGAACCGTGATGACATTTGAAGGGCCGGTGCCCTGCGGGCCCTTCGGCGTCGGCAAGACCGCATACACTCGATAGCGATACGCCTTCGCGGGCTGCACGTCGCGGTCAACGGCCGTCGTGATGTCCGCCCCGCCTTGCCCGATGGCGTTCGCGAAATCCGAGGCGTCCGCACCAGTGCATCGCTGGACCACGTACGCCATGGCTCCGCCACCGTGATTGGACCAGCTCAGTTCCACGCTGGAAGCCGTTACCCTGACGGCGCGCAGGTCCGTCGGGTCATAAGCCGACGGCGGACCGGGCCGAGGGCCGGCTTGATCCGGTGTGGACTGAATGGGTACCGGGCGAGGTCGCTCTCCCGGCGCGTCCAATTGGTCTCGCGCCAGGGCGTAGCGGGCTCGAATGAAGTCTTCCATCGAGGCCAGGATGTCTCCGTATCCGGAATCGGAGGGCACGGTCGCACGGCGGGATGGAAAGGGGTCCTCCGCGAGGTCGGCACGAATCTGCGCGTGCAAGGCCCGGAGCTTGGGAAGGAGAAGCTCGGGACGGAACCAGGTTTCCAGAATGTTGCTCGCCTGTTCCCGGTAGGCCTGGAGCAATTCCGGACTTGCGATCAACCGCTCCATCAGCGGACGCCCTCGGAGCGGGGCTGGCCAAGCTGCATTCCAGCCGTTCAACACCGGAATGCGGCCAAACGCGCGATCCGCAAATCCCACGTCCAGGTCCCAGGGAATGTACGTCCACCGCTGATCGGCAGGGTTGCGGTAGAGGTAGTAGTTGTGCGGTTGCCAACCCGTGTATTGGTCGAACGCACCGGCGAACAGCAGGACCGCCGTCGTTTTCAAGAACGCATCAACGTCCAAACGCTGGCGTAAGGTTTCGGCGCGGGCTCCGGGTTCGTTGATGGCGCGGGTGAATTCGAGCAATGCCGCGTATGCCTCCAACTCAGCACCGGCGTGGAGTTCAAAGCACTTTTGATACAGCGCCGGATCATTGCCGAGATAGCCCAGATCGGCGCCCGGACCGCCTTCATCCACCTTGAACAATGCACCGCGATCGGGTCCGAATTGCCGCTGGAGAAACGTCTTGTCAATCCGCTCAACATTCACATAAACACCCTGGTATTTCCCATTCAGATAGAGCCGCGCATAATTGCAGCGCGACGCCTTCACGCCGACCCCGCGGAGCACATCGGTGATGAGCCGCTCACTGAACAGGCTGCCGAACTGAATGCCATTGTCCAAGGCCACCTGCCGCAGTCCCAGAAAACGCTGACCTTTCTGGTACTCAGCGAAGTCAATCACGAAGCCGCGCTTGAACGGCGAATCCGGCATGGAAGAGCTGTTGCCCTTGTAGCGGATGCCAACAAGCGAAACCGTTTGGTCGTTCCAGCGGAAGTTGCCCGGCACGCAGCTCCGTCGTGGCAGGGCCCGATGCATCTGGTCAAGAGCTTCCGGGGTGATTTCCAGATGGACGTTCTGCACGACATCGGGCTCGTAGAATGGACCGGAGACGTCGACAGTGGTCGCCGCGGCAACGCATGTCGCGACCAAGCCCAGCGCCAAGGGCAGCAGTATCCACCCAATCCTGCGAACCCCGGTTTGAACAGAAGCGTTCATGGTGAAGTTGACGGGCCGATCCTAAAGCAAGTGCGATCAGAGTCAACGGAGCGGATGGGAATCGTAACCCAACCGTCACTTTCCTGCCACACGATGGTAACGCGTCTTTGCGAGATTGGCCCATGCACGAGCACAAAGCATGATGACGACACAGCCCATAACAAACATCGCCCCGCCCATGCGACAGGAGTTGCCAGGCGATCTGCGCCCGCTGGTTGGCGAATGCATCCTGATCAAGCTGGCGTTGGAAGCCGTGGACGTGGTCGCAGACCAACTGCCGTTGAGGCCCACGCTTGGCGCGGGTTCTCCCGGCCCCCGGATACTGCTCACGCTGCTCACTTACAGCTACGCCGCGGGCACCTTCGCCACGGAAGATATCGAGTGGAATTGCCAGCACGACGCCGCAACGCGCTATGTCAGCGGCAACGCCAACCTCGATCAGGACACCCTCCGCGCCTTCCGTCGGGCCAACCGTCCGTGGATTGAAGCCTGCCTGGCGTTGGTGCTGCAGCTCGCCCACCGCAGACTTCGGCAGGAAGCCGCTCCGAGCGAGCCTGAAAGATCCCTGCTCGTCGCGGAGCCCGATTCTGCATTTCTGCAGCTTGCACGGCGCAGGCTCGAACTCGCGACTTTGATGGACATGGCGATGGCGGATTAGTTTTGCGAGTCGTCTGACCCAACCCGACCGCCGCGTTGCCTTTGCGGATCTCCCATAATCATCGACCGGGCAATGCCCCACGGTTCGCCCGCTTCGAGTCAAACCCAGCCTTACACCCAAACGATGCCACCAACTGCTTGATCAGCATCCTTATCTTGGAAGCGTTAAACCGGTGGGGGAACGGCTCTATTACGTCGTCACCGACCCACAGGGGGAATGGCTAGCAGTGCTGGTCTTCGCGGCGGCGGCCAAGCACCTCAAATATCGAGATCGGTGGATCGGTGGGACCGAGGTGCAGCGGGAGAGGCGCTTGGCTCTGGTGGTAAACAACATTCGCTTTCTCCTGCTGCCCGACAAAACGTTTCCCAACTTGGGCGTGCGCAGTTTGCGCCTGGCTTTGGCGCGTTTAAGCGGCGACTGGCAGCAGGCCTATGGACATCCGGTGCTGGTGGTCGAAACCTTTGTCGATCCCGAACAGTTATGCGGTACCGTTTATACGGCCAACGGCTGGGAAGAGTTGGGCCAGACCGATGGCTCAGGCCGACATCAGCGCGATTACTCTGTTCGTCATGACAAGCCCAAGCGCCTGTTTGTGCGGGAGCTTCGTCGCCGTGCCCGACGCAGTCTGCAAGCCGAGCACCTCAAACCAGCGCTCAGCGTGGTCGAAGCCAAGGCCGGGCGGCGCTCCCGCCACACGACCAAAGAAATCAAATCGATCGTCGATTACCTCAAGCAAGCTTCCGAGTATCGCCAGCGGTTCGAGTCCTATCCCCTTTGGTCGCTGCTGGCCATTTACCTGTTGGCGGTGCTCTGCGGGGCGCCTCGCGGCTCAAAGGATCTGGCCCAGTTTGGGCGCAAACGCAGTCAACCTCAGCGCGCCCCTCGAAGCATATTCTCCAGGCCCAGCAGGGACCTCACCAGGCTTTGAGACCACTGGCACGCCTCACGAGAAAGCCAGATCCCGCAAATCCTCGGGAACTAAACCGCTTCATGAATTGGCGCCCCAGAATGTCCCAGAATGTGGTTTGCGCTGTTTTTGCGTTTGACATAACAGCCGAGAAGTGTTTCTACATGAAGAGGCACCATGGACCGGATCGCCGACATCGCCCGGGTGCTCGCGAAAGTTCGCCAGCCGGGGACCGTTGAACACCTCCTTAGGGAACTGTTGACCAAGAGCGAGGCGGAGAAGTTGTCGCTTCGCTGGGACATCGTGCGGTTGCTGTCAGCGGGCAAGAGCCAGCGCACGATTGCCCACCAGTTGGGCGTCAGCTTATGCAAAATCACGCGCGGCGCGCGGGAACTGAAGAGAAAGGGATCAACGTTGAAACGAGTCTTTGAACAGCAGTCGTTACCATCTCAACCTACAACGTAAGGAAAAAACTCATGCAGACGAAAGTGTTCCTGACCGAAGACGAAATGCCGCGGCAATGGTACAATCTCGCCGCCGATCTCCCGTCCCCAATGCAGCCACCCCTGGGCCCGGGCGGCGTGCCCGTGACCCCCGACATGCTCGCGCCGGTGTTCCCGATGAACATCATCGAGCAGGAGGTGAGCACTCAACGTTGGATTGACATCCCCGAAGAGGTCCTGGCGATTCTGTGGAAGTGGCGGCCGTCGCCCCTTCACCGTGCTCATGCGCTGGAAAAGGCCTTGGGGACACCTGCAAAAATCTTCTACAAGAATGAGAGCGTTTCGCCCGCGGGAAGCCACAAGCCGAACACGGCGGTGCCGCAGGCGTGGTACAACAAGCAGTTTGGCATCAAGAAAATCACCACCGAAACCGGCGCGGGCCAATGGGGGAGCGCACTGGCCTTCGCCTGCTCGCTGCTGGGCATCGAGTGCAAGGTTTTCATGGTCCGCATCAGCTTTGACCAGAAACCGTTTCGCAAACTGATGATGGCCACCTGGGGCGCGACCTGCATTGCCAGCCCTTCCACGCAGACGAATGCCGGCCGCCAAATCCTCGCGAAGTTCCCGAACACGCCCGGCTCGCTCGGCATCGCCATCAGCGAGGCCATCGAGGCCGCCGTCACCGACCCGACGGGCTCGACCCGGTATTCGCTGGGGAGCGTGTTGAACCACGTGATGCTCCACCAGACCATCATCGGGCTGGAGGCCAAGAAGCAACTGGCGAAGCTCGGCATCAAACAACCCGATGTCGTGATCGGCTGCGCCGGCGGCGGCTCGAACTTCGCCGGCCTCGCATTCCCGTTCGTCAACGACAAGATCCACGGCGCCACGATTGATGTCATCCCCGTGGAGCCGACTTCCTGCCCCACCATGACCCGGGGGCCGTTTGTGTATGATCACGGCGATACCGCAAAAATGACGCCGCTGCTGCCCATGCACTCGCTCGGGCACGATTTCGTCCCACCACCGATTCATGCGGGCGGCCTGCGCTACCACGGCATGGCGCCGCTGGTGAGCCAAGCCATCATTGAAGGGCTCGTTACCCCTCGCGCCGTTGACCAAATCGAGTGCTATGAGTCGGCCGTGCTCTTCGCCCGAACCGAAGGGATCATCCCCGCACCCGAAACCAGCCACGCCATCGCCGCAACGATTCAGGAGGCGAAGAAGGCGAAGGAAGAGGGGAAAGAGAAAGTCATCCTGTTCAACTTCTCCGGTCACGGCCTCATGGACCTCGCGGGCTACGATAACTTCTTCCAAGGCAAGCTCACCAACTACTCGCTGCCGGATAGCGAGATGGGGAGCGCGATCCGGGAACTCGACGCGCTGCCGAAGCCGAAAGT
>CAYJNU010000207.1:0-6764 GCA_964371005.1 uncultured Verrucomicrobiota bacterium | reverse complement strand
GGCAAATGGTGAAACGAGCGCTGCTGGCAGCGCTTCACTTCTCCAGAATTCAGGCACGGCCCCGCGATTTGCCGCGGGGCCTTCTTCTTGGTAGGCTGACTCCATCATGACACCGCCCGACCCAAATCAGGAAATGCACTGCCGCCGACTCGGTCATCCGGTGCCTCTTTCGTATTGCGTCCGGGAGAGCCTGGACCTTCCCTGCCGGCTGGTCTTCCAATGCTGGGAAGGCCGTATCCCGATCCGCGACTACCTGCTCACGATGTATTCGGCGTCCCAGCTTGAAACGCTTCAAGGACCGACCTCCAAACTGTCTTCCATTGTTGACCTCATCAAGCAGGCGCAGCAGCAGAACCAGTAAGAGCCTGCCTGAAATTGTAGCGGCAGGCATCCGGGGCTGCCGGGGGGGGCGGCTTCCAGCCGCGCGGGAAGACCGGCGATGATCAATCGGGCTCGAATGGACTGGACGGTTGGCTGTCTCCGCGCTGGATTCGCCGGGCTGGAAGCCCGGTCCTACGTCAGCCAGGATGGCTGACGCTACTCTTATCCGACAGGCCCTGAGGCGGCACAACTCGCACGCCTGTGTCGAAAAGACAACGAAACGAAGCTCGACGGAGTGGTGGCCGGCTGGCCGAACTTCCTTGCTGGACTTCTTTGCTTGCGCGAAATGGGCGACTCTTCTGAATCCCGCGCAACGTCAGGTGAGAGCGCTCAGAAGTATCGGAAGTGGTCGAGGCAGCATTCCTTCAAACCCGGTTGAAGACCTTCACCGGACTTCCGCCCGACGTTTGCCGCCCGGTATTCTCTCCGAAAACGTCCATCGACGCCGAGTCCGCCTTCCCCGGTTTTTCAAGCCGATTCTCCGCCCTCAGTCACCCTCGTCGCCTCGTGGCCGCATTCGTCAAAACGCAGACCCGTATTCCTCCGCACCCCGACCGCGCACTACCAAGCGCGGCTACGACTGGCTTCGTGGCAACGAAGCTCAGTTCGCTCCATCTTCCCCAGAAAGCCGGGCAGACGGAGCAGACTCAGGTCTGCGCTGCAAGGGCCAGGGGCGATGCCAGCAGCGCCTTCAATCAGGCGCGACTCAGCTTTCCGCGCAAAGCCGGTTGTCAACCCAACGCAACTTCGCCATTCTCCCCTCATCTGAATCATGAAGCACCAGTCTAAATCCTGCCCGGCTCTCCTCCGCCACATCCTCCTGTTGCTTGCACTCGCTGCCTGGACGCCCCCCGCGCGCGCCGTGGACTCCACCGCCGTGAAGCAGCTCTTCGCCAATCCGCCGCGCGAATACGCCTCCGCGCCCCTCTGGGTCTGGAACGACCTGCTTACCGAGGATCAGATTCGCGGCACAATGCGCGACCTCGCCGGCCAGAGTGTCAAACAGGTATTCGTTCACCCGCGCCCCGGCTTGATGACGCCGTATTTGGGCGAAGACTGGTTCAAGCTTTGGAAGATCGCGCTGAACGAGGCACAGCGGCTCGACATGAACGTCTGGATTTACGACGAGAACTCCTATCCTAGCGGCTTCGCCGGTGGCTGGGTGCCGGAACTGATGCCCGAGTCGCGCGGCATGGGGTTGGCCCTAAAGGAATCGAAGACGTCGCCGAAGTGGGACGCGAATACGGTTCGCGTCTTTCGGCTGGTGGACGCGTCCGAAGTGTCCGACGTCTCCGACCTCGTCCGTCGTGACGATGCGATGCCGGAGGGACGCTACCTCCACGCCACGATTCGGCGTGCGGGTAATTCACCCTGGCATGCGAACCGTTGCTACGTGAACCTGCTCACCCCCGGCGTCACGGAGAAGTTCCTCGACGTGACGCTGGGCGCTTACGAACGCGAGATCGGCAAGGAGTTCGGCAAACGCGTGCCCGGCGTCTTCACCGATGAGCCGAACATCCGGCCTGCCGGCGGGTTCCCCTGGTGCGACGACCTCCCGGAGCAGTTCCAAAAGCGCTGGGGCTACAGTCTCGCGGACAACTTGCCCAGCCTCACCCAACCTGTCGGCGATTGGCGCAAGATCCGCCACAACTACTACAGCACGCTCAACGACCTGTTCATCGAGCGCTGGGCCAAGCCATGTCACGATCGCTGCGAGCGACTCGGTTTGGAGTTCACCGGGCATTACTGGGATCATGAGTGGCCAAACTGCCAAGGCGTGCCGGACAACATGGCAATGTATGCCTGGCATCAGCGACCCGCCATCGACTGCTTGATGAATCAGTATGCCGAAAACACCCACGCCCAGTTCGGCAACGTTCGCATGGTGAAGGAGCTTTCCAGTGTCGCCAACCAGCTCGGCCGCAAGCGCACGCTCTGCGAACTCTACGGCGCTGGCGGCTGGGACTTGCGCTTCGAGGATATGAAACGCATCGGCGACTGGTTGCAGGTGCTGGGCGTGAACACGTTTGACGAGCATCTCTCCTACGTCACGCTCCGCGGCGCACGGAAGAACGATCACCCGCAGAGCTTCTCCTACCACGAGCCCTGGTGGCCGGCGTATCACGTCATGGCCAACTACTTCACGCGCCTCTCCGCCGCACTCTCGCAGGGTGAACAAATCAACCGCATCCTCGTGCTCGAACCCACGACCACCGCTTGGATGTATCAAGGCGACGGCGGGAAGTTGGGTGGCATCGGCGAGTCGTTCTCCAAGCTGGTCATGGCGCTCGAAGCCGCGCAGATCGAATACGACCTCGGCTGCGAAGACGTGATCTCTCGCTATGGCGAGGTGAAGAACAACCAACTTTGGGTGGGCGAGCGCGGTTACGACGTGGTCGTTCTGGCGCCAGGAATGGAGAATATCAAGTCGCGCATCGCTGACCTAGGCGAGGAATTTCTCCAAGCCGGAGGCAAGATCGTCTGCTTGGGGCCAGCGCCCGTCCGAGTGGATGGCAGCGAATCCTCGCGTCCGGCGGAAGGTGTTAATGAGCCAGGCTGGATTGCGGCCAAGCCCGAGGACGCTCCGACGCTTTTGCGCCGCTGGAACGGAGAGAGCGAATTATGGATCCGGCGCGCGGAGAACGACCGCGGCATCCTCTTCCACCACCGCCGCCAACTTGCCGATGGCCAGCTTCTGTTTCTCGTCAACACTAGCATTGAATCGCCGTCTGCCGGAGTAGTGGACTCAGACTTTCGAGGCATCGAACGCTGGGACCTAAACGCGGGCAATGCCGAGCCGTATCCATTTAGCACGACCGCAAAAACCAAGACGGGCGCGGGGGTATCGGCCACCTTCAACCTTCCGCCGTCCGGCAGCCTGCTCTTGTTCCTCTCAAACAAACGGCTCAAGCCCGCGCCTGCCGGCGGCGAGACAGTCAGCACGCTGGCCGCCACAGGCTTGATGCAGGTCCAGCGCACCGCGCCCAACGTCCTGAAGCTCGATTACGTGGACATCACTGCTGGCGGCGAAACACGCTCAAACGTCTATTACTACGCCGCCGCTCAATTTGCGTTTCAGAAGAACGGCCTCGACCGTAATCCGTGGGACAGCGCGGTGCAGTTCAAGGACGAGTTGATCTCGAAGAAATTCCCGGCGGACAGCGGTTTCACCGCCAGCTACCGCTTCACCATCGAAGGCAGCGTGCCGCCCAACCTGGCAATCGTGATCGAGCGGCCCGACCTTTACGCAGTCACCTGCAACGGGAAACCCGTCGCGGCGCAAAAAGACGACTGGTGGCTGGACAAGGCGTTCGGGCGGATTGCGATTGCCGCCGCCGCGAAACCCGGCGAGAACGTTGTGATCCTCAAGGCGCAGCCCTTCACGATCTATCACGAACTCGAAGCCGCCTTCGTGCTCGGTGATTTTGCATTGAAACCTACAGACCATGGCTTTGTCATCGCCGCGGACGCCGCCCCCGGCATTCTCAAGCGCCGCGACAATCCCGCCCACAGCGTCAATCCTGATGGCACCGCCTGGCTTAGCGGCGGGATCGGGTTCCACAAGCATGCCGACGGATCACCGATCGAGGACCGGCAACCGTTCGTCGTTTTTGACCTCGGCAAAGTCACCGAGCTGACCTCGCTCCGTATCTGGAACTACAACGAAAGCCATGTTCGCGACCTGACGAGCCGCGGCGCAAAGGCCATCCGTATCCGCGGCACCGCCGCCGGGAAGCCGGACGATTTCGACCTCGACCTCGGTGAGTTCACGCTCGCCCGCGCCACGGCCAATTCGCCCGCGCAGGAATTGCCGCTCAACCGCCCGCGCGTGCGCTTCGTGAAACTCGAAATCCTCTCCAACCATAATGGCATCACCTACCCAGCCACCGGCACGCTCGCGGACGACGGTCTGGTGGGGTTGGCCGAGGTCGAGTTCATCACGCCCACGCGCGGAAAGCTCTCGGGGGTGAAGATTGCGCGCGTCTCCGGTGAACTCGCGTCACACGGACGGCAGGCCATTCATCTCGTGGATGGCAGCGGGTTGGGGGACGCGCGACCCGGCTGGAACGAGCAAGGCCATCCCTTCTATTCCGCCGGGGTGAGCTATCGTCAGCAGTTCCGCGTGGACAAAGCCAAAGGCCGTTTTCTCGTTTCACTGCCTGATTGGCTCGGCAGCGTTGCGGCAGTGAAGGTCAACGGCAAATCCGCCGGCTACATCGTCTCGTCGCCATGGGAATGTGACGTGACCCGACAAATCAAGCACGGCGCGAACGACGTGGAAGTAGTCGTCATCGGCACGTTAAAGAACACGCTGGGGCCGCATCACGGCAACCCGCCCTTGGGCACCGCATGGCCCAGCATGTTCCGGAACGGCCCCGCCGACGGCCCGCCGCCCGGTGCGCAATACAGCACTGTGGGCTATGGGTTGTTCGAGCCATTTGCGCTGAAACAGGTCCGCGCCGCACGACCGTAGCCGTCGCCCGGCCAACCGAATGCCGCTCTGACCGTCAAACGCGCCGGAGCAGCTCTGTATTCCTTTGTCGTGAGAACACTGCACAGGTGCGCTTGCCGAGTCGAAACTGGCGTACAACACAAAGCGCCCCGCCGTTCAGGCGGGACGCTTTGCCTTACGAAAATCTGTACTATTCGGTCCGCTTCAAGGTGACCAGCCAGGCCGTGGCGTTGGGAGCATTGCCGCCGAGCACCAGGATTTCGCCTTTGGGCAGCGGTTGGGTGCGTTTCAGCACTTGCTCGCCCTTCCCGACCAGCGACACTTCCACCTTCTTGCCGTCCATGTCCTTCACTTCAAGGGAGCATTTCTCGCTCAAAGCCACTTTGTCGCTGCTGCTTCGTGCGACTTCGAAAGTCTTGCGGTTCACCTCGAAATAGTGCTTCCACTTCAAGGGGAGCTCGGCGAGCTTCTTTTCAATGTCAGCTTCCACCGGCTTGTGCTTAGGATCCGGCGACTTCGAGTCGTTTGTCGCCCAAATCAGCAGCGCCTCGAATTTCGCCTCCCCGGCCAGGGCGACGGTGGCGAGCAAGAGGGACAAACAAACCAGCGCGCCCCGGCTACACCAGGATGCGGGAGTGAGGGTGGTTTTCATCGTTAGTCAAATGTGTCGTAGGGGGCCACGTCTGAATGTTCACTCTCGGCCGGGTAGGACACCCAGACCAGCGTCATGCCTTCGGCGTAATCGCGGTAGGTGAAGACCTCTGTGTCGGTCAATGCCATCTCGGATTCCGGCTGCTGCGTCCCGCCCAACTGCAACACCGCAAACAACCCCGCCGCGAACACCGCCGCCATCGCGCCGGCGGGAACGAGCACACGCCGCCAAGCGGCGAACCATGTACGCTCCAGTGGCGCGCGATCGGCGCGCGTTGACCGTTCGATTTCACGCGCGATCTTTGACCAGTAGAATTCGCGGGATTCTGGCAGCCGGATCTCGCTCTCGAAATCCACCAGCGCGCCGATCGTGTGGCGCATCTCCGTCAACAGCGCCGTCGCCGCCGCATCCCGCGCAAGCCACGCCTCGACTTCGCTCCGCTCGCTTTGCGCGAGTTCGCCATCGAGGTAAGCCTGCAACTTCAGTTGTGCTTGCTCGTCCATTATTGCATCTCTCGATTCTTCAAGTCCGCCAGCAGCGCGGCCAGTTTGCGGCGCGCATAAAACAACCGTGACATCACCGTGCCGATCGAACACTGCATCGTCTTCGCGATCAGTTTGTACTCCATGCCTTCAAACTCGTGCAACACCAGGACGGTACGATGGGCCTCGGTCAACTTGCCCAACGCGTCATCGATCCGGGCTCTCAACTCGCTTCGTTCCATCCGCTCGGTCGGGTTCACCGTGACCACCGGCAGGTGACGTTCGACGCCTCCGGAATCCTCGTCCATCGCTTCGATGGACTCGGCGCGTTGCCGCTTCTGCCGGCGAATGGCGTCGAGACACAGGTTGATGGTGATACGTGTCATCCAGGTGGCAAAACTCGAGTCGCCTTGAAACTGGTTCAGGCGTTGCCAACCCTTCACCCCCGCTTCTTGAGAAAGATCAATCGCTTCTTCCTCGTTGCGCATCATGCTGTAGGCTCGCGCATAGAGCTTATCGCGATGCCGCGCAACCAAACCTTCGAACGCCGCCATGTCGCCCTGCTGCGCAGCCCGCACCATGGCCTCATCATCCAAGGTAGATTTGGCGCGTTCGGCGTTCATGGTTTGGACGGGTGGCACAGAGAGGCTATTCAACGATTTACAGCCGCCCCTTCGTGCTTGGCAGTTGGCCGGCAATCCGCGGATCCCGCTGGCGGGCGAAGTCCACGGCTTTGGCGAAAGCCTTGAACAACGCCTCCGCGTATCTTCCCGCCGACCTGCCGTTCGCGATCGAC
>CAYJNU010000206.1:0-13585 GCA_964371005.1 uncultured Verrucomicrobiota bacterium | reverse complement strand
GTAGAAGGTCTCTCCGACCAGATTCGTCAGATAGAAGTTCGTTCGCACGCCAGCGTTGCCAAAGTCAGCCACCAGCCGGTAGCCGTTGGTCAGCGCCGTTGGAGACACCACATCCACCGCTCCGGGCCGCGTGCCGACGCGTACGTTGTAAGTCAACCCGCCGCGTTGATTCAGATCCGTGGAGGGTCGCCAACTCAACCAGACCGATTGTCCTTCGACACGTGCGGAAAGACCCGCGGGCGAACCGGGCGGTGGGTTCAGTTGGCTGAGGCGATTTGTGAGCATCCTGACGCTACGTGGCCCTTCCGTTACTGCGGCGCTCAAATCCACATCCCCGTCGTTGTCGAAGTCGCCAATTCCCAGGAATGCAGCCTCAGCGTTGGGAAGCGGGCCGCCCAAGCAGGTGAATTGGAACCCCCCCTCGTTTCGGCAATAGATCAGTTCGCTGGTGTAGGAGGTGCCCGACTCCGAAGCTGGGAAAGAGGCCTTGACCAAGAAGTCAAGGTCTCCATCCCCATCGAAGTCTGCCCACCTCAGCGACGAGGGGTCAAACCAGTGGCCAACCGAAAACGCAACTGGCGTCGCGAACTGGCCGCCGTCGAGGTTGCGATACAACAACAGGCGAGCCGGTTGATCATTGAGATACGTTGGCACATACTGCCAGAGATCAAGACGGCCATCCCCGTCCAAATCACAGAAACCGATTCTGCCAGCCGCGGACTGATCGAGCGCGATTCCGCTTACTGAAAACTTCCCTCCGCCAAGCCCGTGGAGGACCGTATTCCTCACCGCTCCAGAATTGAGAGTCCCCGACGACGCAAGGTCGAGCACCGCGTCGCCATCATAATCTCCCAGGGCAACAGGACCTAACACGCCCGACGCGCTTGATAGCGTTCCTGACGGCGAGAAACTGCCGTTGTTGTTGAAGAGGATCTTCGTTTCTTCGGGAGATCGTGAGTAAACCATGTCCAGATCTCCGTCGTTATCCGCGTCACCCCAGGCCATCTCAGGATTCGATCGAAGAACCGGCGTCAAACCCGGCACATTGGTGATGGACGTGAATCCCGCGTGCCCGTCATTACGCAGGATTTCGGCGGCTTCGTAGCCTCCCAGGATCGCATCTACGTCGCCATCCCGGTCGTAGTCCACGAATGATGCCGAAGAGGCGGGCACAGCAACCCGCCTCAGCCCGGTGTCCACTAGTCTCCCGTTGCCTTCATTGCGGTAGTAGCACACCGTGAAATCTCGCCACACCAGAGACCCTTTGAGCAGCAGATCAAGATCGCCGTCACGGTCATAATCCGCCCATCCGACCAGGCCGCCGGCAAAGTTCGTGAAGTGATCCGCCGTGGGCACAAAGGGACGTTCGAGCACCGCGACAACAAACGCGGCACTCGTCTCGGCCATACCGTCGCCGACGGTGAGCGAGATGACTGCCGAGCCCGTCCGGTTCGTCTGCGGAGTGACCACAAGTGAGCCATTCGTCGGGGCCCTCAACGACACCTTCAGGCCCGTCGCAGGGATCAGGTCGGGGTTTGACGAAGTAGCTTTGAGGCTGAGATCCGCAATGGCAGTATCCACGTCATCCGCTCCGAACAACAGAGTCAGGGGCTTGGAGCCCTCGTAGGTACTCTGATTCGGAATCAAGGTAAACGTTGGCGGGTCATTGACCGGACTGACGGTGAGCAGGAAAGAAGCACTGGCGGACTGGCCCGCCGCATCGGTGACCCGCACCGTGATCAGTGAGGTGTCGAATTGATTCGTGCCTGGCGTAATGGTCAGCCACCGATTCGTGCCCTCGCCGCCAATGACGATCCCACTCGCCGGAGCAAGCGTTGGATTGCTGGCTTCGACCGTCAGTGTGAGATTCGAGAGCGACGATGCAGGACCGACGGCGAAGTTCACAGGGGGCGTTGCCACATCTTCATCGGTGTATTGGGGAGCCAACGCGGTGATGGAGGGCGGCGGCGGCAGCGAGTCTGAAACAACGAAGCTGGCCTCGGGGGCAAAACGCGAGCCATGAAAGGCGCCGTCCACCGTCTGAACGCTCCAGTAATAAGTCCCCGGGGCCAAGCCGGTGATGTACCACCGGCTTGACGCCTGAGTGTTGCCCAACCCTGCCGCGAACCGCCTTCCTTCAGAAGAGGCCAGCGGGCTGATCACATCACCCAAGCCAGGCTGCGTCCCGACCCTAACGGCGTAACTGGTCCCTCCTGCCCAACCAGCCGGGGCGTCCCAACGGAGCATGGCTCGGTTCCCGGCGGTTTGGGCAAGCAGCCCGCTCGGCGCTGCGGGGACGGTGGGCGCCCGATTGCCGTCGTTGCGGTACAGACGGCGCCCAAGCGGATATCCAGAGGGGTATGGGCCTCCGGTAATCGTGAAGTCCACGCCACCGTCACCTTCCAAATCCAAGAATGTGGCATCGCCTCCAACGAGCGTCGGCAAACGAACCGCGCCCTCCACATAATGCTGAGCCCCGTCGTTGAGGAAGAGTCGGGGTCTCGGATCGAACAGACCGCCGACATACCGAGCCGTACAATTGACGAGCACATCTGCGTCGCCGTCCTGGTCACAATCCGCCCAGCACAGAGTGCCGCTTTCCACTGTTGGCAATTCTGGCTGGGTGTCCAGAAACTCGAGCCCTCCATCGTTGTGATAGAGCTTGGGAACTGGGATGCCATTCGTGTTCCAGCCAAGGTTCAACAGGTCGAGTTTCCCATCCCCATCAGCGTCCACCCAGGCCGCAGCAAATACCGCGCGCGCGGGGAGAGTGATGCCGGTATCGGTGATTCGACCATTTCCGTCATTGCGCAATAGCTGCGTTGTCTGTGCAGAGGATCCTCTGAGGAGGAGATCGAGGTCGCCGTCGCCGTCCAAGTCCACAGCCACAGCCAGTTTGAGGTACGTCCCGAAACCTGGAGTCGTCTGGGTGTAATTGTTCGTTCCTTGGTTCCAGTAGAGCCAGCTTGTGCCCGGGGAATACGGCGCACTCGCCAGGATGTCCAGGTCGCCATCGTTGTCCAAGTCCGCCCAGAGAATCGGCTCACCTGTCAGCCGGACGCCCGAGTCCGCGAAGCTTCGATCCGGGAGTTGGTGGAAGAGCCGCATCACGGGGCGGCTGGATTCGTCGCTCTCGGTGAGCAGCATGTCCAGCCGGCCATCGCGGTTGTCGTCGTCCCAAAAAGGGTGAAAGCCGTCGTACGCGTGCGGCGTTGGTGGCAGGGTGGCCAGTTGGAACACGCTGCTGCCTTGGTTGCGATACAGACTCGTTCCTGGCGCGCCCGAAGCCAAACCCGCCAGCAACGCATCGGTGTCGCCATCCGCGTCGTAATCGGCCCACGCAATCCAACCGCACCAGTCCGCTCCCAAAGTAGGACCGGTCGGCCAGAATGGTTGAGCATCCACCTTGACCAAAACGATTCCACACAACATGCACACCAACCCAGGCAACATCCTCAGACGTGAGTCAGCTCTCATGACGCAATTCAACCAGAACCTCGTTTGGAATGTCGAGCACACTGTTCGGCAATGGAAAAGCGTGAGCTTGGTTTCACCATCCGATGCACCTCTCCTTCGGCAATGGCGATGGCTACTCCGTGCGCGAAGTGATCCAGACCTGCGAGAAGGTGAGCGGCACGAAGATCACCGCCATCGAGAAGCCGCGCCGGGCGGGCGATCCGCCGCGCTTCGTGGCGTCCGCCGAGAAAGCCATGCGCGAGCTCGGCTGGAAACCGAAATTCTCAAAGCTGGAAGACATTGTCGCCACCGCTTGGGCGTGGCATCAGAAACACCCGCACGGCTATCTGGACTGAGCCCTGCGCCAGAGCGGAAGCTCTGCTGGCTTGATCGTTCACTCGTAACGCAGGGCTTCGATGGGATCAAGCCGCGCGGCTTTGCGGGCGGGATAATAACCGAAGAACACGCCGATGACGGCGCTAAAGGCAAACGCCAGCACGATGGACTCCATCGAAACGAGCGTCGTCAAACCCGCCTTCGCGGATACGATCTTCGCCCCGGCAATGCCCAGCCCGATTCCCAACAGGCCGCCCGCCACACTCAACGTAACCGCTTCGATCAGAAACTGCCGGAGGATATCCCGGCCGCGCGCCCCTACCGCGAGCCGCACCCCGATCTCGCGCGTGCGTTCCGTGACGCTCACCAGCATGATGTTCATGATGCCGATCCCGCCGACGAGCAGTGACACCCCCGCTACGGCCCCGAGCAGCATGGTCATCACTTTCGAGGTGGACGTGGCCATCTCGGTGATTTCCTGTTGCGTGCGGACGTGGAAATCGTCGTCCTTGCCCGCGCCGATGCGGTGGCGTTGGCGGAGCAGGTCGCCGATCTGGGTTTGCACTTCCGCGACGGATTCCTGGGTGGCGGCCTGCGCGATGAAGGACCGAAACGTCGTACCGCCGGTAAGCCGGACCATGGCGCTGGAGTAGGGCACGAGGACCACATCGTCCTGGTCGCTGCCCATCATGGACATACCTTTTGAAGCCAGCATCCCGACCACGGTAAACGGCGCATTCTTGATGCGGATGATCTGGCCCACGGGGTCGGCGCCGCCAAACAATGTCTGCGCCGTCGTCTTGCCGATCAGGGCCACCTTGTTGGCCGCGCGGATGTCGCCTTCGGTGAAGTTGGCGCCGCTGCTTACCGGCCAGGAGCGGATTTGGACGTAATCTTCGCCCACCCCCATGACGGTGGTGTTCACGTTTTGATTGCCGGCGGCGATTTGGGCGGAGGTGCGGACATCGGGGCTGATGCCGGCCAGGCCACTGATCTCCTTGCGCAACGCTTCGTAATCCTGCTTCGTGAGCGAGGGCGCGCTGCCAAAACCCATGCCGAAACCACCGCGCGTCACGTTACCGGACATGACCAGCACCACGTTCTGGCCCAAAGCGGCGATTTGCGATTCTACCTGCGCCTTCGCGCCCTGACCGATGGCCACCATGGCGATCACCGCGCCCACGCCGATCAGGATGCCGAGCATCGTGAGCAACGAACGCATCAAATTCCGGCGCAAGGCGCGCACGGCGATTTTCAGTGTATCCAGGATTTGCATGGCGTCAGGCCGTGAGTTGGACGGCTTGTTGTTCGAGTTGCAGGTTGGCGAGTTCGGTCGCGGCATCGAGCCGATCTTCCACCGGCTGATCACTGACGATGCGCCCGTCGCGCATGATCACCTGGCGAAGACAGTAGCGGGCGATGTCCAGTTCGTGCGTGACCATCACGATGGTCATGCCGCGCCGGTTGAGGTCCTGGAAAATGCCCATGATCTCGATGCTCGTTTGCGTGTCGAGATTGCCGGTCGGTTCGTCGGCGAGCAGCAGTTTGGGTTGGTTGACCAGCGCCCGGGCGATCGCCACGCGTTGCTGCTGGCCGCCGGAAAGCTGATTGGAGTGATGGCCCGCCCGCTTGCCCAACCCGACCAGACGCAGTGCCTGGATCGCCCGGTCGGCCCGTTGGCGGCTCGACAGGCCGGCGTGGCTGTATAGCAGCGGCAACTCGACGTTCTCCAGCGCGGACGTGCGCGAGAGCAGGTTGAAACCCTGGAAGACGAAACCCAGCTTGCGATTGCGCAGCGCTGCCAGCGCATCGCGGTCGAGGGAGCCAACATCCACCCCGTCGAGCAGGTAGCGACCTTTGCTCGGGCGGTCGAGACAGCCGACGGTGTTCATGAGCGTGGATTTGCCTGAGCCGCTGGCGCCCATGATGGCCACGAACTCGCCGGGCAGGACTTCGAGTGAAACGTTGCGGACCGCCGGCACCAGCATATCGCCGGTGCGGTAGGTCTTGCCGAAGTTTTCGAGTTGGATGAGCGGTTTCATGGGAGTGATGGAAAACCGGTTAACGGGGCGGGCGCGGCGGGCCAAAGGGATTGCTGCCCGTGCTGGCGGCAACGCTCGTGGCCGTGGCAATGCCCGTGGCGACGAGGTTACCTTCGTTCACCCCCCCGACTACTTCGGTCCACGAACCATCACTGATGCCGGTTTGGATCTGCGTCGGTTGCAGGGCTTGATTCGGGATTTCGCCCTGCACGAGATAGATCGTCTTTGCCGCCGCTTCCGGGCTGTCACCGCTTGGGCTATGTGCCGTGTCCGCGGGCGGGGGCGAAGCGGGTTGGCCGGCCGGATGATCCGCCGACTTCCCGGTTGGCGCGGCCGAGGAGGCGGCAACTTGGGCAGGCTTGGCAACGGTTGTCCTGGCAGACTGGGTGGCCTGCCCGGCCGTCGGCGGGCGGAAACGCAACGCGGCATTCGGCACGCGCAATACGTTGCGCCGTTCGGACGTGATGATCGTGGCGTTCGCGGTCATGCCGGGACGCAGCTTGAGATCGTCGTTCCGCACGTCCACGATCGCGACGTAAGTCACGACGTTCTGGCTGGTGATGGGTTCGTAACGGACCTGGCTGACGCGGCCCGAGAAGGTGCGATTCGGGAACGCATCCACTGTGAACTTGACCGTCTGGCCTTCCCCGACGCCCCCCACGTCCGCTTCGGAAACGGCGGCTTCGATCCGCATCGCCCGCAGGTCTTGCGCGATGGTAAACAGCGTTGGCGCGTTGAAGTTCGCCGCCACCGTCTGGCCGACGTCCACCGCGCGCGAGATCACGACTCCGTCAATGGGCGATGTGATCGTCGTGCGTTCCAGGTCCACCTTCGCTTTGTTGAGTGAAGCCTCCTTGGTCTTTGCCACGGCCTCGGCCTGCTGCAAACTGGCGTCCGCCGTGTCGTAATCCGCCTGGGAAATCAATTTCGCTGCGCGGAGCTCCTTGGCGCGCTGGAAATTTACCTGGGTCAGCTTCAAGGAAGCCCGGGCGTTTGCCAGGTCCGCTTCCGCCTGACTGAGGTATTGCTGGTAACTCTGCGGATCAATCTGCGCGATAACCTGGCCGTTCGTAACACGCGAATTGTAGTCCACCCTGAGGTCTGTGATGATGCCGGAGACCTGGCTGCCGACGGTGACGGTCTTGACGGCATTGATCTGGCCGTTGGCCGTGACGCTTTGGACAATGTCGCCGCGCGAAACCGCGCTGGTCTTGTACGCTGACTGGCCCGCAGCCGGCGTGCGCCCCTGCCACCACCAATAGCCGGCGACGCCCGCCGCGACCATTGCTACCAAGAGCGCGGCCTTGATCCAGCGCGCGCCTTTGCGCGAGGGGGCAACGGAATCGTCGTCAGATGGTTGGTCATCGAATGGCCGGCTGGCTGCGGCAACCGTGGCGCCCGCATCCAGGATTGGCTGAAGCGTTGTCTCGTCCCGGTGGTTGCCCGAGGCTTTGGTTCTGACCTGTGTTGAGTCCATGCGATTTTTCATATTCGGAGAAGCTCCGGTTCGCCGTCCGCTGCGTGCCGCGAGATCGTTTGACTGCGAGCCTGGCTGCGCTTCTGAGGCAATAGATGCCGTTGGAAGCACAACGGCTACCGATAAGGGACGTAGCCCGTCACAAACGGGATGAACGCAGCGGCTATGGGGATGAAATGCTGGTGCGGTGCTTGATTTCACACCTGAGAGGTTCACGGATGGCTCACGCGCTTGGCAACTCAGCGAACTGCGGGCTCAAGCGTCTCCGAATGCGGCCGATACACAACCGGGAGTGAACCGGGCCTTCATCCGCCCGAATGTGCGGCACATTGCTGAACGGATGCTGTGCATCCACCACGAAACCGCTTGCGTGACGCCGGGACGAGACACGTCCCGTTCACCCTGCGGCTTCAGAAAGAAATCGGAATGAACATCTCAGCCGTTACGTCCGCTTCCAATTCCGCAAGCCTGGCAAGCGCTGATACCTCCGGGCTGGAACGCGAACTGAAATCCCTGGAGAAGGAGTTAAAGGAAGTGAAGGAAGGCGATTTGGACGCGAAAACCAAGGCGGCCAAGCTCAAGGAGCTGGAAGCGGAAATCGCGCGAATCAAGGCGCAGATTCAGCAGCAGAAAGCCCAAGCGGCCAAGAGCGCTGCTGCGAAATCGCCAGACTCTGCAGCGGCATCCGACGATGCCGCGCAGCGGAACCCGTCGGCCCATTCGTTCGACCGGTTGGCGTAAAAGGGCCGCCGCAACTTCCTGCCTCCGCCACGCTTCAGACCCGCCGGGGATTGCGATCCTGCGGCGGGTCTCGCCTCGTCAGAGGGCGGTAGCGGCCCGGGGCCGCAGGCGCCTCCTCACTCGAGGGAAGCATCCCCTGCTCACTTGGGAGTGAACAGTGCAGGCAATGCGATTCGAGCAGTTTGTGCCCGTGCCCCGAGCCGCACCCGCTCTCGCCGCCAGTAGAGCAGTGTCAGGCAGACCTGTCCGCCAGAATGGGATGAAGCAGCCCAAAGACGGGATAAGCCTCTTCCGACTCGGGACGAACCTCTGCCGGCGCGAGCGCCGCCCACGGGCCGGACTCCGTGAATTGCCGTTCTTCGAAATCGGAGCGGAGCCGCTGCACGCGCTCCTCAAAGAGGCAAGGGAACACGAGCAATGGGTGAGAAGTCGCCCAAGCCAGGTCGGTGGCTTGATTCGCCGCACCGCACAGCCGCTTGAAGTATCCTGCCTCCGGGGCGGCTTCAAGGGCCTCGCGGAGCAGCTTCTGCTTGAGCTGGTGCAGTTGCGTGAGTGCGTGTCCGCCGCTTCCGGACCCGGCCACCCAGGCAAAAGGTCTCGGCCGAACGTGCATGGGCGCGGCTTCCAGACACGACCGCGCCAGCAGGCGCAGAGTTGATGTTCGATTCATAGACACCTCGATTTCGACGCTCGTCGCTTGCCACTTGTTCAGTCACGCGACCGCTCGAGCCGGCTCAGGCACATCCCGCACCCAAGTCCTTCGCGCTCATTGTGGCCCCAACGGACCTGATGTGCTGCACAGAGCGTCTGCCCCACAACATCCGATAGCTCACGCAGCCCAAATGGTTTCTGCAGCAAGGCCGCAATTCGCAGCCACTGGGTGTGCGGCTCGGTGAAAAAACTCACGTCGCTCGCCGCCACGATGAGGGGCAGCGTCAGGCGCGCGAGCCGGACCTTCACCGCCAGTTCAATGCCGCTCAGGCCGGGCATTTCGTTGTCCGTGATCAGCAGGTCGCACGGGTCGGCCTGGAGTGATTCCCACGCCTGCAATCCGTCAGCGACCGTCGTCACCGCGTAGCCGGCGCGGGCGAGCGCCATCGCAAAGCAGCGGCGCAACGCGGGATCATCGTCGGCGCAGAGGATACGCGCCAGGCAGTCGGAGGTGGACGGGGTGGACTCCGTCATCGGCTCGCCTCGAAGGTCTTCGCTCATCAGCCTCGCAGGGTTGAGGTTCAACTCCGGCACGCCGTAGCGTTCATTCCTGTATGCTGCCCGCAGGCAGGTCTCCCGACTATCCCTTGAATCACTGCTTCGGTTTCGGGTGCGTATTTCGTTTTTCATAACCATCTGAAGAGAAAGACACCGGAAACGGCTTCAGGTTGCTCGATTTGGGACGAAGCCGGGGAAAGACGGGATGAAGCGGGCGCGAACAGCAGTTGAGCAGCAAAGGCGCGGAGGCGCGAAGAGGGAGCCGTTCCCGAGAAGCCGCCTTGTCTTCCGCGGGCAAGACCCAGAACCGTCGGGCAGACCAACTCCTCACCCTCTTGGCGGCTTCGGGTCCTCGCTGTGAACCCCAGGCGCGAAATCCGGATCGAGTCATACGAAGGCGAATTCCGCAGAGCGTGCTGCCGTACCTCCAGCCGGCAGAGCCATTCCTCTTCCGCCCGCCGCCGATGCAGGGGGATCTTCCGGCGGGATGCCGGAAGGACACTGATGGGCTCGTTGACGGTTACAGAAACTCGAGCCGCTGCTGAATTTCGCGCACGCCACGCGTCAGAGCGAGGTCTTTGCCGTTCTTGAGGATCACGACGTGTTCACCACGCATCGCTGGTTGTACTTCCTTGACGCGCTCCAGGTTCACGATGGCGGATCGGTTGACCCGGAAGAACTTCTTTGGCGACAACCGCGCCTCCAGGTTCGTGAGCGTCTCCCGCAAGATGTGATTCTGCGCGCCCACGTGCAGGATGGCGTAGTTCGCGGCGGCTTCGATGTAATCCACGTCGTCCATCTTGACAAAGACGGTCCGATCGCCGGACCTCACCGCGAGGCGGCTGGGATACGCATTCTCGGGATTCGTCGCCCCCAGCAACGCTTCAACACGCGTGCTCAGGGCGGCGGCATCGCGCGCTTGAAGGTACTTGTGCGCCCGTTGCACCGCGTCGTGCAGACGCGCCTGCGTCGCCGGTTTCAGCAAGTAATCCATCGCCTGGACCTCGAACGCCTGGATGGCGTGCTCGTCGTGTGCGGTGACGAAGATGACCAGCGGCAGCGTGCCCGGCAGGAGCGCCCGCAATACGTCGAAGCCGCTCACCTCCGGCATTTGCACGTCGAGGAAAACGAGATCGGGACGATGCTCTTGGATGAAAGCGATGGCTTCCGGCCCGTTGGCGCTCTCGCCCACTACCTCCACCTCCACCTCGTTGGCGAGCAGCTTGCGAAGCCGCGACCGCGCCAGCGCTTCGTCGTCCACGATGAGGGTCTTGATCTTCATCGTCGTCAATCGGTCGCAGCACTGACCCTGGCGAGATCAGACGCCGAGCGCCAGGGAATCCGGATTTCCGCCACGAGCCCGCCTTCCGACGGCGCGCTCAGTGACAACGATCCAGCCTGCCCCCATAACTCTTGCAGTCGCGCGCGGGTGTTGGACAATCCAACCCCCTCCACAAACGCGCCGCCGTTGCCCGCCTTGAGCCCCGGCCCGTTATCGGTGACCCGCAAATGCAACCTTTCGCCGGAACGGCTGGCCGCGATGCGCACCAAACCGGTTGCCAGCCGCGCTTCGACGCCATGCTTCAACGCATTCTCGACGAGCGGTTGCAGAATGAGGATCGGCACGACGGCGTTTAACGTCGCGGGTTCCACTTGCTTCTCGACGCGCAGCCGATCGCCAAAGCGGGTTTGCTCGATGGCCAAGTAACGGTCGAGCAAATCCAGTTCCTCGCGCAGCGTGACCTCGTGGCGATCGGACGCGTTGAGCGTGTGCCGCAGCAAATCGCTCAGCGCCCCAATCATCTCGTCGGCGGCCTGCGGGTTGTCATGGACGAGCGACGCAATCGAATTCAGCGTGTTGAAGAGAAAGTGCGGGTTGAGCTGCATCCGCAACGCTTGAAGCCGGGCGTTGGCCAGCCGCCACTGGAGTTCGGTCGCCTCGCGTTCCCGGCGCTGAACGCGCTCGTAGAACAGAAACGCGTGCGCGACGCCGACAATGGCCCAGAAGATTGGGAAATGAAAGGTCGCCCGCAGCAAGATGCCTTCGGCTGGTGTGCGCTCCGGTGGCGGTCGTCTCGCCGAACGCTCGACCCCTGCTCCGCCACGTCCCGGGGGTAGGGGTGGTCGCTGCCAATAACTGAGCACGCCCAACAGGAGCACGACGCACACGCTGGCTGAAAGATGCACCAGCACGCGCTTCACCCACTTCTCCCGCTCCAGGGTGAAGGCCGAAGCGAGCCAGAAGATCAGCGGCGTCAGCACGGCCCAAGGCAGCCACTGCACCGATGCGAAACGCAGCGCCTCCGCGGCATCCTCACGCCGCAGCAGCCAGAACTGCAGCGCCGTGGCAATCGTGATGAGCACCCAGAAACCGGAGATGATCCAGGCCTGGCTGGACGACCGCACGGGTCTTCCCGCCTCGGGCGCGGCGCCGCTCGCGGTCGCGTGTTGTGCCGTTGTTGGTTTCATAGCCTCGCCGGGAGGGCAAGCGAGTTTCATAAAGACCGCCAGCCAGCCAAATGGCCAGCAGAAAACAAATCCTCACTTGGAACAACCGCGGTCAAGGCCGCGGGGCGCGACAACCTCAGAATTGGATCACACGAATTGCTCGAGCTTCGTCCCAGCATGTCGATACCTGTTTCAGCGTGGCCTCGTGGGGCACGAGAGAGCGTGTCCCGCATGGATGCAATTCGGTCCACGCCATGGTCGGAAGGCTTGGAGCAGCCGTCCGACACCACAATGGGTGAGGTGATTGCCTCACGGGAAGCTGCTTACCTGATCGGGTTTTCTGTCGGTTGTTTTCGGTGGTTGGCGTCGCTTTCTGCGCCAATCAGAAGTGGCAACGGAAAAGAACTATGAAGAAGACGATCACGCTGAATCCAGTCACGCGGATTGAAGGTCACCTGGCCGTCAAGGTCGAGGTGGACGCGAACCAGGTTTCGGTCGCGTACGTTTCCGGAGAAATGTTCCGCGGTTTCGAGGCCATCTTGCGGGGCCGCGATCCGCTGGACGCACAACATGAAGTCGAAGAAGGTTGCACACATGCACTCGCTGCGCGTCCAGTTCGAGGGCGCGAACGCTATCGTGACCGAATGGGACGGCTTCAAGAACGGGCGCAAGACCGACACCACGAAGTTCTTCCTGACCAGACAGAACTGAGAACCGTTTCCGCGGCTGCGCCTCACGGTGAGCGGAGGCGGTAGAAACGGCCAGGATAATTCGTCCACTCGGGATCGCTGAAATAGAACGAGTCGCCGGTAAGGGTGTTGGTTCGCAGCGGCAACCAGACAGGGTTAGCCAAGTCCGCGCACGTTTCCACTACGACGGTTTGTCCGCTGGCCCACGCAATCTTGAATCCGAACTGATTCGTCTGCACGCCAAAGCTCGCATCGCTGGTCCGCGCCTGTGGCCTCCATAGCGCGGTCGGACGCCCACCAAACGTCGCGCCCCAACCCGAGGTCCCAGGCAAGTAATAGACGATCGCGTTGTCATCGGTGAGGAACACAGTGGAATTCTCGGCCGGGGAATTACCCTCGAAATAGATTCCCGTGAGGTTGGTGCCGAAAGAGAACGCCGAGCCCCCGATGCTGGTGACGCTATCGGGGATCGTGAGGCTGGTCAGGCTTCTGCAGCCATAGAACGCCATCTCCCCGATGCTGGCAACGCTGTTACCTATCGTGAGGTTCGTCAGGCTGGAGCAGGAAGAGAACGCTTCACGCGCGATGCTGATGACGCTGTTGGGGATCGTGAGGCTGGTCAGGCTGGTGCAGTAATAGAACGCCCAGGCCCCGATGTTGGTGACGCTGTTGCCAAGTGTGAGGCTGGTCAGGCTGCCGCAGCCCCGGAACGCTTCGTTCCAGATGCGAGGGACGCTGTTGGGGATCGTGAGGCTGGTCAGGCTTCTGCAGCCATAGAACGCCGCCTCCCCGATGCTGGTGACGCTATTGGGTATCGTGAGGTTGGTCAGGCTGCCGCAGCCATAGAACGCGTTGTTTTCGATGCTGGTGACGCTGTTGGGGATCGTGACGCTGGTCAGGCACCAGCACTCTTTAAAAGCATCCCAACTGATGTTGGTGACGCAGTTACCTATCGCGAGGTTGGTCAGGCTCCAACAGCCCCGGAACGCCGCGAACCCAGTGCTGGTGACGCTGTTGCCTATCGTGACGCTCATCAGCTCTGTGCAATCCTCGAACGCGCAGATCCCGATGCTGATGACGTTATTGGGGATCGTGACGCTGGTCAGGCTGCTACAGCGAGAGAACGCAGAGATGCCAATGTCGGTAACGCTGTTGGGGATCGTGACGTTGGTCAGGGTTCTTCACTC
>CAYJNU010000205.1:0-13700 GCA_964371005.1 uncultured Verrucomicrobiota bacterium | reverse complement strand
CCTCTCCTTCCACGACGCCATGCGTCACCTCACCGCCCCCTAACGAACCGCCCCCCAGCCAGCAAAACGCCCGCGGCCGTCGCAACCGTACGACGCCAACGCAGGCAGAAACCGCCACCGCTACCCAAACGCCGCCCGTACGACGCCAGCGTGGAAAGTGGCTGCGGCGCGGCCCGGTACGACGGCAGTGTGGCCCTCCGCCCTGAACCCACCCCGTACGACGGCAGTGCGGCCAAACGCCTCCTAGCCTGAAGGAAATCCAGAAACGCCCCGTCGTGTCGTAACCGTACGATCGAAGCGTGGCTATACAGCCACAAAATACGATCCCAGTCCGGTCAGCCCCCCAAAGACCTTACGGCGCCACTTCGGCCGTTCTTGTGATGTCAAAAAAGTTCGTAACAGGCAGCGTGAGCGGACAAACCTGGCGGGGGAACTGCCACAAGTGCAGTGATGAATCGTCGCATCAGCAATGGGCCACGTGGTCGCCGGTGGACGAGCTCAACTTCCACCTGCCACGGTGCTTCGGGTGGAATTCGGTTCGAGCCGGCAGCTACGTAATGCCTGGCTGTGCGTGACGGACAGCTACGGGGTACCGGCTTTGTATTCCCAGGCGCGATAGAAGAAGACAGGGGCATTGGAACCTGCCACTGGCAGCGTCACGAGACGATTCGTCAGAGTGAAGCGCGTCCATTCGGTCCACAGTCCGCTTACAGGATTGGTGCTGCCCTGAAGTGCGTAACCTGCACCGGGCCGGCCGTAAAGGATCAGCGCCAGCGGCGAACCCCCGAGATCCACGACCGGTTCGCGGCCGACCACGATCACCCGACCGCTCACGGCACGTCCATTGGTCAACAGTGTGCCCGAGGAGAGCCAGCCCAGGAGGTTGGAGGTGCCGAGCGTTACGCTGGCCGAGTGGTAGTTTGACACCGCCAGGAAGTCGAGCGTGGCCACGGATCGGAGGCTGGAGCCCGCCTGGGCGGGGTCGAGATTCAAGCTCAGGTTGAACAAATCCTGTCCCATTGGCATGAGGCTGGCCTGGCTGACTTCGGCAGCCAAGGGCCGCAAGACCAGGTTCGTCAGGCGCGAAGCCGGCACGCTGACGATCAGGCTGAGATTCGTCAGATCGGCGCCGGCCTGAAGCACGAGCGGCACGGTATTGCTCTCGCCGGCCAGGACGTTGGTTGAGCCCACCCGGAAGACGAAGTCGCTCAATGTGTCGCGCACGATGACACTAAATCGCTGCGTTGCGTACAAGGACGGAACGCCGTCGTCGGTCACAATGACCGAGATCAGGTTGGTGCTCGGCCCCTGAACCGTGGTGGGCCGCCAGGTAAACATGCCGTTGGTTGCGTTGACGCGGGCGCCGGCGGGGGCTCCAGCACCCAGCCGGAAGGTAAGGTGATTCTGCGGCAGGTCCGGATCCGAGGCGGCGCAAGCGAACGTCAGCAAGAAGCCCTCGTTGATGGCGTAGTCGGCGATCGCCGCCAGGCTGGGCGACTGGTTGACTTCATGCACGATTACGGAGACGTGGCAGGTGGCGCTCAAGGCGGGCAGGCCAGTGTCGGTGACGACGACATCGAAGCGGTTCGTGCTGGGCCCGCTGCCTTCGCCGGTCGTCCACGTGACAAGGCCCGACACGGGATTGATGAGGACGCCGGACGGCGCACCCGCCAGACTGAACAACAGGATTTGGCCGACGTTGGTATCGCTGGCGGGCACGGTAAAGGCGATCGTCTGGCCTTCGTCAATGACGACATTCGTGGCGGCGAGAATCACGGGTGGCGTGTTGACAAGGTTGACGAGGGTCTGGGCATCAGGAGCAAGCGGAGCCGGCTCGCGGTTGCCGGTGTTGTCGGCCGCCACGCTGTAAAAGGCGTAGGTGGAACCCATCGTGCCGCCGTAGAGGCTGCCGCTCAGGGCGGTGTGCTGAAGCCAAGGGGCAAACGGCCCGCCATCCACGGACACGTAGATGTCGAAGAAGGCCACGCCGCTGCCGCCTTGATCATCCCCGGACCAGAACACCGGGAAGGTCGGGTAACTGGAGGATGGCAAGGCCGCCACCGAGCTGTATGGCGCCGCGGTGTCTCCGGCGGGCAGGTTGGTGTAATACAGGGTGTAGGTGCCCGGACTGTCGTAGTCGAAGATGTGCAGCTTGTTCTCGTTGATGGGGCGCTGGCCCTGACCGATAAAGGTCCGGTCGGTCGTCCAAGCGTTGTAGCCGAAGCGGACCTCCGTGCCATCCGAGCGCACGACGCGCGTCAGCCGGAATTGTCCGTTGGCCGGATCGGGAACGTCCAAGTAGAGCCAGCCGCCGGGGACCGTGGCGTTGATGTGGGCCTGGAGATTGCCGGAGTTGGGCGGGGCATCCACGGTTGCAGCCTGGACGACTTGCACGGCGTTGGTGGTGCCGTCGCTCAGATAGACGTGGTCCGGCAGGTCGTCTGGATCGCGGTCATCGTTGACGAGGAAATCGCACCGGCCGTCGTCGAACGGCGCGGGGGCCTGCACGAGATGGATCATCTCGTGGATCGTCACTTCATCCACGAGCGAGAGGTTGGTCTTGCCGAGGGAATCCACGTGCTCAAACGTGGCCTTGTAATCCAGGAAAAGGCCTTGCAGCGTCGAGGTGAGCAACCAGCGGCCGATGGCGTTGGTGCCCGGCGGGATCAGCCCGAAGCTTGCCGTGAGCGACGGCGTGAGGTTCTGGCCATCCACTTCCGTGGCGATGATCTTGAAGTCAATCAGCAGCCCCTTTTCGTTCTCCACGATCTGCGGTTGGCTGGAGACGATATGCACGTCCTTGGCTTGGCCCTGGCCACGATTCTCGACCATGACGGCGAGGCTGTAGGGCACGGCCGGTTCGACTTGCGGCGTGAACGGATCATCGCTGAGCACGTCGCGCTGATGGAAATACTTCACGAAGAGACGCGGATCCGGCAGAACAGTGATCGGCACGCGGGCCAGCGGTACGGAGACCGGCAAGCCAGCGACCGTGTAACTGAGAATTCCGCCGACGCTGTATGGCGTTGGCCCGTCGGGCGCGGCAGCAGAAGTCGGCACCATGATGAATGAGGCGGAGCCGGTGGAATCGGCGGGGGGGGCCCCCGGGGCGGGGGCCGCGGGGGGACAGGGCCCAGGGGGGGGGGGGGTGCCCCCGCGGGTGTACGGGGGGGGGCCGCCCCGGGGCCCGCCCACGGCGGTCAATCCGGACAGAGCGGGGTCCTTGAACCCGAAGAGCTCGTTGGCCGGCTGGCCGAGGGCGTCGTAGATCTGGACCGTGATCTGGACGTCTTCGAGGCTGTTTTCGGCATCGCGATTGATGAGTTCGAGCGTCGCGTTGAAGGCGTTGCGGGACAGAATGAGGTCTTGATCGAGGCGCAGCTTGACGCGGGCGCAGATGCCGGCGGATGCCTTGCGCGGGAGCGAGTTGCCGGTCCCCGGTGTGAAGTGCCGGGTGGCCAGCTTCTTGAAGGATGCCATGTTGGCGTTTTGGAGCAGTTGCTCGAATTCGCTGTCCAATTCCGCCTCGACCTGAGCCGTGCTGTTGGATTTCGGCCAACACGATTTATCGGCCAGTACCACGGAATAGCTCGGCCCGATGCTGAGTCTGCCGTGTGTGAGCGTGGCGCTCGCTTTGGCGGTGACGCCATCGAAACACACCTCGCCGCTCAGGCCAGAACCCCGGCAATACTGCACGGTGCCGCTGGCGCTGGCCTCAATGGAGGCGGAGATGCTAGCGCCCTCTTTGTGGTCGGGAACGAGGGACGCTGGATTGTCACGGAATTCCACACTGCCTGCCAGGACAGCCGCGCCCCCGACGCCGGCGCTCGGCGTGAAGCTAACACAGTACTTGGGGAGCAAGTCGCCGCACTCAATTTCGAACGAGCCCGTGATTTTGGCTCCCATTTTTAACGTAACAGGAACACCGGCCTCGGCCTTGACGATGGCAGAACCCGGGCCGTAACTGAACGAGGGTGAATCGAATTCGCCCCCGACCAGATAGTACTTCAACACCAATTCCGCGCTCGCATCCATGGTGCCCTTGTACTTGGAACTGATCGTACCTTCGTCCGTGCAACACTGGCAAACCTGCATCGTACCGCTCGCCTTCACACTGACTTCAGGTTTAAAGGATCCGAGTTTGATCTTTTCGCTCAAATTCTTGGCAAACTTGGAGAGCAGGGCCACGTCCGCGTTCATGTCCTGGCATACCGAGACGAAGCTCTCTTTATCGCATTGGCACTCTTCCTTCTGCTCGAAAGTGCGGGGCACGCCAAACCAGCCGCTGCCAGGGCCGGACAAGCTCCCACCGCCGCCGTAACCGTAGTCGCCGCCGCCGCCACCGCCGCCGCCGCCGCCGCCGGTCCCGCCTCCCCAAGACCCGCAGTCGCCCGCGTGCAGGAAGGTGATGGGAGTCACGTAGCTCGTGACCATCTTGCCGCACTTCAACTCGTGGATGGTCCGGGCCGCAGCGCCGCACGGAGCGCCGGTTACGCCGTTGGCGCGCGAGGGGTCTTTTCGTGCGCCCACCGGGCCAAAGCCGTTGCCGGCACTCAGGTGCGATCCGGACAACCGCTGGATGATGAGCGGAATCACGAGTGAGCTTTCCGCCGGCAAGGTGCCCACGTCGGTGATCAGCGGCGTGAAGGTGAAGTCCGGATGTCCGTCGAATTCAAGGCGGAGATTCTCCGCGGCAATCAACCCGTGGTTGGCAATCTTCACGTCCACCTGCATCACGTCGCCCGCCATGTCAGCCAGGTCAATGACGGACGGTTCGACGGTCACGACCGGGATGGGCACGACGGTCTCGAAGGTGGTTTCGATGACAATATGGGTGACGTCTTGAATCTCGGTCGGCACGACGGTCCAGATGTATTCCACGGTCTGGCGCGAGATGAAGGACGTGCATTGGTTCGTGCGACCCGAGAGGACCAGGGTTGTTTTGCGGTCGGTCGAGTGCTTGACTGCGGTCACCACCAGTTCGTAATAACCCTCGGGCAGTTGCGGGAAGACCACCACGCCGTCCGGACCGGTCACGCCGTTGGTGACCGCCGTGTGGGTGACCGCGTCCAGCACCGTCACGCTGGCGTTGGTGACGGAGGGATTGCCTTCTGCGTAGAAGGAGTATTCGTCCTGCACCAGCACCTGCAAATCGCCCAGGCTGTAGGACACGGTGCGGAACTCGAAGGGGAGGCTCAACGAAGCGCCGCTGGCATTGCAGGCAATGCTGCCGTCAAACGGAACCAAGTCCAAATCTGAAGCCGGCGTCAGGACGAGCGTGACGCGGTTGGACTCGCCTGGAGCGAGCGACGGCAGCGGATTCGTCTGAGCCATGGACAGCCAGGGGAAGGAGGGCAGCGAGACAGTGATCGGCCCGCTCGCCGCGCCGCCCAGGTTCTGCAACTCGAACTCCACGCTGGTCTGAGCTCCGCGCAACATGCCCGCGTAGAGCATACCTGGATCCGCCACGAGTTGGGGCCGGAGGGCAATCACGGTGAACTGCACCGGGACCTCGACCGTCGCGCCTTCCGTGGTCGTGAAACGCAGGCCGAAGCTGCCCGCGCCGGCGCTGCCGGTATTCGCAGCGACCGTGAAGTTGAGCACGTTCGTCCCGCCTCCGGCGAGCGCCGAGGCAGGTGCCGTCAGGTTGATGTTGAGCACTGAAGGCGGGCTGACCAGGCTCGCGCTCAAGCCCGAGAGCGGCACGTCGCTCAGGTTGAGCAGGCGCACCTGGGCAGCGACGCTCTCGCCTTCGATGAGGTTCAACGAGACCGAGGCCGGGTCGGCTCGGAAGCCCAGCAACGTGAAGTCATCCTGAACCGCGGCCAATGACTCGCCCGGATGCGCAGCGCCAATCTGGTAAACCCCAGCCTCACCCGGCAACGGCGTGAAGGTCGCGTTGAAGTTGCCGCTGACGTCCGTGAGCGCGCTGATCACGCGCTTCGTTCCCTGGTTGTAGATGAAGAGGTTGACGAGGGCGAAGGGGACCGGCTCGCTGGTTCCCTGACGGAACGCGGAACCGCTGAGGGGAATCGGCGTATTGGCCAGGGCCGTCTGGACGGAGGTTTGCACGGTGGCGGTGTAGGCCGCGGTCACCTCGATGGGCTGCGCGCTCACCAGGGCGTTATTGTCCTCCAAGGTTTCTGCCACCGTGTCCAAGGGGTCCACCGTGACGATCACCCAGAATTTCCCCACGGTCACCGGCAGGCGCGCCGTGAGTGCTTGCTCGAAGAAAAGGCCCGGAGTGAGCGAGCCCGGGAAGGTGTACTGGCTCAGCAACGGATCGTCCGCGCTGGGAATCGAATCCTTGCTCAGGAAAACCCGGGTGATGAAATTGGAGGCCACCACGCGGCCATGATTCTCCACCCGATACGACGGACTGAAGAAACTCTCGCTGGGCGCGCTCGCCGGAAGGGTGACCCGGGTCACGACCAGATCGGGCAGATTCACGTCGGACACGACCAGGCTGGCGGTGCCGGCGGTGAGACCCGCGGCGCTGGCGGTGAAAGTCACCCGCTGGTTGCCGTGGTTGGTGGGATTCACGAACGATTGCACGGAGAAATCAGCGGAGAGTGCGCCCGCCGGAATGGTCACGGTCGGCGGCACACCCGCCTCGGAGGCGTCGCTGGTGGTCAGGGAAACAACGAGCGCTGCGTTGGTCGCAGTGTTGCGCGATACGGTGCCGGTGGTGGCCGAGCTCAACCCTCCGGAGACAAGGCCAGTGGCGAGTTTCAACTGGAGCGTCGGACCATCATCATCCTGCACCGTGAGGCTGTCGCCCACGCCTCCCGACACGATCTTCAACGAACCGGTGGCACGCACGAACACATCCACTTGGCCGAGCTTCGGGCCGTCCACGACCGCATTGTCCACGGTCGCGACCGGGAAGGACACGTGCAAAGCGCCCGCCGGAATGGTGACCACCGCAGGCAGGATCAGCGCGTTGGAAAGGCTGCCTTCAAGTTCGACCACGAGGTCCGCCGCGCCGGGGAAGCTCCGGGTGAGCGTCGCGGTTGTGGCTCGCGTGCCGGCCCCTTCGCTGACGGTGTGGTCCGCGAACTGAAGCGTGACGAGCGGCAGGTCGTTGTCGAGAATGCCCAGCGCTGCGGTGGAGGCAACATACCCGTAAACCGCCGCGGTGATGAGATTGGTGGTGGTCAGGTCAACCGTGCCATTCTCCGTTGCGGTGATGGAGAACCCCACCGTCTGCTGGCCCGCCGGGATGGTGACGGTGCCCGGCATTCCCACCTGCGATGCCAGAGAACTGTTCAGAACGACCAGCAGGTCCTCCGGGTCACTCGTTGGCCGGGAGACCGTGGCCAGGACGGGCAGCCCCTCGAAGACCTCGCCGCTGGCCAGGCTGAGGGTCAACGGCACGACGGTGCTGTCGTGCAAGGTGAAGAGCATGAAGGCGCCGTAGTAACCGTCCGCCATAACCAATACGGTCGGATACTGGTCGCCCTCCTGGATGGCATTGGTGGGGGCGAACACGACGAAACTGGCGGAGGCCTGGCCCGCGGGAATGATGACGTTCGGAGCACAGACGAGTTTGCCGGGCAACGAGTTGGTCACGGTGACGATGAGCGGCTGAGAGAAGTCCCCGTTGCGGGTCACCGTGGCCGTGTTAGACGGTCCGCCCTCGGTCAGTTCCCCGGGTTCGATTTGGAGAACCAACTGTGCCGCCACGTTGGCCAGGCTTGTGACGTTGGTGCTGTTGTTGGACTCGTTGGATTCAATGATCTCGGAACGGCTGTCCGTTGTGAGGACGATCTGGTAATTCCCCGGGGGGAGGTTGAGTGGCATGTCAACCCTCTGGGTGCGAATGATCGAGCCGCCCGGCGCCAATGAATTGGTGCAAAGGAATTCCGCCACGCCCAACGCCCCCACGGTCTCATTCGTCAACACGATCTTCTCGGCCCAACTCTCAGAATCCAGCGGCACGGCGCCGAGATTGGCCACCGTCCAGGTGAATTCAAACGAAGACCCAGGAGCGAGGAGCGTGGGCGCATTAACTTGCGTGATCACTAGGTCCGGCAGCGGCGGCTTCGTGAGGGCCAGCTCGCGGAACCCCGTGTTGTTGGCTTCGTTCGACTCGGGCTGCGCATTCATGGCATCGGCGGCAACCACGAGGAAGAAGGTGCCGGCCTGGAGTTGCGAGGTGAGGGGCAATGCCACGGCTTGCGTCCGCGAATAGGCAGCGCCCGCCGTCAACACGGTCGAAGGCAGGGTTTCCAGCAGGGTCGCTCCACTCAGCGAGTTGGAAACCGTGCTGAGATAGAGGCGATCTTCGCCGATGGCAAACGTGGCAGCGCTGCCGACGTTGGTGATGGTGAAGCTGACGGAGATTGTCTGGCCGAACTGGGCCGAGCCCGGCGCGCTCACCTTCTGCACTTGCAAGTCCGCGGCGCTGATGACCAGCGGCAAGGCAGCGTAAGCCGTGTTGTTCGTCTTGGTCCGTTCCACGACTTGGCCGCCCGCGTCCAATTGCACTCCGAGGAAGCGCGCCCCGGAGACGCCGCCGGGCAGAATCACCGTTTGGGTGACCGAGATGGATGCACCAGGAGCCAGCGTGCCGTTGAAGACAGCGTAGCCCAGGCTCTGGGCCCCCGAGCCGGAGTTGTCCAGAGCCAGAAACACCGTGTTCTGCCACGGACCAGGCGCGGGCGCCAGGCCTTGATTCGTCATCGTAAAGACCAGCGGAACCGACTGACCCATCTGGGCCAAGCCCGGAGCAGAGAGCGCGGTCGGAACAAGGTCCGGCACCACGACGGCCAGCACGGCTTGGAAGACATCTTGGGAAGGATGCCCCCGAATGCCGTCTTGATTCTGGTCCATGGGATTGCCGGCCAGATCCCTGATGCTCGGACCGAGCGACAGGTTGTAGCTGCCGCCGCTCAAGGGCGCGTCCAGGGTGAACCGCCACACATTGCTCGCGAGTGATTGGACCGCCGCAGCGTGACGGATGTCCGGACCAACGACCTGGAGGTCCGCCGGGTTCACGGTGGAACCGTCCAACGCCTCAGAGAAGGTGAATTCGAGGAAGCCGACCTGATTGGACGTTGGGGAAGTTGGGGTGAAGCTCAAAACGCGCGGGCCCGTCTTGTCGAGGCTGAAGGCGGCCACGTAGGCGCCACCGCCCATGGGATTCCCTGCCAAGTCCAACACGTTCGGGCCGATGGAAACCGAGTATGGGCCCTCGTTCGTGAGGAGCGGGACCAGGATATTGAAGCTGCGTCCGTCGGCAGGGACCACCGGCTGGATAGTGAGCCCGGCAGGCGGCACTGCACCGCCGGGGCCGCTGATTGCGACGTCGCCGGTGGTGAAGGTGCTCGTCCGGATTGGCTGGCTGAACTGCAACGTCAGATGGTCCACGTTGTTGGTCACCGCACCCAGCGGCGTGAACTGGACAACGCTGAGCCCGAATTGTGCGCAGCGGCCCCGATTGCCGTCCGCAAAGTCGGTCGCAACTTCGGCGGCGGAAAGCGCGCGATTGAAGATCACCACCTCATCGAGCAAGCCGGCGAAGTGGTTGGTGTTGCCGCCGACCGGGCTGCCCAGATAGAGATTGCCCGTGAGCACGGTGTTGTAGCCGAAGGCGGACGAGGCATCGAGCAGGCCGTCCACGTACAACTTCACGGTGCTGCCACCGTCGTAAGTCAGCGCAACGTGATGCCAGACGCCATCGGTCACCACCTTCGTCCCGTTCACCGCCCCGCCACCCCAGCGTCCGATGGCGGCGACGTTCGTGTTGACAGAGACGTAGAACGCGCTGCTGGCCGTGTAGCTGCCATAGATCACCGCTTCGCGCGCGTTGGTGGCGGGCTTCATCCAGAACTCAACCGTGCGCGGCGTGCTGCCGGCAGGCAAACCGGTGTCCGGCACGGCGACGTAGCCGTTCGTGCCGTCGAAACTGAAGGCCTGGCCGACGTAACCGTTGGTGAAAGTGACGCCGCCCGAGTTGGTGCCGGAATGGCCCCCGAGCAGATCGGCGGCGCTGCCCTCACCCGGCCACCACGCCAGGAGATTGCCCGCCAGGCAGGAATCCGTGACCCGCAGAACCGCGCCGGTGGACGAGTAATCCACGGTCCAACCGCGTCCGGTGGGCAACGGCGGCAGGGAGTATTGCTGGAAGGCGCCGGCGAGCCCGCTGCCCGCAATGATGGCGAAGGTCGCGCCGTTGGCCGGGACAAAGCCGGCGCCGAGGGAAACGCTCAGCGTCCCTTGCAGCACGGTGTTGGTCAGGCCGAACACCGGATAGCCAATCCGTGCGTCAGGACCAGTCAACGTCAGCGCGAACGTGCCAGCGTTGTTGAAGGAGTTTTGAAAGCCAAACATGCCGCCGTCGGCGGTGATCACGCCCGGATTGTCGAGCGCGATGTTGCCCAGGTTGGCACTGAGCCCACCGATGGCGGCCAGCGTCCCTTGGTTCAAGAAACTGGCGATGGGGTTGTTGCAGCAGAATGCGAATCCGTCTCCAGCGACCCCCAACCGCCACAGGCCCGAGTTGTAGATGCGAGCGCCATCGTAGGCGGTCAGGGCCGGGCCGCTCAACCAGGCCACCGTTCCCAGATTCGTAATCGCTGCGGGAGAGGACGAACTGCCCGAGGAGAGGGTCTTGCTGCTGCCAGTCAGTTCCAACGTACCGCCCGGAGCGACGGTCATGGTCCCATACAGCCTGCCTGAGGTCCATGCCAAGGGAAGCGGTCCGGCGAACCGACCGTTGCCCAGGATGTTCGCGCCGGCGCATTCCAACGTGGCGTTGAGGGTGGTGGTGCCGGCGAAGGTGGCGGAAGGACCGGTCTGACCGGTCAACCGGACGCGCCCCGCCCCGCTGATTTGCCCGCCATCCTGCCACTGCGTCAGATAGGGCACGGTCACAGACCCGAACGCCACGTTGACGGTGCCTGAATTGACCAGCATGACGTCCAGGCTGACATCGTTGGTGCCTCCGACCTTGGCCAGCGTGCCTCGGTTGAAAAAGGTTGCGTGGGGGTTGTTGCAGCAAAAACTCAGGGCGGCGCCGTCGGCGCCCAGGCGCCACTGGTTCAGGTTGTAAATCTGTGCGCCGTCGAAGGCGGTCAAGGCCGCTCCTCCCAACCAAGCCACCGTGCCCAAATTCGTCACCACCGCGGGCGAGCTCCCGTTCCCCGACGAAAGAGACTTGTACCCCGCGCCGCTGAGTTCGAGGGCACTGCCCGAGGCGATGGTGACGCTGCCGTAAATGCAGCCCGCGGTCCATTCCAGCGCCTCTGGTCCCGTCAGCCGAACATTCCCTTGGATGTTGGGCCCGGCCCATTCCATCGTGCAATTGAGGATCGTTGACCCGGCAAAAGTGGCGGAGTAGCCCGCACCGGTGAGCCGGACGCGCCCCGCGCCGCTGATCTGCCCGCCGTCCGGCCATTGCGTATTGTAGCTCAGGCTCACGGTACCAGCGGGCACGTTGAGCGTGCCCGAGTTGACGAACGTGATGTCGTTGAGGCTGGTGTCTTCGGTGCCACCGGTCTTCGTGACTGTGCCCACGTTGTGGAAGGTCCCTTGAATCCCGCTGCAACAGAAATCGAGGGCATTCCCGTCGCCCGCCAACTGCCACTGGTTCAGGTTGTAAATCTGCGCGCTATCGTACGCGTACAAGGCCCCGCCCCCCAACCAGACCACCGTCCCAAGATTCGTAACCACCGCGGGCGAACTCCCGTTCCCCGACGAAAGATACTTGTACCCCGCGCCGCTAAGTTCGATGGAACTGCCCGAGGCGATGGTGACGTTGCCGTAAATCCGGCCCGCGGTCCATTCCAGTGGCACTGGCCCGGCGAAGCGGACATTGCCCAGGATGTTTGCCCCTGCCAGTTCCAAGGTGCCGTTGAGGGTCGTGGCCCCGGCAAAAGTGGCGGAGTAGCCGCTCCAAGCCGTCAGCCGGACGCGCCCCGCGCCGCTGATCTGCCCGCCGTCCGCCCATTGCGTGAAGCAGTTCGGGCTCACGGAGCCGGCGGACACGTTGAGCGTGCCCGAGTTGACGAAGGTAATGCTGTTGAAACTGGCGTTGTTGGTGCCGCCAGTCTTCGTGACCGTGCCCAGGTTGTAGAACGCCCCTTGAGTCCCGCTGCAGCAGTGATCGAGGGCATTGCCGTCGCCAGCCAACTCCCACCGGCCGAAGTTGTAGATCTGTGCGCTATCGAAAGCGTACAAGGCCGCGCCCCCCAACCAGACCACCGTCCCCAGATTCGTCACCACGGCGGGCGAACTTCCGTTGTCGGACGAAAGATACTTGGATCCCGCACCGCTGAGTTCCAGAGAGCTGCCCGAGTCAATCGTGATGCTGCCGTAAATCCGGCCCGCGGTCCATTCCAGTGGCACTGGCCCGGCGAAGCGGACATTGCCCAGGATGTTTGCCCCTGCCAGTTCCAAGGTGCCGTTGAGGGTCGTGGCCCCGGCAAAAGTGGCGGAGTAGCCGCTCCAAGCCGTCAGCCGGACGCGCCCCGCGCCGCTGATCTGCCCGCCGTCCGCCCATTGCGTGAAGCAGTTCGGGCTCACGGAGCCGGCGGACACGTTGAGCGTGCCCGAGTTGACGAAGGTAATGCTGTTGAAGCTGGTGTCATTGGTGCCACCCGTCTTTGTCACCGTGCCCAGGTTGTAGAACGACCCTTGAATCCCGCTGCAGCAGAAATCGAAGGCAATGCCGTCGCCCGCCAACTCCCACCGGCCGAAGTTGTAGATCTGCGCGCTATCGTAAGCCGTCAAGGGAGCGCCCCCCAACCAGACCACGGCACCTCGGTTGGTCAGGACCGCCGGGGAGACGCCACTGCCCGCGGAGAGCCGCTTGTAGCCCGACCCACTGATCTGAATCAGGCCGTTTGTCAGCACGGCGACCGGGCCATAGACGCGCCCGCTGGTCCACTTCATGCCCCCGGCGATCTGGAGCTGGCCCGCACCGGCCAACTCGCCGTTGACCAGGTCGAGTTGCCCGTGGCTGGTGATCGCGCTATTCGTAGCCAGCGTGAGTGTCGTGCCAGACGCGATCGCCAACCGCTGTGTAGCCACCCCACTGCCGGCGCCCAATTGCAGGCTGGCGATGCTGGCGGAGACGTCGAGGTTGACCGTGACGTTCGCAGAGATGGCGATGGCGACGCTGTCCGTGGACTGGGGCAACCGCGGCGGACTCCAGTTGAGCGGGTTGCTCCAGTTGGTGCCAACGGCGCCCACCCAGGAGATGGTCGGCGCAGGTTGCGCCAGAGAGGCGGGGATGGCGGCAAAAGCCAGGGCAGCGCACGCCGCAAAGCGAAACAAGAGTGAGTTCTTCATGGAAGGTGATTTCAGCCTGATTAGCCTACACGGCTGCGAACAGCCCCCGGGGGGCCAGGCCCAACAGCCATTGTGTTTGTGGCGCACTTCTGTGTTCACGGCGGATTTGAAAGCGGACAGACCCCGACCCGGTCACGCGATGGAGTCGAAGTGAATTGCCGCCAGCCAAGGTTGTCCGCTTCTCCCAATACGCCGAACGGAACAGCGCATTTCAACGTATCCATGGCAAACATGTCAACAACCTTGGATGACCGTGATCCGATAGCATTCCTACCGCGCGGGTCCATGCAATGATGGCGTCATCGGAAGATTGAGCGAATCCGCCCCGCTCCCTCGACCTGCCAATGGTTCCAATTCGGTCAATCATGGTGTCCACACCAAGGTAAACGCAGGATGGCCCGGCC
>CAYJNU010000204.1:8255-13701 GCA_964371005.1 uncultured Verrucomicrobiota bacterium | reverse complement strand
CTTCAATGCAACCTATGCTGTTAGGGTTCACTATTCAGCGATGCGCCTTGCCAACATTGACCGCCAAGAGCAGCGACTGCCTGTCGAGCATTCAAACCTGCTGCGACCGGGGGACCGGTCGCGCTCCGCCGGCATTCCTTCGGCAAGTCGGTGAACGCGCAGGCATCAGAACGCCAGCAGCAGCGCCAGCACGCCCGCCGCCGTGGCCAGCATCGGCACCATGAACACCTTGCTCCAATTGAATTTGCCCGCCACGCAGGACTTGTCCATGACGATACCTGCCACCTGTGTGCCGAGGAACAAACCGATGCCCGTGGTGACGAAGATGATCAGTCCCTGCGCTGAATTGACGATTTCCGGCGCGGCCACCGTGTTCACGTACATCTGCCCGGCGATCATGAAGAAGACATAGGCCAGACCGTGGAACACCTGCCCGCCAACCACCAGCGGCCTCGGCGCCTTGAATGTGTAGAGCACGTACAGCAACAGCCAGGAAGCCGCTCCCAGCGTGAGCGTCCATTTCGGGCCGAGCTTGCTGAAGAACAGGCCGAGCAGGAAGAGCGTGGCCAGGGCCTGCGCCGCCTGCGCGATACCCATGGTCGCGGGCACATTCTTGCCGGAAACACCCCGGTCTTGCAGGAACTGCCCGGTGCCGAGGAAGTAGAATTGCATCATGCCGGCCACGACGAGCGACACGAGGATGAACACCGCGAACGGCGGGTTCGAGAGCATGGAAAGCGCCTTGAACATCGGCACGCCTTCGCCGCCCTTCGGCGGAGTGATCGGTTGGATGAGACAGATTACCGCCATGAGGGCTGAGAGGATGGCCGCGAATTTCAGGCAGTCACTGCCGTCACCTTCAGTCTTGCGAAGATTGCGCCAGCCAGTGAGCAGGTAGCCCACGAGTGCCCAGGCGACGGGCGCCCAGATGAAAATTTTCGGCGATTGCGCGCCCGCGTCCGTGAGATGGCTAAACATGAGCGAATTGACCAACGGAATGGTGGCCGCATAGAGCATCGAGTACCCCAGCATGACCAGGAACAACGGCTTGAACTTGGTGGTCCGCGACGCCACGAAGAGCAGGATTACGCCGAGCGCGTGGCAGGCGGCAAGAATCCAGCGGGTATCCACATACTTGTCGGCCAATTGCCCGGCAATCAGCGGCGAGATCATGCTGGCCAGTGGCAGCGTGCCGTAAATCCAGCCGGTCTGCTTGCCGGTCATCTTCAGCGGACCGAGCAGCCGCGGCGCGAGCACGGGCATCCACGCGCCCCAGACGGCGTATTCCAAAAACATCAGCGCGCTCAGTTGCAGATAGAGAGTTGTGTCCATAGGTCTTCTAGTGGAGTGATTTCAGAGTTGTAGCCAAGTTCCCCAAGCGGCATTGCGACAAACCTTCGGCCGCCTTCCGGATGCCCGGCAGGTTTCATTGCATATCCAGTTGTTCAGGTCGGTGTCCAAACGTTTGAGGCCGCTGATTGGAACGAACTTGAGCGACGCTAGACCACGGGCCGTCCGCCTAGCAAGCAGAAAGGCGCATCTGCGCGCTTGCTCGAATCCAACCTGACTGGTATGCCTTTCGCACCATGATGACCTCAACCATTGCGAATCGTCTGGCCGTGTGCAGTTGGTCGCTCCAGCCCACTTCGCCAGACCAACTCTTTCAAAACCTCGAAACCATTGGCATCCGGCGCGTCCAACTCGCCCTCGACCCGCTACGCGAGAATCCCGGCGTCTGGGGCAAGTTTGGCGCCGAGGCCGCCAAGCGCGGCGTCACGATCGTCTCGGGCATGTTCGGCACCGTGGGCGAAGACTACACCACGCTGGAGACAATCAAGGCCACCGGCGGCGTGGTTCCCGACGCCACCTGGGATCAGAACTGGAAGAACATCCAGCACATCGTCACCATTGCCGCGGAACTCCGCCTCAAGCTGGTCACCTTCCACGCCGGCTTCCTCCCGCATGAGGAAAGCGACCCGAACTTCGCGAAACTCTTCCAGCGCATCTCACAGATTGCCGACCTGTTCAGCCAGCGCGGCATCAGCCTCGGCTTCGAGACCGGCCAGGAAACCGCCGACACGCTCAACCAGTTCCTGACGAAGCTCAACCGCCCAACCGTCGGCGTGAACTTCGATCCGGCGAACATGATTCTCTACGCGAAGGGCGACCCGATCGCGGCCCTGCGCACACTGTCGCCGTGGTTGAAGCAGTGCCACATCAAGGACGCGAACCTCACCAAGACGCCCGGCACCTGGGGCGAGGAAGTCGTCGTGGGCACGGGTCAGGTGGATTGGAAGGCGTTCTTCGCCACGCTGGCCGAAGTGAAGTTCGCCGGCGATTGCTGCATCGAGCGCGAAGCCGGCAGCCAGCGCGTGGCGGACATCCGCGCCGCCCGAGAATACTTCACCAGCCTCGCTTGAACTCAGCCGGAACCGGCGGGCTGCGCGTTGGGACTGGCGGCGGCGACCCCAATTATGAATCTGCCTCCGCTGATTCTTGCATCAGCCTCGCCGCGCCGGGCTGAGCTTCTGCGCGAGCTCGGCTTGGAATTCCATGTCCTTCCGAGTGACGCGCCGGAAGTCGCCCACGACGAGTTGTCGCCCCAGGAACTTTGCCAACTCAACGCCCATCGCAAGGCCCGCGCGGTGGCGAAGAAGCATCCCGACGTTGTCGTTTTGGGCGCCGACACGCTCGTCTTCCTTGACCGGGAAATGCTCGGTAAGCCATCCGACCTCGCCGACGCACGCCGGATGCTGGAGCGACTCCAGGGACGCACGCATCAGGTGGTCACCGGCGTGAGCCTCATCCACCTCCGCACGCACCGGGAACATCTCTTCGCCGTGAGCACCGATGTACGCTTCCGCGCCTTGAACGACGCCCAGATTCGCAACTACCTGGCGAAGATCAATCCGTTGGACAAGGCGGGCGCCTACGCCATCCAGGACCACGGCGAACTGATCGTGGAAGATCTCTCCGGTTCGTTCACCAACGTTGTTGGTCTGCCGCTCGAACGGGTGGAAGCGGAATTGGGCAGCCTTCTGCGCCTGTGACGGCGCGAACGCCGAGCCTCGGTCAATCGTGATGGCAGCCGCAGCCACCGCCGCAAGATTGCGCCTCAATATCTTCCTGCGCTGGCACGCGGCCCAATTCGAGCGTCAGCGCGACGTGCTTCTCGATGGTATGCCGCAGATCGTGCAGATCCGACTGCGCGTCAATGAAGTCACGGGCCACCGGGTTGCGGAGCAGCGCTTCGCGGTCACTCTCAAACGCCTTGAGCTCCGCGTCGGGCAGCGTTTCGCCGTGCTGCTGCTTGTGACGAAGTTCCTGACCCTTGCCCACGAGGGCTTCGTATTGGGCGCGGGTCTGGTCATCGGCGGTGAAGGCTTGGATGTGTTTCTGGGCGGCCTGGAAAGCCGGGTGTTCAAGGATCGTCTGGCAAAGCTCGCGGGTCTTTTCCGTGATGTCGGTGGCTTCGGTCAATGTGCTCATGCGCTCGGTCGTTCGGTCGTCCTCCGGACGTTGTGCCCGGCTTCAGCGACGCGCGAAGATAGCGTGCGTCTCAAGAAATGCAACGCAGCATGGAAACTCGAAATCCGACTCGCAGTGCCTCAGCACTGAGGCCGTCGCGCGGGATTGCCACGAGAAGCCTCGTCAGCACCTTCGCCAACCCGGTGACGGCGTCGCAAGCGCTGAGGCGACGTCTGGCGGCAAGAAATCCGCTGACAAACCCCGGCCAATCGGCATCATGCCTCTCAGATGAACGTGTCCACACCAGCTTGCTTTCAGGGTTTGGTCGAGTTTAGCTCGGCCTTCGCCTCCCGCCCGCAGATCAGTCATGTACTGTTCGATTTCGACGGGACGCTCTCCCTCATCCGGGAGGGTTGGCCGGAAGTGATGGTACCCATGTTCGTGGAGATGTTGCCTGGGTTGCCCGGCGAAAGCGACGCTGCCCGTCGTCGGCTTTGTTTCGAGGACATCATGCGGCTCAACGGCAAACAGACGATCTACCAGATGATCCAACTGGCCGAGCGCATCCAGGAGCGCGGGGGCACCCCGCGCGACCCGCTTTGGTATAAGCACGAGTACCTGCGCCGGCTGGAGGAACGCATCCGCCATCGCACCGCTGACCTGCGGAACGGCGCGCTGCCGCCGGACCATCTGCTCGTCTTCGGTGCCCGCCCGCTGCTGGAAAGGCTGCAGCAGCGCGGCTTGACGCACTACCTCGCGAGCGGCACCGACGAGCAATTCGTGAAAGCCGAGGCAGAACTGTTGGACGTCTCTCGCTATTTTGGCCGGCACATTTACGGCGCGCAGGACAACTACCGGGAGTTTTCCAAGAAGATGGTCATTGAGCGAATCCTGCGCGAGAACCAGATTCCCGGCGACCAACTCCTCGCGTTTGGCGACGGCTACGTGGAAATTCAAAACACGAAGGAAGCCGGCGGTCTGGCGGTGGCCGTGGCCAGCGATGAGGCGAACAACGGGTCCGGCCGCTTCGATGAGTGGAAACGCCAGCGTCTCCTGGGTGTGGGCGCGGATGTGGTCATTCCCGACTTTCGCGATGCCGCGCCGCTCCTCCAGCGCATTTTCAACTCCTGAGCCATGAATGCTGATCGCTTCGAAATCCTGACGCGGCAGTACGCCCGCCTCCGCATCGCTGTCGTGGGCGATTTCTGTCTGGATCGGTATCTGGAGATTGACCCGGCGAGGTCGGAGGTTTCGATTGAAACAGGTCTGCCGGTGTACAATGTGATGCACGTGCGCGCCCAACCCGGTGCTGCGGGCACCGTCCTGAACAACCTCGTTGCCCTGGGCGTCGGCGCGATCTTCCCGGTGGGGTTCGCCGGTGACGATGGCGAAGGCTACGAACTCCGCCGCGCGCTGGCCGCGAAACCAGGCGTGCGTTTGGATCACTTCCTCCGCACCAGCGACCGGCGGACTTTCACTTACTGCAAACCGCTCATCCTCGAACCAGGCAAGTCACCGCGCGAATTGAATCGCCTCGACAGCAAGAACTGGACGCCGACGCCGGCAGTCGTGGAGCGGCAACTGGTCCAGGCCTTGTGCGATCTCGCGCCGAACGTGGACGCGGTGATTCTGCTAGATCAGGTGGAGATTCCGGACACGGGGGTTGTCACCCGTGGCTTGCTGAATCAGGTGCGCGAGTTGATGACGCTCCAGCCCGGTCTGCTGATCGGCGCGGACAGCCGGCGCGGACTGCGCGGCTTTCCACCCGTGATCTTCAAGATGAACGCTGCCGAGCTGGCTGCGCTCAGCGACATTCCCTTGGGAGCAGACCTGGAGGCCATCCAGCAAACTGCGAGCACTCTGGCTCGCCTGAATGGCCGCCCGGTTTTTGTCACGCTTGCCGAGCGTGGAATTCTTGGCGCGTCGGCGAATGGACAAGTCGAGCATGTCGCGGCCCTGCCCGTGCGCGGGGAGATTG
>CAYJNU010000204.1:0-8245 GCA_964371005.1 uncultured Verrucomicrobiota bacterium | reverse complement strand
GTCGGGGCGGGCGATGCCGTCATGGCAAATCTCATGGCCGCCCTCGCCGCTGGCGCCACGCTGCGGGAAGCGCTCGAACTCGCCAGCGCGGCCGCGTCTGTTGTGATTCATCAACTCGGCACCACGGGTACAGCCTCCGTTGATCAATTGCGTGAGACGCTGTTCAAGCGGGCGGGATCACAAGCGTAGAACTCCAGAGTTCGGCGCAGGTTCTGAGAATCGGTCCGGTTGCGTCGGACTGGTTTAGGAGTCCCGGCTTCAGCCAGTTGGGTGTGAAACCGGCTGAAGCCGGGACTCCGAACGCCGGGGACTTTCTGGAGAACGGCACGAAACCAAACGCAGATCGGCTCTGGCGGACCGCGACCGGTCCCCGGTCGCAGCAGGTCCGAACAAGCGGCGGACGTCTGCTGACTTTCGTGATGCACTCCCGCAAGATGTACCCCTGAACAGCGACTGCGGACATCATCTCCAGTTCCGGGACCAAAGCCCGTCTGGCCGCGCAGCGACCGGGGACCGGTCGCGGTCCAATCGCGGAGATACGGTTAAACACAGGCGTGCGGGCAGTTCGGATAGGCGGATTCCCGAAGCGGCAGGTTCAAGGCCACCGACTGCTCCTCCCGAGTGAAGATGGAGTCGCGATTCTCCGCCATCTGTTTCAACTGCGCGGCGGCAACTTCGTCCCAGGGCTTGAGCGCCTTCGCCGCCTCGATGGTCCGGTCGAGCAAGTCGAGGAACGACGGCGGAATGCCGGCAGCCACATTCGGCTGTGAGAGCGCGAAGCGCAGCGCCAGTTCAACATCTTCCGGCTTTTCCACCGAGCGATACCACCACTCCCGAGTCTTCTTCATCTCCTTGGGCCACGTGCCCCAGGAAAGCGGCTTGATCGCGAGCACACCAGCCCCTTGCTCCCGGGCGAGGGCGAGGACTTCCTTCCCGAAGCCGCGCGTGTAGAACTCCACGAAATTGATCGGGAACATGACCGTGTCGAACTTAAACCCCTTCATGGCTTCCAGCGCACCCTTCGTCGTGTGCGCGGAGAAGCCGATCCACTTGACCTTGCCCTGCTCCTTCGCCTTCAGGACCGCTTCCATCGCACCATCCGGTCCCAAGGCCTGCTTCACATCAGCGGGTTTGACCAGGTGATGCAACTGGTAAAGATCAAAGTGATCCGTCTTGAGCAGCTTCAGCGAGTTCTCCAGTTCCAGGCGTGCGCCGTCCGCATCGCGCTTCTTCGTCTTGCAGGCGAGGAAATACTTGCCGCGGTCAAGACCTTGAAGGCCGATCCCCATTTTGGTTTCGCACTGGCCGTTGCCATACGCGGGCGCCACATCGTAGTAATTCAATCCGCGCTCGAATGCGCTGTGGATCGCCGCGGTGCATTCCTCCTGCTCGTAGTGGATGAGCGCCAGTCCGGGGAATCCGACGACCGAGAGTTTCGCGCCCGTTCGGCCCAACGCGCGCCGGGGCACCCCGGCAACCTTCTCCATTGGTTCGTCGGCGGCGAACACGCTCGACCCGCCCAGCGCGACCGCACTGGCAGCACCGCCAACCGTTTTCAAGAACACTCTTCGTTTCATATCGTTTTGGAATGCAGGTGATTGATGTCGCGCATAGTGTGGCTCGCTTGCCCGCTTTCTGCAACTCTCACCGACACTCTCACCGACACCCCCGCCGACCTCAGGAAGAAAGCGTCGTGCTGGCGCAATCCAAGACGGGGCGAACTCCGGTGCCGCTCGATCCGGGCAAGCCCTGGGTTGGTCGAAGGGTTGGCTTTTTGCATCGAGCGCGGATCTGCGATCACGTTTCTCTTGAGAACTCAGTCCGAGCTCCTTTTCGCTCCCGACTTCGCAGGAGATTGGGAAGGAAGGTCCTTCAAGGCCAGTTGGCGGCAGGCCTCCCATTGCCGTTCCCAGCGTTCGCTCAGGTCGCGCACCTGGTCGGGGTGTTGCGCGGCGCGGTTGTGCATCTCACCGCGATCGGTCTTGAGATCGTAGAGCTCCCACTCAGCCTGCTTGTCAGCCACGAGTTTCCAGTCGCCCACGCGGATGGCGCGGTGGCCCTCGTGTGCCCACCAGAGTTGGTCGCGATGCATGTCGGTATCCCTGGCAAACAGGGGCACCAGACTGCGGCCCGGCAAAGATTCGAGCGGTTGACCATTCAACTCTGCCGGATGTTTGCCGCCGGCGAGTTCGAGGAATGTGGGGACGAGGTCAATCACGTGGCCGGGTGTGTTGCGCAGTTCGCCGCGGGCTTTGATGCCCCGGGGCCAATGGAGGATCAACGAAGTACTGATGCCACCTTCCTCCACCCACGTCTTGTGTCGGCGCAACGGTGTGTTAGCGGTGCTCGACCAGCCGGGGCCGAGGCAAAGATGCGTGGCCGCCGAACCCGGTGGTGCATCCGGATCGTGGCCGTCGTCGCGCACCATCATCTCGGCGCTGGCGCCGTTGTCGGAGAGGGACAGGATGAGCGTGTTGTCCAAAGCGTTCATCTGGCGCAGTTGTTCCACCACGCGTCCGATCTCGTGGTCCATCCGGTCGATCATCGCCGCGTGGATGGCCATCTTGGTCGCCTGGAACTCGCGCTGCGTGGCGTTCAGTTCGGCCCAGGACACCGGACGGTTCGTTTCGCCGGGGCCAACCTGCGCAATGACTTTCGGGAACTCGTAGGGCGGTCCAACCTCGCGTTCAACCGGTGGCAGGTCGTGATGGATCAGGCCCAGCTTCTTCATGCGTTCCCAGCGCTCCTGGCGGACGGTGTCCCAACCTTCGCGGAAACGGTCACGATACTTGGCGATGTCTTCCGGCAACGCCTGCAGCGGGAAGTGCGGCACCACGAAACAGAAGTAACCAAAGAATGGCTGGCCGGCGTGCTGGTCCGCGTGCTCTTTCAGAAACTCGACCGCACGATCGGCAATCTGGATGGTCGAGTAGTAACCCGTGCCGCGTCCAACCGGTGGGAGTTTCTGGTCGTCCAGGAAATGTGTTTGTGGGTTGAAATTGCGGCCGCAGTCTTCGAGGTAATACGAGCGGTCAAAGCCGTTGGCCACCGGCATGCCGTCCACGTGCCACTTGCCCGAGTGATAGGATCGGTAACCGAGCGGTTTGAGCATCTGGGGCAACAGCCGCGCCCACTCCGGTCGGACGCCGCGCCCACCGCTCTTTACGCCAGGCACGGTGTCGCGCCGAACCTGCTGCGGGTAGTAGCCAGTGAGGATCGCGGCGCGCGTGGGCCAGCAACGGGTCGTGTTGTAAAACTGCGAAAAGCGGAGGCCGTTGGCCGCCAACCGGTCCAGGTTTGGAGTCTCAATCTGGCTGCCGTAGCAACCAAGGTCCGAGAAACCCATGTCATCGGCGAGGAAGATGATGAGGTTGGGCCGCTTGGCGGCGGCGATGGGGGTGGGTCTCGTGCAAGAGACAAGAGGCAGCATCACAGCGGCGATGCAGACCAGAAGCACCGGGGTTCTTGCGTTCATGTTCCGGGATTGTGGCGAGGTAACGCTGGGATGGAAAGAAAGGAAAAGGCGGTCGCGTTCACGGCTGGAGCTGAAACTGCATCCACTCGCCAATGATGGTTGAGCAAGCGGTTCTTTGGAGCTTGCCCGGTCAACGGGAGCTTGGGAGATTCGCGGCATGAAAGTCCCCCGCTGGATTCGAGTCACGCTGCTGGCGGTGCTGACGGCAGTGCTGTTGGTTGCCGTCATCATCGGTGCCGTCTGGCTGTATTTCCACCCGAGTTACCAGCGCACCAGCGGGCTCACTTATGGGCAACGACACGGACGCGATCTCACCTTGGATGTTGTGCGACCGTCGAACCCAAATGGCATCGGCGTGGCGCTTCTGGTGAGCGGTGGCTGGAAATCCAGCACCAACTCCTTTCAGCCCTGGATGGCCGCACCGCTTTTGCGTCGCGGCTACACGGTGTTTGCCGTTTGTCATATTCCCCAGCCGCAGGCGACCGTGATGGAGATCAACGAAGACATGAACCGCGCAATCCGCTTCATCCGGCACAACTCGCAGCAGTTTGGCGTGGACCCAAAGCGCCTTGGCGTCACCGGCGGCAGCGCCGGCGGCCACCTCAGCCTCATGCTCGCCACGTGTGGTAGGCCCGGGCCGGTGGACGCCGCGGATCCGGTGGATCGCGAAAGCAGCGCGGTACAGGCGGTTGCCATCTTCTATCCCGTAACTGATCTGCTGAATCTTGGCGACTCCACGGAGAACCTGCACGATGGCGGTCCGCCCAAGAGTTTCGTCAAGGCGTTCGGGCCCAACTCGACCAACCCCGCCGTGTGGAAGGTGATCGGTCGTGATCTCTCACCCATCTTTCACGTGACTTCGAACCTGCCTCCCACGCTGATTTACCACGGCGATGCGGACACGCTGGTGCCGCTGGATCAATCCCAGCGGTATCAGGCCAAAGCGCAAAAGCTCGGCTGCACGGTTGAACTGGTGGTGCATCACGGCGGCAAACACGGCTGGCTGAGCATGGTTTGGGACATTCGGCAATTCGGGAAGTGGTTCGATCACCACTTGCGCGACCCCAATGCTCCGCTCTCGATCGGGAAGTAGATGCAAAGCTTGTCTCAACGTTGGGGTGGTCGAAGCAGGAGGGATCTGCACTTGCAGCGGTGGTGCCGGCTACTCGCTTGTATCGCGACGCTTGTCTTGGCTTGCCCCACTGAAGGGGCGCGGTGCTCATTTCTCGAACCGATCCAACCGCCCTGGCAAACAACCGTCATCGCCCATCGAGCCGCATCCCGCCAGGCCCCTGAGGGCACGCGCGCCACTTTGTTGCACTGCATGGAGGACCAACTTCCCTGGGCTGAAGTGGATCTCCGTCTCACGCGTGACGGTCAACTTGTTCTGTCTCGTGACGCCTCGGTTGTCGATGCAGCCGGCAAGCGCTGGGAAATCAGCAGTCACTCATGGGCGGAACTGAGCAAGGTTGACGTCGGCTCACGATTCGCAGCGCGCTTTGCGGGCGAACGGTTGCTCTCACTTGAAGAGTGCTTCGCGCTTTGCAGGGGGAAGTTGAACCTCCGCTTGAATTGCCGAAAAGTGATTCCGGAACAACTGGCCCAGCAGATTCTCGGCGCGGGCATGGAGAGACAGGTGATCGTGTTCGCCGACCTTAACACGCTGCAACGCGTGCGGTCGGCGTCCGGCGACAAGTTGGCGCTGATGGCGGAGTGGCGGCCTGCCTTCGGCACCGTGGAATGGGCGATCACCAACTGCCTGGCCGCGGTTGAGGTGGACGGAGCCAAATTGACGCGGCGTATTCGGCAGCGCTTCCGCCAGGCTGGCATCAGGGTGCAGGCGCGGTTCTTGACTCCGTCGGATCGCCCGGAGCTCTGGGATCGCGCGATGAAGGCGGGGGCCGACTGGTTGCTGACCGAGTTTCCCGAGGAACTGTTGGCCCACGCGTTTCAGAAGCGGTTCCCCAGGCATCCCGTGCAAGTCTCCTTTCACCGCGGGGCCGCACTTTACGCCCCTGAAAACACCCTGGCCGCCTTCGACAAAGCCGTTCGGATGGGAGCGGATTTGGTGGAATTCGACGTGCGCACGACCCGCGACGGGGCGTTCATGTTGTTACACGACTCGCGGCTCGACCGCACCACGGATGGCCATGGACCGCTCAACCAAATCGACGCTGCTGCAGCCGGTCGGCTCAGCGCCGGCGTCAAGTTTGGGCAACCCTTCGCTTCGGAGCCGATACCGACGCTCGAGGACTTCTTGACGACGTTTGCCGGCAAGACGGGGTTTTACTTTGATGCGAAAGCCATTCCACCTCCGGCGCTGGCTTCCGCGTTGGTTCGGCACAAGGTGGTAAAGCGCACGGTCGTCTATCAGTCTCCGCAGTATCTGGCCGAGCTGAAGCAGCTCAACCCCGCGATTCGTGGGTTGGCCCCACTGCAACGGCCAGAGGATGTTGAAGCGTTGAGCAGGTTGAAACCCTACGCTGTTGACGCGGATTGGAGCATTCTCTCCCGGGAACTGATCGCCCGCTGTCACGCCGCCGGAATGAAGGTCTTCTCAGATGCGTTGGACGACCACGAGCGCATTGAGAACTACCGGCAGGCGATCGAGTGGGGCATTGACGTGATTCAGACCGATCACCCGCTACGGGTCATGCGGGCCATCGAACTGAAAGAGAATGATTCCTCACGCCCGGAAACGGCAAGCCGCCACCGGGACTCTGCGCGTTAGCCGACGAGCCAATGCCGTGCGCCGTCAGGGCGCCGGTTTGTGCGGCGCGAACGCGTGCGGAGTCGTGTCCGGCACAACTCTCACCGGGGTCGTGAATTTGAACGGTGCGGCTGTGCTGCCCGGGAACGTCAGCTCAACGAAGAACGCCGTCCATCCTTTCTCCGGCTTCCCCACGCCGGCGAGAAACTCACCACCGCCTCGATCGGCCAGCGATGATTCCTGCCACTTTGGTCCGAGGGTTTCGAGCCGGAAATCCCGCGCGTCTGGATTGGTCGCCTGCCAGAGCTTCACCGCGCTGGGGGTGGTCTGGCTGGTGACGCGGATGGAGCCATCGTTCTCCAGTGTCCACGAAAACTTGGGGAGCGGCGCACCGGTAAGCACGGCATTGTAGCAGGCTTCCAAAGTCTGATAGGCATCCGAGCCCTTCAGTGAGTGGTCTGCGTTGGGAACGTAGCGCAGATACTTCACGCCGGGCAGTTCGTCGAAGTAGAATTGCGAGGAGTCCGGCAGAAAGAACTGATCGCCCGAGGCGTTGAGGATGAACTTGGGCATGGTGAGCCGTTGGCGGTACGCGTACGGATCCACGACCTTCAACAACGCGCGCATCTCCGGACTGCCCATCCAATCCATGATGTGGAAGGCCGTGTAGTCGCCCACGGCCGGCGCCCAGAAGCCATACGCGGCATAGTGATGCAGCATGGAAGGCTCGACGTTGAGCACGTCAATGACGATGGGAATGATCGCAACTACCCGTTTGTCCACGGCCGCAGTCGTCCACGTGGTCCAACCGCGTTTGGAGCCGCCTGCGACCACAAATCCATCCACCTTGGTTCGACCGCCCTGCTGACTCGCACAAAACGAAGTGACCGTGTCCATGCCGCGGACGGCGGCTTTGGTCATGGGCAAACGGGCAGGCCATTTGGCGTCGCCGGTGCGCAGGAACTTGTCCCAAGTGTAAGCAACGAGGGAGTCTTCTTCGCGACCCTCAGTCTCGCCGGCGAACACCAACGGTTGATTGGGGATCATCTTCAATTCGGTCACGATGGACTTGGTCGCGACCGCGATCCGAGCCAGATCCTGATTACCAGCCTTCGGCGGCTCGCCGTCGTTGGCTCCGCCGCTGATGAACAAAAGAGATTTCGGGCTGGCAACGGTGTCCGGCTTGATCAGAAGCATCCAGTGCTTCCAAACAGGCCGATCCACCTCTGCGGATGTCAACCAGGCTTGGGAAGTCATCTCCACGAGGAACGTTGTGGCGCCGCTCCCCGGGAGGGTCTTCACCAGGCGGTAAGCGTAATTGGCATCGGGCTGCGACACGTAGTCATCCAACGCCGTCCGCTCATCCGAGCGCGGAGCGGAGATGCCGGACGATGGTTGGCTCGGCGTTTGGTCTGTCTTCGAACAGCCGGCAACCGCCATCATGGCAATGATCGCGAAAAGAACTCCGCCCGAATGGATGTTCAACTTCTTCATAGATGTCTGGTCCTGGTTACAGCGTGGGCGCAGGGCTTGAGGCTTTTCAGTCCCGTGCGCACGCTTGATGGCCTGCCTATTAGCATCCTCAGACACGTGCCGCAACCGTTTTGTCTGCCGGCAGTTAATGGTGTCGTGGAGCAGTCAAAGCCGGAATCATGTAGGGCCGCCCAACTCCGGTGCGCGATCCAATTGCCGGGCCAACTCCTGCGCGGTGACGTGCCCCAGCCGCCAGAGCCTGCCGTGCAGCCGAAAGAACAGTCCGAGCAGGTTGAACCCCAGCACCCGGATCAGCAGCCAAGTCCACTTCGTGGTTGTTTGCCTGATTGATGACAGGAACATCATTTTCTTGTCACCCATGTTTCTGTCAGAGGGTTGCTCATTCAGTTCCGGGCTCAAGAGGCGGAGCTACGCGGCCTTCGCCTTCGCCTCATGGTTCTCCAGCGAGAAGACATCGCCGCCACGCAGGAAGAACCGCGTGATTTGCTCGCGCAACGTGCGGTAGAGCGCCGGATCAGTCTGAGCCAGTTCCACGGGCACCTCGCGCGGCGCAAAGCGCACCAGCG
>CAYJNU010000203.1:0-13705 GCA_964371005.1 uncultured Verrucomicrobiota bacterium | reverse complement strand
GGTTCATACTGGGCCAACTACACCGTGAACGTGGCGCAAGCGGGCACTTACCGGTTTTATGTGCGCAAGATTTGGCAATACGGAGTGTTTAAGTGGCGCTTTGACAGCGCCGCGTGGACTGTTGTCAACGGGCAAATGCAGTTGATGGACAGTGCCAACTATAAAGAGTGGTTCCCGCTCAATTGGATTTACCTCGGCAACGTGACGCTCACCGCCGGCGCGCACACGTTTCGCGTGGAAATAAACGCCGCCGACTGGCCCAATGCGCCAGAGAAAGACTATGTGGACTTGGGCGGATTTGACGCGTTCATGCTTTCGACGCAGCCGTTCATCCCACGCGGCAAGTTGAAACCTAACGAGAAGTATAACCTCGCCGAGCCCGGTAAATGGAATTTTGAACCTCCGCCGGACGATTTCAGCCCAACCGCGCTGCTCGATTTGCGCTCGCTAAATGAACGAGTCGCCGGTCAATCCGGCTTTGTCAGGGCCGCTGACGATCAAAGCGGCAGATACGTTTTGGGCGATGGTACCCCGGTGAAGTTCTGGGGTGTACTTGTGGCCAATATCGGGTCTGAGCTCGCTTCCTTCTCCCAACAAGCCCGGTTTTTGGCCAAACGTGGGGTCAACCTGGTGCGTTACCACCAGCAATTACCCGCCAGTGATCCAAACGATATTAACGCGGTGGACCCCACTTTTGTCGAGGGCGCGCACCGCGCCGTGGGCGCCTTCAAGCAGGAAGGCATCTACACAGAATTCAGCCTGTTCTGGGAACTGCCCTTCACCATCCGCAAGGAGTGGGGCGTCGATGGCTACACGGCGGACAAGTCCGCCCCCGCCGCCGTCCTGATGTTCGATGAGAAATTGAAGGCGGCCTACAAGGAATGGGCCCGCCGGCTGTTGACCGTCACCAATGCCTATACCGGCCTCACCCTTGCCCAAGACCCAGCCGTGGCCATCATCGAGATCCAGAACGAGGATAGTCTGTTGTGGTGGACCTTCGATCCAAGCTCTTTCCCCCAAGCCCAGCGCGAGAAGCTGGAGGGCAAGTTCGGCGCTTTCTTGATCTCTAAGTACGGTAATCTGGCTGCTGCTCAGGCCGCTTGGGGACAGGTGACGATTCCCGGCCAGACTGACAACCCAGCCAGCGGTCGCATGGCGCTGGCCGGCGCCTGGTATATGACCGCAGGTTCGACCGACTCGTGGTTCTTAGCCTTGACGCCCCGCATCGCCGACCAGATTCAATTCCTGACCGAATTGCAGCGCGCCTTCTACCAGGAAATGCGGGATCACTACCGGAATACGCTCGGCTGCCAGAGCCTCATCTCGTCGTGCAATTGGGCGGCGGCGGACGAACGGATTCTGCTGGACGCCGAACGTTACAGCTACACCGCCAACGACCTCATTGATCGTCACCCCTATTTCAATCCGGCGATCCATGTCGATCCAAACCTACCCGATACCAGCAGTTACATGGTGGATGTGGGCGATCTATATCAGGGCATTGCCGGGGTAAGGAACCCACGGCACTTGCCAACGGTCTCCAAGCAAGTCGCAGGTTTTCCTCACCACGCGTCAGAGAGCACATGGGTCAATCCCAGTCGCTACAAGGCTGAGGGTCCCTTGCTCGTTGCGGCCTACAATTCGATGGCGGCCGTTGACGGGTGGGTTTGGTTTGCGACCCGCGTGCTGGGTTATGAAGATATTGTAAACAAACACACAGTCGCCGTCCCCTCGCTCATGGGACAGTTTCCGGGCGCGGCGTTGTTGTATCGCCGGGGCGACGTGGCGGAGGCGCCGGTGGCGATCCGGGAAGAGCGCAATCTTTCCCGGCTCTACCACAAGGAATTGGCACTGAGTTCGGAATTTGATCCCAGTCGCAATCCGCCTGACAACCCCGTCTATGATCCCCTGACGGGCACGGGTCGGATTGATCCGCTGGCGATGCTGGTGGGCAAAGTGGAGTGTCATTATGGGACGAGCGACGCCAGCAACTATGTGTCACCGCTTTTGTTCAGCCAGATGGATGTGACTAACCGAACCGTCGAGAGCCTACCCCCGCCGGGCAATACCCACGGACAACTCAGACTGGATTGGGGCAAAGGGCTTTTCCGAGTGAACAGTCCCCGCAGCCAGGGGATTGCCGGCTTCCTCAACAGCGTAGCGCAGGTTGACTTAGACGATGTTTCGATCACCTCCAGCAACGAGTTCGGGGCCATCCTGGTGATCGCGCTGGACAATCTGCCCATTGCTCAGTCGCAGAAACTACTGATCCAAGCGGTGACCGAGGACAACCCCTACCACTGGCAGGAGCAGGACCAGGTCTTCACCAACAACAATGTGGTTTACACCGGCAAGAAGATCGTTTCCATGGGACAGCCCCCCATGAACGTGGTGAACATTGCAGGAACGGTGACGCTCAAGGGGCTGGGGCAGGGCCGCAGTGTCGCCGTTAGGGTCCTGGATGAAAACGGGTATGACCGGGGCAATGGCGTCAGTCAGGTAATTGGCCCTGATTTGAAGATTACGTTGCCAACGAACTCACTTTACACGGTCGTGATGATGCCGCCGAACATTACCAGCCAACCGCAAAGTCAAACGGTGTTGGTGGGCAGCAACGCGAACTTCAGCGTCGTTGCCACCGGAGTTGAGCCGCTGAGTTACCAATGGCGGTTTAACGGCGGCCCGTTATCGGGAGCGACCAATGCTTCGTTGTCGGTGAGCAGCGCGCCTGCGTCACAGGCAGGAAACTACTCGGTAGTGATCACGAACGTGGCGGGGGCAACGACCAGCGTCGTGGCGGTGTTGACCGTAAATGTGCCAACGACCATCACGGCCCCGCCCCAGAGTCAAACGAATGTTGTCGGGACGAAGGCGATCTTCAGTGTAGCCGCCACCGGCACTGCGCCGTTGAGCTACCAGTGGCGGTTCAACGGTATGAACCTGACGGACGATGGCCGCCTCGCCGGTTCACAGAGCAACCTCCTCACCATCGCCAGCGTGCTGATGGGAGATGCGGGTCAGTACGAGGTCGTCGTCACCAACGCCTACGGTTGCGCCACCAGCGGTCTGGCCACTTTAACCGTGCTTCAAGCCTCGCCAGTGGTGACTTGGGCCAGTCCAGCCGCCATCACCTACGGCACGGCCCTCAGCGCCAGCCAACTCAACGCCTCGGCGAGCGTGCCGGGCAGTCTCGCTTACAGCCCGGCCCTCGGCACCGTGTTGAATTCAGGCGCCCGCGCGCTTTCCGTGATCTTCACCCCCACAGACACGGTTAATTACCGCGGCGCGACCGGCAGCGTAAGCATGGTGGTGTTGCCTGCCCCCTTGACGGTGACGGCCGCCAATGCGAATCGGGTTTATGGTCAGACCAATCCGGTGTTCGCCGGTACGGTCATCGGTTTGCAGAACGGGGACGACATCACAGCCACTTACAATTGCAGCGCGACCAGCACCAGTCAGGCTGGTACATACTCAATCGTTCCAAGCCTGGCGGACCCGAACGACCGCCAGACCAATTACAGCGTCAGCTTGGTCAACGGCACTCTGACGGTCGCAATGGCTGCTCCGCTGTTGGCTTGGGCCACGCCCGACGCCATCACTTACGGGACCGCCCTCAGTTCCAACCAACTCAACGCCACGGCGAACGTGCCTGGCAGCTTCGCCTACAGCCCGGCCCTCGGCACCGTGCTGGATTCGGGCACCCATACGCTTTCCGTCGTTTTCACGCCCACGGATACGATTGACTACAGCAGCGCGACCGGCAGTGTGAGTTTGGTGGTGCTGCCTGCCCCCTTGACGGTGGCGGCGGTCAATACGAATCGGATTTACGGCCAGACCAACCCGGGGTTCTCAGGAACGATTGTGGGTGTGGTGAGCGGCGACGACATCTCGGCGAACTACAGTTGCGTTGCCACGCCCACGAGTCTGCCCGGCAGCTACCCAATCGTCCCTGGCTTGGTGGATCCGAACGACCGCCAGACCAATTACTTGGTTTCCCTCGTCGATGGTACACTCACGGTGACGCCGGCCACTCCACCGACGATTGTGACTGTTAGCCCGAACACCGGGCCAACGAATGGTGGCACTACCGTTATCATTCTGGGCACGGGCTTTCAGGATGGCGTCACGGTGAGCTTCGGCACGCTGCCGGCTGCCTCCCTGAATCTCATCTCGGCGACGAACTTGACCGCAGTCACGCTGCCGTCGTGGCCGGGTACGGTGGACGTGGTGCTTACCAACGCCGACGGCCAGACTGTCATCTTCACCAATGGCTTCACCTATGTCGCGCCGCTTGGGGAAGCTCCTTCCATCGTCTCCCAACCCACCAACCAGACGGCCGTTTCAGGAACATTCGCAATGTTCAGCGTGTCGGCCACGGGAACTGAGCCACTCCACTATCAATGGCAGTTCAACAGCATGAATCTAACGGACAGTGACCGAATCAGCGGGTCACAAAGCAACCTGCTCACCATTGCCAGCGTGCTGGTGGGTGATGCGGGCGATTACGCGGTCATCGTCACCAACGCTTACGGCTCGGCCACCAGCGCTGCGGCTACGCTGGCAGTTGTCACGCCACCGGTGTTTCTAACGGTGGCCCAAACCGCTGGCACGATCACGTTCACCTGGAGCGCGACGACGGGGCAGAGGTATCAAGTGCAGTCCAATACTAATCTTATTCAAACGAACTGGAGCGACCTCGGCAGCTTCATCACCGCGACCAATGCCGCGGCAACGACAACCGATACCATTGGTTCTTCCCAACGATTCTATCGCGTTGTGCTCTTGCCATGATGGGCGGATGTGCAATCTGACGACCCTCAGACGCGCGCAGCTCAGAATTGCCGCTTCCACCCAGAGAGTGGATTTCCTATCGTTCCGGCGTACCGCATGAAATGGATTAAGCGTTTCCTCAAGATCGTTGGTGTGTTGCTCGCCGTGCTCGTGCTCCTGGCGGGCGTGTTCGCCGTCAACTCGGTCTATTTCCAACCCTGGAGCATTCGCGTGTTCTTCGAGCGCACGTTTCTCCAGTTCGCGCTGCAAGACCCGGAGTTGCTCACCAACCTTGGTCTCCTCGAACAGTTTGGCCTTCGAGCGCACAACGCGAAGCTCACCGACGCCTCGCCGCAACATACCGAACGCATGCAGGTGTTGGCGCACGCCTCGCTGGTCATGCTTGGCCGATACGACACCAACCGACTCTCGGCTCAAGACCGGCTCTCGGCGCGGGTGCTGGACTGGTTTTTGCGCACCCAAGCTGAGGGCGAGCGCTTCGACTATCACGATTACCCGGTGAACCAGTTCGAGGGGGTGCAAAGCCAATTGCCGGAGTTCCTGACCACGATCCACGCGGTCCAGGATCGCCGCGGGGCAGTGGATTACCTGAAACGTCTCGCCGCCATCCCAGCCAAGTGGGATCAACTCCTTGAGAGTCTGCGCCTCCGCGAGGAGCGGGGCATTTTGCCGCCGCGGTTTGTGGTCGAACGCGTGCTCCAGGAAATGCGCGAGTTCGTCGCGCGGCCTGCTGCTGCCAATCCGCTGGTGACGGTGTTCGCTGAGAAGCTCGACGAGTTGGACCGGCTTGCGCCGGAGGAGAGGGCGAAGTTGAAACATCAGGCCGAAACCGTTGTGGAGGATCAAGTGAATCCGGCCTACGGGAAGCTGATTGACTACTTCGCCACGCTCGAACCCAAGACGACGAGCGACGATGGCGTGTGGAAACTGCCCGATGGCGAGGCTTACTACGCGTGGGCGCTGCATCACCACACAACCACCCGGCTGACGCCGACGGAGATTCACGAACTCGGGGTGCGGGAAGTTGCGCGGATCGAAGCCGAGATGCGCACGATCCTGGATGCGCAAGGCCACACCGGCGGCACCCCGGGCGAGTGGTTGCAGCGCTGCACGCGCGATCCACGTTTTCTCTACCCGAACACGGACGCCGGTCGTCAGCAGGCGCTGGCCGAATACAAACGCATCGTGGACGAAGTGCTCGCCGCCGCGCCGAAGTACTTCAACGTGTTGCCCAAGGCCGGCATCGAAGTGCGGCGCGTGCCGGAGTTCAAGGAAGCCACGGCGCCGGGGGCCTATTACAATCAGCCCAGCATGGATGGATCGCGACCCGGCATTTTCTTCGTCAACGTGCGCGACATGGCGGAGGTGCCGAAGTACGGCATGAAGACGTTGACCTACCATGAAGGCGTCCCGGGGCATCATTTCCAGATCGCCATCGCGCAGGAGCTCAAGGGCGTACCCACCTTCCGCAAGATGGACATGTTCACTGCCTACGCCGAGGGTTGGGCGCTCTACGCCGAGCGACTCAGCAAGGAGGCGGGCTTCTATCGCGACGATCCCTACGGCGATTTGGGCCGGCTGCAGGACGAAATGCTGCGCGCCGTCCGGCTCGTCGTGGATACGGGCATCCACGCCAAGCGCTGGACGCGTGAGCAGGCCATCCGCTACATGGTCGAAAAGACCGGCTACACCGAGGCGAGCGTGGTTTCTGAAGTGGAGCGCTACATCGTCGCGCCGGGCCAGGCGTGCGCCTACAAGGTTGGTATGTTGAAGATTCTGGAACTCCGCGAACGGGCGAAGACAGCGCTCGGTGAACATTTCGACCTCCGCGCCTTTCACGGCGTGGTGCTGAAGAACGGTTGCGTGCCCCTGGAAATTCTGGAGCAACTCGTGGACGAATGGATCCAACAACAAACGGCGGTCAAAGTCAGCTTAGGAACATGAACACAAACCTATCCGGCAAGGTCGTTGTGGTCACCGGGGCGTCCGGTGGGATCGGCGCGGCCATCGCCCGCGCCTTCGCGCAGGAGGGTGCGAAGCTGATTTTGCATTATCACAGCAACCGCGCTGCCGCGATGAGGTTGAAGCGCGAATTGGGAGCGGCCGAGACCATTGTGGTCGGCAAGGACCTGCGGCGCGAGGAGGCCGTAAAGGGGTTGTTCGCGGCAGCGCTAAAGAGATTTGGGCGCGTGGACACCTTGGTGGCCAACGCCGGCGCCTGGGAACTCCGCGATGTGCCGTTGCAGGAGATGTCGCTGCGCCAGTGGCGGGCGACGCTCGAGGGCGTGCTGACCTCAACCTTCCTGAGCGTGCGCGAGTTCTTCCGCGTCGCAGCGAAACAGAAGCGCGGCAACGCGGTGTTGATCGGCTCGACGGCGGCGGTGTTCGGTGAAGCTGGCCACGCCGATTACGCGGCGGCCAAGGCGGCGCTCGCGTATGGTCTGACGCGCTCGCTCAAAAACGAACTGGCGCGCATTGCGCCGCACACCCGCGATTATTGTGGGGGCCGGATCAACTGCGTCTGCCCTGGCTGGACGATTGTACCGCGGACGGCCGGCAAACTGGGAGACGCCGCTATTGTTCGCAAAGTCACCTCCACCATGGCGCTGCCCAAACTGGCCCGCCCGGAGGACATCGCCAACGCGGTGGTGTTCTTCGCATCCGACACGTTAGCCGGACACGCCACCGGCCAGACGCTCGTGGTCGCTGGTGGAATGGAAGGGCGGCAGTTGTGGCAGACCGAGGAGGTTGATCCGACAACGGTGTGATCCCGAGAAGATCGTCGGAGGGAGAGAACCGGGTGCAAACGAGCCAATCGTTTGATGGAATGCGATTCGCAGGAAAATGCTTTGCCTGCTTGGGAGCAGGGGTCTTCCTGTTGCCGTTCGTTTATCTGACCAGCCTCGCCTTGCTGCTATCCGCCTACGTTCACGGATGGGCCCGGCCCGAGCGGCCATTTCTGAAGGCGTATGCCGCGCCGTCGAACGGACTCGTCCAAGCGCCCGGGATTGGCCGAGTTTACCGCAGCGATTTCGAATTCTGGGCTCGTATCACAGGAGCGGACGACTTCGACAAGCCGGAAAGCCAATAGCCGCCCAGTTTTGAGAGCGTAGCCGAGGGCCGAGGTCAGAGACTCCAGCCGGCAAACTTGTTTTGACGCAGAGCGCCTTTCTGGCAGATTGCCGCCTCGGCGCGGACAGCCCTGAACTTGGTTTGCTGGTCCGCGTCAGTTTCATCAATCAACTGAGAACTTGATATGGCAAACGGAACGAAGAGAGGCAAACTCGGCATCTTGGTCGGCGGCGGACCCGCACCCGGCATCAACGGCGTCATTGCCGCAGCCACCATCGAAGGCATCAACCAGGGCTTCGAGGTCATCGGTTTCAAAGATGGCTTCAAATGGCTCGCTCAGGGCGACACCCAGCATTACACGAAGCTGACGATCGACGACGTGAAGTACATCCACCTGCGTGGGGGCTCGATCCTCGGCACGGCGCGCACCAACCCGGCCAAATCCGAGACCAGCATGCACAATCTCCTGGATGCGCTGCACAAGCTCGGCGTGACCGCGCTGGTCACCATCGGCGGCGACGACACAGCTTTTTCCGCCAGCCACGTCTATAGCAAGGGCGGTGGCGTGATTCGCGTCGCCCACGTGCCGAAGACCATTGACAACGACCTCCCGCTGCCGGGTTCGACGCCGACGTTTGGCTTCGAAACCGCCCGCCATAACGGGGTGTTCCTGCTGCGCAACCTGACCGAGGACGCGCACACCACCTCGCGTTGGTACATCATCATCAGCATGGGCCGCTCGGCGGGCCATCTCGCGCTCGGCATCGGCAAGGCCGGCGCCGCCGCCATCACGATCATTCCCGAGGAATTCCGTGGGCGCGCGGTCACGGCGGAGGAGGTGTGCGATCTCATCATCGGTTCGATCATAAAGCGGAAAGCCGAAGGCACGAACTACGGTGTGGCCGTGCTGGCGGAAGGCCTGATTGAATCCATGGGCGAACAGGGCTTGTTAAGCGCGGTACCCGGCGGCTCGCTCGAACGCTACGGCAAGGTCGTTCGCGACGATCACGGCCACCTGCGCCTGGGCGAAATCGAATTTGGCCGCCTGATGAGAGATGTTCTGACCGCGCGGCTCGAGAAGCTCGGGATGAAGATGACGTTCATTGGCAAAGACCTCGGTTACGAATTGCGTTGCGCCGACCCGATCCCCTTCGACGGTGAATATACCCGGGACCTCGGCTACGGCGCGGTGAAGTTCATCCTCTCGCCGGACGCCGGCAAGTACGGCGCGATCATCAGCTTCGTGGACGGCAAGATGATCCCGCTTCAGTTTGAGAAGATGCTCAACCCGAAGACCGGTCGGTTCACGGTTCGGCGTGTCAACGTGGACGGCGAGGCCTACGAATGCGCCTGTCACTACATGATCAAGCTGGAGAAATCCGACTTTGAGGACGTGAGCCAGATCAACAAGCTCGCCGCGATCGTCAACATGACACCGGAGCAGTTCCGGGCGCGCTTTGGCTACCTGGTGGGTTTGAAATAATGCGGCTTCGGAAAGCTCTCAAGGCCGCCACGGCTCACCCCGTGGCGGTCTTTTCGTTGACGCTCAATCGTCGTTCCAGGGATTGACGGTCACGTCCACGAACAGGGTCAGTTGCGCGGCACGAAAGGCCATGCGTTCGAGGCCGCCCCCCGGAACGGTGGGCACATCGAAGCCTTCGGTTCGGGCCACTTTGGGCGTGTGCAGCCTGCAATCCAGGCCGGCGTCGCAGAGGTTCGACTTGAAATTGCCGGTGATGATGTTGAGGAGTTCGCCCATGGCGTCGTTGATCTCCTCAAGATCGGTCAACTCCTCGGGCGGCATCCCCATGACGCCGGCCGCCACCCGCCTGGCACCATCCGAACTGAGCCGCAGGTACACCCGACCCTCAGCCTTGCCTGAAAAGCCGATGGTGCCGAGCAGGTACGAGCCCGGGAACTGAGTGACGGCCTTGGGATGCACGCTTTCCAGTTTCAGGCCCAGCATGGTCTGGAACGTTCGGGCCAGAGCCATGGTGAGCGGCGTGCCCATGGCGAGCAGCAACACGCAGCCCACGCCCGTCCGCATCAGAGCGTCTTCCACGGTGGTGATGAGAAACTCTTCGTCGCTTCGCGCCCGGGGGTTGGCGGCGCGCAGCAACCGCTGGGTGAGTGACTGATCTTGCGTGATGACTTTGGCGATCTGATCCAGATCGGCGTCCTGCCGGGCCACGAGTTGCGTCAGGCGCATCACGCTGGCTGGCACCGGATCCAAGCCGTACTTATCGGCGAGATCGTCGTAGTTCAGGTTATCGGCCATGAGTTTGGCGGGAGCTTAGGCCGCGGGCGGGGTTGCGGCCACAGGTTTCTTCTGAAGGGTCACCACACGCCCGGCTTTTTCGATGAGTTGGTCCTCCTTGAACGGCTTGACCAAGTAGTCCCGCACGCCCAGGCGTGCGATGTGGAGCACATTGTCGCGGCCCGACTCAGCCGTCAGCATGATCACGGGGATTTGTTTGAGTTCGGCGTCTTCCTTCAGCTTGGTCAGCATCGTAACCCCATCCATGACGGGCATGGTGACGTCCAACAGGATGAGGTCGGGTTTCTCGCGCGCGGCGGCGGCGAGCCCTTCCTCACCGTTGGCGGCTTCGCATATCACGCAGTCGTAGGGGCGGAAGGTCTTCCCCACGATCAGCCGGATCGTCCGGCTGTCGTCCACGCTCAGAATCTTGATTGGCATAGGCTGGTCGGCTCAGTTGAATTTGATGTGCAATTCCACCACCACGCGTTCCGCGTCGCAATTGAATACCATGCATTCCCGGCGCACTTCGGGCAAGGCTTCGATCTCAAAAGACGTGCCGCGGATGATGGCCGGCGTGCTCACGGCACAGGCCGCGCCCAGGTCGCAAAGCGTGGACTTCAAGCCGCCCGCCAGCATATTCGTCATCTCGCCCACCACGTCATTGACCTCGCCGTCGCCGGTAATTTCCTCCGGCGCGAGGCCGAGCATGGCGGAGGTTGCCCGCAGGGCCAGGCCGGCGGACAGATGCAGGTACACGGCCCCGTTGACGTTCTCCCCCCCGAAGCCGACGCACCCGGTAACCCGGTTATCGAAGTGAGGGATTTCCCCGCCGGGCGCGGGGACGGCCTGGAACGAAAGCATGGTCGAGAAGACATCCGCGAGATGATGGTTCAGAAACTGCCGGACATCGAAGGATTGGACTTGAGAACTCATGGTTTATGCATGGTTGGGTTCAGGGACTAGAGCCACGTTGGTTCGGGCGGGAGAAAACTGGGAGGACGCAGAAGCGGCGGGTCGAGATTGCACGGCGCGAAGCAGCGCGAAGGGGATGCGCTCCAACGGGAGCACCTGATCGGCGGCGCCGAGTTCCACTGCGGCGCGGGGCATACCATACACCACACAAGTCGCCTCGTCCTGCGCGAACGTGGCGGCCCCGGTCTGCTGCAGTTTCTTTAGTCCTTGCGCGCCATCCGAGCCCATGCCGGTCAGCAGACCGGCGACCGCGTAACGTCCGGCACAAGCGGCCGCGGAATTGAACAACACGTCCACCGCTGGGCGGGTATGGTGCTGCGGCGGCGACTGGTTGAGCACGACCTGGTAGCGACCGTTGTTCCAAATAATCATCATGTGGTAATCCCCGGGCGCGATCAGCGCCAGCCCGGGCCGCACTTCGTCGCCCGCCACGGCCTCACGGACTTCGAGCGCGCAGATTTCATTGAGCCGTTCGGCGAACGCCTTGGAAAAGAACGGCGGAATGTGTTGCACGATGCAAATGCCAGGCAACCCGGGGGGCAACTGGGTGAGCACACTCTTGAGCGCCGCGGTACCACCGGTGGACGCCCCCAGCAAGATGATCTGGCGCGGGTGGAATGGTGCCAGCGGCGGGGCATCCGCACGGGGTCCGCCAGCCACCGCGGGCTGGCCCGCGCGGAAGCGCGCCAAGGCGGCGCCTTTCACCCGGTGGATCAATTGATCGCGCAGATCCCCGATGGACCAAGCGGAGCCGGGCTTGGCGATGACATCCACGGCACCCGCTTCGAGTGCGGCCATGGCGGCCCGCGAGCCGGCCTGGGTGATCGAGCTGACCACCACCACGGGTATCGGGCGGTGTTTTTGTAGAATCCGCAGAAAGGTAATCCCATCCATGCGCGGCATCTCAATGTCGAGCGTCAGCACGTCGGGATTCAATTCGAGAATCCTGTCCCGCGCGTTGTAGGGGTCGAATGCCGTGCCGACCACTTCGATTTCAGGATCCGAACTCAGGGCATCGCTGATGGCCCGTCGCACCACGGCCGAGTCATCCACCACCAGCACACGGGTTTTGGTTCGCAAATTCATGATACTTGCATGAGATGTTGGACCTTCGCGGCCGCATCATGCACCGCGATCATCAGGTCCTCGATTTTTTCGGGGGTGATCTCCAGGGTATCGGTGGCCTGGGCCTCCGCCCGGACAGCGTACCCCTCCCAGCCCAGCGTGGAGCCGACCAAATGCGCGAGACAATTGCCAACATGGGTCAACACCGAGAGTCTGGGCCGAGGTTGGCAGACCGGTTGATGGTGGTTGCCCACCGCCTCGACGATGTCCTCCGGCAACTTCCAAGTTTGCAGGAGATAGGCACCCACTTCGGCGTGGTCGGCACCGACCACTTCCCGCTCGGCATCCGTGCGGGCCAGTCCGCCGTCCGTGATTCGGGTGCGGATGATTGTCTGCGTCTCTTCGGTCAGGACATGGTTGAAAACCAATTTGCCGATGTCATGGAGCAAGCCGGCGGTGAAGGCGACCGGCACCTCAAAATCCACGGGGAGTCCGGAGCGGGCGAGGGTTTCAGAAGCCATTGCCGTGGTTAGGGAATGGCGCCACAGTTCGCCGCCCTCCGCGGCGTATCCTGGCAGCGGGGTGTTCATGGCGCCGCTGAACGCAAGGCTCAGCACCAAATGCAGGATTTGCTGATGGCCCAGAACCAGCACGGCTTGCTCGACGGACGAAACCGGATCCTCAAAGCCGAAGTAGGGTGAGTTGCAGGCGCGCAGCAGCTTCGCCGTCAGCACGGTGTCGAACTTCAACACCTGCACGACCTCGTCATTACCCACCGCGGCCTGATCCAGCAGCGACACCAATCGCAGCGCGGCGTGGGAGACCGGTGTGAGGTTCTTGACTTTGGCAACGATTTCGCCGGTGGTCATAAGCGGTATGGCGTTACCCCGGGACTGTGAATGGAAACGTTGCCGGTGGAAAGGTCAAAGCGCATGGTGCGGCAACGGACCCCCCCAACGTCGCGGGCGTGAACGGTGTAGCCATTGCGCGCCAGCAACGCGAAGAGCGTGTCGCAGTTCCGCTGGCCGATGTTGAATACCCGGTTTTGGTCGAGGAATTGCGATCCGCCAGCGACCCGGATGGCGGCCCGCGAACGGTCGCCGCCAAAACTGGCGACTGCTTGAAACAGCCGGGGCACACCGGTATCCACGAACATGTAGGGCGAAGTGGCGGCCTTGACCGGGTCAATCGTCGAGTCCGGCAGCATGATATGGAGCAGTCCGCCCACCTTGCGCACCGGGTCATAGAGCGTGATCCCCAGGCAGGAGCCCAATGAGTAGGTCACAATCTCTGCGCTGGAGTCGTTGCTCGCCACCATGTCCGCCACGCCCACGACGAGCGTTTTCCTTGGCGGTGCGATGACCCATTGGGCAGGAGGTGGCATGGCAGGGTGTGCTTAGGGTAATGGATCGTATTTCACGTGCGACGGTAGATGCTCGGGCGCACGCATTTCATGCCATGTTCAATCCCCACGAGGCTCTCGGAATGCCCCACGAACAGGTAACCGCCCGGCGTCAATTGTTCCTTGAGCCGCCCGATCAACTG
>CAYJNU010000202.1:0-13769 GCA_964371005.1 uncultured Verrucomicrobiota bacterium | reverse complement strand
GCCTACGTCTATACGCCGCCGGAATACGACAAGGACACCACGAAGCGTCACCCGGTGCTGTATCTCCAGCACGGCTGGGGCGAAAACGAATACGCCTGGTGGAATCAAGGCCGCGCCAATCTGATCATGGACCACCTGATCGCCGAGGGGAAAACCAAGCCCTTCATCATCGTGATGACCTACGGTTTGACCAACGAAGGTCCGGGCCCCGGCGCCCGCCGGCGAGCAGGGACCAATGCCCCAGCCGCTGGACCGGGTGGTGGTGGCGCGAACCCTTTCACGACCGCGGCCGAGGCATTTGAGAAAGTCCTCGTCGGCGAATTGATCCCGTACGTTGACGTCAACTTCCGCACGCTGTCGGATCATCCGCATCGTGCCATGGCTGGCCTGTCCATGGGCGGCGCGGAGACCAAGATCATTACGCTGAAGAATCTCGACAAATTCTCCCACATCGGCTTGTTCAGCGGCGGCGTCATCACCACGAACGATGTCAACAACACGTCCGGTTTCCGGGAGAAGGTCAAAGTCGTGTTCGCCAGTTGCGGCAGCCGCGAGAACCCCGGCAACATCAAGTCGAATCGCGAAGCGCTTAACAGCATCGGGATCAAGAACACCGCGTATGTGTCGCCGGACACGGCGCACGAGTTCCTGACGTGGCGCCGCAGCCTGCGGGAATTCGCTCCGCTGCTGTTTGAGGATTAATCTCTGCAACCCGTTCACGAATTGAGGAAACCAACATGAAAACAACCACACTCGTCGCTGCAATGCTGGCCGGCTATTCGGCCCTGGCCCAAACCAACCCGCCCCCGGTGGAGGATTTCAAGCCGTCCTCGTTGAACCAGGGAGGCAAGCAATATCCCCAGGTCAACTCGGAACAGCGGGTTCGCGCTCGCGTCTTCGCGCCGCAAGCCCAGAATGTCGCCCTCGATATTGGGGGCAGGAAATACCCGTTGACCAAAGGCGAGGACGGCGCCTGGATCGGCGATTCGAACCCCCAGGACGAAGGTTTCCATTACTACCAGCTCGTGATTGATGGCGCGCAGGTGCCAGATCCCGGCAGCCTTTACTTCTACGGCGCGAGCCGCTGGGGCAGTGGCGTCGAGGTCCCGGCCAAGGACCAGGACTTCTACGCCCTCAAGAATGTGCCGCATGGCCAATTGCGGCAGACCCTCTACTTCTCGAAGAACGCCAACACCGTTCTCCGCTGCTTCGTCTATACCCCGCCGGATTACGAGAAGGACCTGGCGAAGCGCTATCCGGTGTTGTATCTCCAACACGGCGGCGGTGAGGACGAAACCGGCTGGGGCAACCAGGGGTTCACGGGGCTGATCATGGACAACCTGATCGCCGACGGCAAAACCAAGCCCTTCATCATCGTGATGGCGAGCAGCTACGTCCCCGGCGCGGGCGGGCCGGGCCGCGGAGCGGCTCAGGCCGGCCAACCTGGCGCTGCGGCTTCGACCAACGCGGCGCCTCCGGCTGGCGCGCCCGGCGGCGGTCCGGGCCGGTCCGGCGGGCGCGGCGCCTTCAACTTCACCGCCTTCGAGCGCGTGCTCATGGACGACCTGATTCCGTTTATTGACGCCAGCTTCCGCACGCTCGCGGATCAGCCGCACCGGGCGATGGCTGGTCTTTCCATGGGTGGCATGCAGACCCGGCAGATCACGATGGCCAACCTGGACAAGTTCTCGCACATCGGCATCTTCAGCGGCGGCAGCATCGCGGTGACGAACATCACCGACCTGGCGGCCTTCAAGGAGAAGGTCAAGCTCGTGTTCGTCGGTTACGGCAGCCGGGAACTGGGCAACCGGGGCGGCGGCCGCGGAGGTTTCGGCGGTGACCCCAAGGCCAACGCCGAGGCGCTCAAAGCGGCGGGCATCAACAGCGTCTTTTACGTCTCGCCGGACACGGCTCACGAGTGGCAAAGCTGGCGGCGCTGCCTCTACCAGTTCGCACCGTTGTTGTTTGTGAATTGAAACGCGCGCGATCTTTGCTACAACCAACCTGTCATCACATTCGACCCACAATGAAAAAACTGTTCCTCCTCTTGATCATGGCGGCACTGCCGCTGTCTCTTCTCGCGGCCGACATCACCGGCGTCTGGAAATCCGAGTTCGACTCGCAGATCGGCGTCCAGAAATACACCTTCACCTTCAAGCAGGACGGCGCGAAGCTGACCGGGAAAGCCAACTCGGAAGTCGGCGACCTAAAGCGGGAAGCCGAACTGAAAGAAGGCAAGGTGGACGGGGACGCGGTTTCGTTCGTTGAGATGTTCAGCTTCCAGGAAAACGAAATCCGCATCACTTACACGGGTAAGCTCTCGACCGACGGCAATGAAATCAAATTCACCCGCGAGGTTGGCGAGTTCGCCAAAGAGGAAATCGTGGCCAAGCGCGAGGGCGCCGCTCCCGCCGCAGCCACGCCTGCGGCAACGGCGCCAGCCGCAAAGACGATCCGAATCAAAGCCGGCAAGTTCGAGCCGGTCAAGGATGCGGACGGCAACGTCTGGCTCGCCGATCAGGGCTTCTCGGGCGGCGACACCATCGAGCGGGCCGACATCCAGATTGCGAACACGAAGAGCCCCGACCTTTACCGGGCGGAACGCTATAGCATGGACTCGTTCTCATGGCCCGTGCCCAACGGGAAGTATGTGGTAAACCTGCATTTCGCGGAGACGTACGATGGCATCGCCGGCCCGGGCGAGCGCGTGTTCTCGTTCAACGTCCAGGGGAAGGAGTTTAAGAACTTCGATGTGTGGGTGAAGGCGGGCGGGCCGTTGAAGGCGTACGTGGAGACGGTGCCCGTCGAAGTCACCGACGGCAAGCTCAAGGTGACCTTCACGCCCAACGTCGAGAATCCGCAAATCTGCGCGATTGAAATTGTGCCGCTGTCCGCCGGCGAACCGGGCGCGGCTGCCCCAACGCCCGCGTCTGCCGCGAAGCCCACTGCCGCCGGTGTCACCGGCACCTGGATATCCGAATTCGACTCGCAGCGAGGCCACCAGAAATACACCTTCACGTTCAAGCAGGACGGTGCGAAGCTGACCGGGACCGCGCACTCCGAGGCTGGCGAGCGCAAGCGCGACACCGAACTCAAGGAAGGCAAGGTGGACGGTGACACGATTTCCTTCGTCGAGATGCTGAGCATCCAAGACCGGGAGATTCGGATCACCTACACCGGCAAGCTTTCGGCCGACGGCAACGAGATCAAGTTCACGCGCGCGGTCGGCGAGTTCGCCACGACGGAAATCGTGGCCAAGCGCGAAGGGGCCGCTCCCGCCGCAACCACGCCTGCGACGACAGCGCCGGCGGGCAAGGCCATCCGCATCAAGGCCGGCAAGTTCGAGCCGGTCAAGGACGCCGACGGCAACGTCTGGCTCGCCGATCAAGGCTTCTCGGGCGGTGACACCATCGAGCGGGCCGACATCCAGATCGCCAACACCAAGAGTCCCGACCTCTACCGGGCCGAACGCTACAGCATGGACTCCTTTTCCTGGCCCGTGCCCAACGGGAAATACCTCGTGAAGCTGCATTTCGCGGAAACCTTCGAGGGCATTACTGGGCCGGGTGAGCGCGTGTTCTCCTTCAACGTCCAGGGGAAAGAGTTCAAGGACTTCGACGTGTGGGTCAAGGCCGGCGGGCCGTTGAAGGCATACGTGGAGACGGTCCCCGTCGAAGTCACCGATGGCAAGCTCAAGATCACCTTCACGCCCAAGGTCGAGAATCCGCAAATCTGCGCCATCGAGATCATCTCGCAAGGAGGTTCTGAAACCAGCGCCGTGGCGCCCGCGCCTGCCGCAGCCGCACCTTCCGCTCCCGCACCTGCCTCCACCGCGCCCACCGGCCCCACGGTGCTGCAAATCGACGCGGGCAAAGTCACCGGCAGGGTCAGCCCGATGCTTTATGGATTGATGACCGAAGAAATCAATTTCGCCTACGAAGGCGGCCTCTACGCCGAGTTGATCCGCAACCGCTCGTTCAAGGCGGATGCGGTCGTTCCGCCCGTCACGCCCGACACTTACGTGGTCGGGACGTACCTTCCGGTCACGTTCAAGCCCGACACCCAGCCCCGGTTCTGGACTGCCGTGGGCGGCGCTTCGATGGTGCTCGACACGAACACGCCGCTGAACGAATTCCTGAACGTCAGCCTCAAGCTCGACGCCGCGTCCGCCTCCGTAGCGACTCCCGCCGGCGTGGCCAACGGCGGCTTCTGGGGCATTCCCGTCAAACCCAAAACCACCTACACGGTCTCGTTCTTTGCGAAGGCTGCGCCCGGTTTCAGCGGCCCGGTGACGGTCAACCTGGAAAGCGCTGACGGCAAAACCACGTTCGCCAGCAAGAAGATCTCGGGCCTGACTGGTGAATGGAAGAAGTTTGAAACGAAGCTGACGACGAAGAGCGTGACCGCGTCGAAGGACAACCTGTTCAAGCTCACCACGACAACGCCTGGGACGCTGTGGCTCCAGAACGTCTCGCTCTTCCCGCCCACCTACAAGAACCGCAAGAACGGCAACCGCACCGACATCATGGAATTGCTGGCCGCGATGAAGCCCAAGTTCCTCCGCTTCCCCGGCGGAAATTATCTCGAGGGCAATGCCTTCAACCAGCGGTTCATCTGGAAGGAAACGCTCGGCCCGGTTGAACAACGTCCCGGCCATCCCAGTTGCTGGGGTTACTGGTCCACCGACGGCATGGGGTTGCTGGAATTCGCCGAGTGGTGCGAGGACCTGGACATGGAGCCCATCCTCGGAGTGTTCGCCGGTTATTGCCTGGGCCGCGGGGGCGTGATCCCCGCCGGGCCGGCGCTCGAACCTTACGTTCAGGAAGCGCTTGAGGAAATCGAGTATCTCATCGGCGACGCCAAGACCACGAAGTGGGGCGCCCGGCGCGCACAGGACGGACATCCCAAGCCCTTCAAGATGACTTACGTGGAAGTCGGCAACGAAGACTGGTTCGACCGCAGCGGCAGTTACGACGGTCGGTTCGCACAATTCTACGACGCCATCAAGGCAAAGTATCCGCACCTCAAAGTCATGTCCTCGTGGGGTTATGAACAGCCCGAAAGAGGGTCGGTCAAGAGCCGCACGCCGGACCTGGTGGACGAACACTTCTATCGCAACATGGAAGAGATGATGGCGCAGGCGTTCCGGTACGATACGTATTCGCGGACGAATCCGACCAAGATCTTCTGCGGCGAATGGGCCACACGCGTCGGTTCGCCCACACCGAACATGTCGGGAGCACTCGGCGACGGAGCGTGGATGACCTGCATGGAACGCAACTCCGACATCGTGCTGTTGTCCTGCTACGCGCCGCTCTTCGTCAACGTCAGCAAACTCGATGGGCAAGGCCGCTCAATGCAATGGAGCTCGGACTTGATCGGCTATGACGCGCTGACGAGCTACGGCTCACCCGCGTATCATGCCCAGCAGATGTTCAGCACGCTGCACGGCGACGAGATTCTCGCCACCGATTCGCAGAACATCCCTACCCGAACATGGGAACGCCGGGGCCGCGGGGCCGCCGCCGGTCAGACGCAGCAGATTCGGGAGGTGTTCTTCGTCGCGACCCGCGACGGCAAGAGCGGGGTAATCTACCTGAAGGTTGTGAACACCTCGGGAACGGCACAGCGGATCAACGTCCAGATCAGCGGCGCGAAGAAGATCGCCGCCAAGGGCGAAGCGGCCGTCCTGGCGGCCACCAAGCTGGACGATACCAATTCCATCACGGAGCCGAACAAGGTCGTGCCGCGCACGGAAATGGTGGACCGCTTGGGCGCCAATTTCGTCCGCGACTTCCCGCCGTATTCCGTCACGGTGCTGAAGTTGAAGTCGAAATGACTAAGATGCCTTACGAGATGAGTCCGCGGCTTTCCGGTATGCCCAATCCAGTCCTCTCTCGTTTGTATGCCTCGGCGCTGCTGGCTGGCGGCACGCTGTTGACCTTTGCCGCTTCGTCGGGCACGTCCGGGTTTCCCGCCGATGCGGCGCGACACTGGACCGCCGACAACGGCAACGGCACTTACTCGAATCCGCTGTTCTATGGCGAGTTCGAGGACCCGGATGTCATTCGCGTGGGCGAGGATTACTACCTCGCTGGCACCACCATGCACATGATGCCGGCGGTCGAACTCCTGCATTCCAAGGATTTGGTGAACTGGGAACTCGCTGGCTACTGCTTGGACCGACTCGATCTCGGCCCGGCCTATCGCCTTGAAGGCGGGAACATCTATGGTCAGGGCATCTGGGCGCCCTGCATTCGCCACCACGACGGCATGTTCTACGTGTTGTGCAACGTCAACGGGGGCGGCCTCCACGTGTTTCGGTCCAAGTCCATTTCCGGTCCGTGGGAGCATAACCGGCTTCCCAACCGGCACGACATGTCCGTTTTGTTCGATGACGACGGCAAGGTGTACATGATCCACGGCGGCAGCAGCCCGTATCCCATTGAAGAGTTGGCGCCGGATCTGCGGTCCTTTAACGCCAGCGCTCCCAAACGCGCGCTCGTTGGCCGGATGGGCGAGGGGCATCACCTCTACAAGATCAACGGCAAGTATGTGGATGTGTCCGCCATTCCTGGTGGACCGGTGGATCAGATGGTTGCGGTTGCGGATTCCATTGAAGGCCCTTGGCGGATCGAGCGCATGGTTCAGGGTGAGTCGCTGGGCGTGACGGCCGCGGCGCCGCTTCGCGCCCAGCCCAATGATCGCGGACTCTGGCTGCATCAGGGTGGCATTGTGGATACGCCCACGGGCGAATGGTGGAGTATCATCATGTCGGATCACGGCAGCGCCGGGCGCATGATTTCCCTGGTCCCGATCACTTGGGACAACGGCTTTCCACTGATCGGGCTGCCCGGCAACCTTCGCAAAGCGCCCAACACCTGGGTCAAACCCAACACAGGATTCACGCAGCCACCCAAGCCGACCTATGTTCCTGACGACAACTTCGACAGTGGCAAGTTGAATCTGCACTGGCAATGGAATCACGTTCCCGATGATTCCAAGTGGTCGCTGACTAAAAAGCCCGGCGTGCTACGGCTCCATTCACTGTCCGCCAGCAACTTCTGGTCAGCCCGCAACAGTCTCTGCCAGCGTCCGCCCGGCCCGGAGTCCATCATGACCGTTGAACTGGACACCACGGGTCTGGTCGCCGGCGACAGTGCGGGTCTGGCGTTGTTGAGCACTCCCTACGCATGGATCGGCGTGGTGAAGGCTGCTGAAGGCACGACGCTGCAAATGGTCCAAGGCACTGGCGGTCGCCGCCGTGGCCCTGGCGGCGGCGCAGCACCGACGAATAATTCCCCGGTCATCGGGACGACCAATACGCCAACCCACCTTTGGCTTCGCGTTCACTGCAACTTTGACAGGGACGAGGCGATCTTCAGTTGGAGTGCCGACGGCAAGCAATTCACGCCTCTGGGCAAGCCCTTCACCATGACCTTCCAGTTGACGACCTTCCAAGGCGTGCGTCCCGCCCTGTTCAACTTCAACACGTCCGGGCAGCCCGGCGGCTTCGCCGACTTCGACAACTACACCTGCGTGGAGCCACGCGCCCGCGGCATTGAGCGTGAGATTCCCATGGGCAAGACCATCACGCTGACCAGCGTCGCCGATGGCAGCCTCCTGGCCGCCGGCACACACAACCATGCACTGGTCAATGTCGCCGCCGATGCAACCAACGTCGTCGCGCAGAAAACCCGGTTCAAAGTCGTGGATCTCGGCAAAGGGCGTGTGGCGCTTGTGGCGTTCAATGGAGAATATGTCTCGGCCGATCATGAGGCCGCTGTGTTGAAAGACCTCGCCGGAAAGAACCCGGGCGATGCGGAATCCTTCCAATGGATCAACCTGATGCGCGGTGATACGCTGTTCATGTCTCTCACCAACCATCGCTACCTGGCCACCAAACCAAACGAACCGGGACCGGTCATGGTCTCTGCCACCGGCCCGCACCCGGCCCGCAAGGGCGGCGCCGAGTTCAAGTGGAAGACCGTCGAGTGAGATGCGCTCCGCAGCCGAAGGTGAACGATGTCGCCACAGAATCGGGCGCATGTCAGAACTGGCCTTTATTGACACTAGCTTCGTGGAGGGGTGGGTGAATGGGAACGAGAACGGAATGGAATCCGACGCGAGACTCCTCCCAGCTTAGCCGTCTCTATTCAGATGGAATCCACGCTCGCAACTGAGTGGAACGCGATAAACCAGCTCCGCAAAAGTCAAGTTTACGACGTCCCCTCAGCAAAGTCCCAACCCAATACAAGCAGCCAATTCCCCTCGGCCTCTCAGCATCGGCTGGTCGCTTGACACGGTGAAACGTCTTCCCACAATGACGTCCCATGAACGCAGCCATTGTCAACGCGACCCTGATCTCACTCGTCTGCCTCAACGCCGCCGCCCAAGACAAAGTGGTTCGTCTTTACGACGGGCCCGCTCCCGGGTCGGAGCACTGGGAACGCAAGGAACAGGAAAGTCGCACCAATCTTTGGAACACGCGCGTAGTGTTCAATGTCGTGAACCCGACGCTCACAGTATTCCAGCCGGCACCGGAGAAGGCCAACGGTACTGCTGTGGTCATCTGCCCGGGCGGTGCGTTCTTTGGCCTCTCGATTGACAGCGAGGGTTTCGAGGTTGCCCGCTGGCTGCAGGAGAAGGGCGTCACGAGTTTTGTGCTTAAATACCGCTTGGTCCAATGCCAGACTGACGATCCCACGCGCGAGTTGATGACCCGCGGCTCACTGGACGAGGTGGTCGCCCCGGTCGTGAAGCTGGCCCTTGCGGATGGAAACGCGGCGATCAGCCATGTGCGCAAGCACGCGAAGGAGTATGGAGTGAAGCCGGATCGGATCGGCATCATGGGCTTCTCCGCGGGCGGCACGGTCACGGCCTCCGTGGCCTACAACTACACGCCCGATACGAGGCCGGATTTCGTGGCGCCGATTTACCTCGCTTACAACTGGACTCTCAAATCAGGCGGCGTTCCCGCCGACGCCCCACCCATGTTCATCCTGGCCGCGACGGATGATCCGCTCGGCCTGGCGCCGCAGAGTGTGGCGCTCTACCAGGATTGGACCAACGCGCGGAAGCCTGCTGAACTGCACGTTTATTCCAAGGGCGGGCACGGCTTCGGCATGCGGAAACAGAACCTGGCCAGCGACCGTTGGATCGAGCGCTTCGCCGACTGGCTCGAGGTGCAGGGGCTGTTGATGAAGTGAGCGGAGCTTGAACGATTGGACACAGCGCGGCACAGAGTCCCACTTGCAGCCGTTGATGAATTCCATTCCGTGTCCCCCGGACTTTCGAGCGCTGTTCATGGGCCTCGTGGCTGCGCTGCTTTGTTCCTGTTCGACGGCATCCAGACACGGTCTGGTGGAAACCGCACCGGTTCGCCGCGTGGATTTCCGTCAGGCGCCCGAGTTGAAGGACCTGGCGGAACGCGCGCGGCAACTCGGAAACCTGCTCTATCCGCAAGTCTGCGCGCTGCTGGCTGACGGCGACGCGGCATTTCCGCGTCAGTTTGACATTGAGTTCAAGCGGAAGTTGCCGCGCGGGCGAACCGGCGATTCTCCCATCGGCCGAATCCGCCTGAGCGCCGCGCACGCCGATCAGTTCCGGGAGAAGCCCGGCCTGTTTGATCAAGTGCTGGTGCATGAGATGACCCACGTGGCCCAGCACTACGATCGTCGGATTCTCGGGCGCTGGCTCAGCTACAGTCACGATGCGCCCTTGCACTGGCGGGAGGGAATTGCGGATTACGTTTGTTTCCAGCTCGGCCAGACGAACGAGGCGCGATGTGCTCAGTGCGATCTGCTCTACCCCGATCTTCATAACGGCTATTCCTGTGCGGGGGCTTTTCTGCTGTACGTGGAACGCACGTACAATTCCAACATCGTCCGCCAACTCAACACCCGGCTGCGCGACGGCGGTTATTCAGAGGCGTTCTTCGCGAAAGTCACGGGCAGGACGTTGCCCGAGCTTTGGTCGGAGTTTCAACAGACAGCGGCCTTCACGCCCGATGCCGCGCGCATGCTCGAATTGCAGCAGTCGCTCGGCTACGTGAACGGCAAACCGCCCAAAGACGTCATGCAGCGGCTCGACGCCCTGGAGGATCAACGTGCCGATGCCTTCACGAAGGATCTGATGCGATCGGCAAGAATCTGGGGGCAGGCAAAAGCGGATATTCAGCCGCGCCTGGCGCTTTTCCTCTACTTCACACAGCCGGGCGGAACGGCTGAAGCCTTCCTGGTCCGGCTGAAGAAAGCCGGCAAGGTGCCGGGCTTCACCGAGGGAGAGAAAGGCACCCTCAGCGGTGCGCTCAGACCGGGCGATCTTGGGACGGCTTTTCCCACGCACCGCGGATTCACAGCCATCAAGCGGGATGACCCGTCGCGGTACCATTACGAGGTGGCGCGGGATTCTGCAGAAGGCGACTGGCAGTTGCGGCGGGCTTGGCGGGCGCATGCGGACGGCACCGTTGCCGAGGAATTCCCGGTCTGCGCCCGCGCGGAGTAGCCTCCCCCGCGTGGCTACGGGCCTGCCTTGACAGTCGTAGCGATAGTGACGGGGCCGAACAACCCGGATGGCATAAGCGGTGTGTCCTTCGTGAGCTTGCGGATGTTGGTGCGCGTGCGGCGCTCGGATTCAGGCGAGGCAGCGTCGCCAATGATGCGGTTGGGCCAGAAGTTCACGACTTCGATTTCCAGTTTGTTGGTACCCGGCTTCACGGCGGCGGTGACGTTCACGCGAAACGGCGGCGACCAGGCAACACCGCAAGATTTGCCGTTCACGCGGACTTCAGCCAGTTCGCGAAGTTGGCCGAGATCAAGCCACACTTCGGACCTCGGTCCTCCGACTTCAGAGTGCCACTCAAAGGTCTTTTCGTAAGTCGCGGTGCCGGAATAGAACTTGATACCGGGTTCGGCACGTTCTGTCCAACTCACGAGCTTGCTGAATGGCGCGGACTCTGGCCCGCCCCATTTGGGATCGAACTTCACCGTCCAGGGGCCGCTCAGTTCGGCGAGCGGCGAAACCTGTGGCGCGTTGCTCTTGGCGGTCGCCGGTTGCTTTGCCGCCGGCTCGCGGAAGACCACAAACCAGGAGCCGCATGGAGCGAACTCGAGCGGCATGGTGGTGCGCCCGCCCTGCTCGTGGTGCGCCACCGCGAAACGCCGCTCACCGGTGACGGGCTGCCAAAGCTCAGGCGACTTGCCCGCAACTCGGAACGTGCAGTCCAGTGCAATGGCGTTTGTGGAACGGTTCGCGACAAAGTAAATCTCCGCATCGCCGTCGCGCCGGTGGATGTAGTCAACGTTGGTTGAGAGTTGAGGGTTGAGCGTTGGGACGAACTCCAAGTCCGGCTTGACGCCTTCGGCGACCAGGACTTCGCGGGCGGTGCGGTTGGAAATCACGCGCCCGTTCGATCCTTCGGACTTCGCTTCGCCCCAGAGTTCTTTGACCAGCCTGGCAAATTCCTCGTCGCACTCTGGGTAGTCGGTTAACGTAGCCGGGTTGTTTGGACGCGGGCCGATGATGGTCGCCCCGGCGGCCACGAACTCCGTCAGCTTGCGCAACACCGGCAGCGAGACGGCCCCGAGATCGCGCAAATACAGCACGCGGTAACTCATCCCGTCCGGCAACACGAGCCGACCGTCCTTCACAGTCATGCGCGTCAGGATGGTTTCGCCGGTCACCACGTCGTAGTCGTAGCCCGGCAGAATCTTCGCGGGATCGCTGCTCTTGAGCTGGGCGAAGTTCGGGACGTGATCGCCGTAGAAGTAGGCAACATCCGCCACGAACAAACCTTGCTGAAGCATGAACTGGCAGCGGTTAATGTAACTCAGAAACGGCCCGGATTTCTCCCACCAGGTGGTGTTTGGGTTGAAGTGGGTGCCGGCGAAGTATTGGATGCCCGGCATCCCCTCCTCTTCCGGTGAGCAAACGAACGCGTGCCAGACGAGCCGGTTCAAGCCTTCACAGCAGGCCTTGTCGAACGAAGGCTTGAGGTTGTCCCAAATCGTCTCCTGCCAGTGCGGACCGATGGTGGTGAAGCCTTCCGCAAGCACCAGCGTGTGGCCGCAGGTATGCGCGGCAGAAGCGGGTTGCTTGACGAAGAAGCGGTTGGCGTCGCCGACGCGATGCCGCCACGACCACGCCCAAAACTCGCTCATGGGGGCGTCGTTCATCCCCAGGCAGCGCTGGGCGTCAATCGGGGAAGCGTGGGGCCCGCCGGACTCGGGATGGATGAGCAACCCGTGCTTGTGAGCGTTCTCCTGAAACGGAACATAGTGATGGTCAATCGCCAGGTCACCGAGCGTCCGGCGGAAGTCGTGGTAGAAGCGATTGCTTTCCTCGCGTGTGTTCACGATGCGGCCGGCCAGCGTCGGCAGCCACGGCAGGAAATCGTAGCCGCGGCGCTTGCGGAATTCCTCGCGGAGCGTGGGGGTCCAGTTGACCGCCTCGACCTCCCAACTGTCCGTGTGGAGATACTTCAGCGTCTTGCCGGCCAGGAGACCGGCGTCCAGGATGAGCGGTTCGACCACGGCATCCCAGTAACGTTGGAAGGCACCGGCATCGAGCACGTCCAACGCATAGCCTTCCCAGCCTTCGCTGCACGTGGACACGCGTGAGTGATCGCCGATGGTGCAGCCCAAGCGCAGGATTTCCCATCTGCCCTCGGGAAAATCCCAGCGCAAGACGCCCTCCGCATCAAGTTCGGCGGTGAGATTCACCACCTCGTCCACGCGCGTGTCTTCCTCTCCTGACTCGGGTTGTTCGTCCAGGAAGAGCGGCGCCGTGTCTGGCGCGGAGAAATTCAGGGTGCGGTACATGGCCTTGAATTCCCATCGCTGCAGGGGGCGGCCGCGGGGCACGCCGCGGGGCCAGACTCCCTCCTTGCCGCCCAGCTTGACTTCTACGACCTGGACATTGCGAGGCCGCTCCGGATGCCGGGGATCGAAGGCCCCGTGGAAGACCACCCTGAAGAAGCGCGAGCGGATGTCCCCCACATCCATCGTGAATTCTGCTCCGTCGGGCAGCGTAAAGGCGCTCATGGCACGGAAGGACTTCCCGTCATCGGAAATGTGGAGCTCACATTCGCGCGGTCCATACCCCGGCCGCCCGGTGACGATCACGCGGTTCACGACGACCTCTTTCTGGAAGCTGAACTGCAACCATTTGGGTCGCCGCGCTGCCGGGCCCTGACCGGCCTCCGTGCCGGCGGAAACCCAATAGGTCATGGCGCGCCCATCCAGCGCTTCTTTTGGCGGATGATCCGGCTGCCAGGAACTGGCCGTGACGTTGGTCAGCAGATTCGCAGGCGGCGGTCCGGTCTTCGCCCGGTACGCCACGACAAACAGATCGCGATAGAACCCGTCCCGCGCCGCCGGAGCTGGCAGAGGGAGGGCAATGTTCGTAGGGCCGGACACGCGGGCTTCGGACCAGGTCAATTTCTTGGCGGCGTCCTCGGCGGTGACAATCGGTCCACCAAGATTCCAGCCGCTCTGGATGTTGAGGCTCATTTCCAGACCCAAACGATCGGCTTCACGCAACGTGTGTCTGTAAAGCGCGCGCCACTCGGGGGAGAAGAATGTCGGGCCGTGTTTGGCGCGGACATTGCCATCCTGGCTGGAGCCATCGGCGTCGCAGATCAACGCGCCGCCGAAACCCTTCGCCTTCATCTCCTCCAGGTCACGGGTGATCGCGTTGGACGTGACGTTGCCGTTCAGCCACCACCAATAGGCGCGGAGACGGGCGCTGCGAGGCGGGTTCTCCCAACC
>CAYJNU010000201.1:0-13818 GCA_964371005.1 uncultured Verrucomicrobiota bacterium | reverse complement strand
AAAGCGTTGCCCGCCGGGTCCACGGCAATGTCATTGCCCGAGGTGTCGTTGCTGGGACTGCCCAGATAGGTGGAATAAACCAGCAAACCGGCGGGGCTGAGTTTGGTGACGAAAACACTTTGACGGCCCCAGTTGGTGGACTGCACGGGAGCCAGCGTGGGAAAATCCGACGACCGGGTTGAACCTGTGATATACGCGTTGGCGGCGGCATCCAGGGTAATCGAGTTGCCTTGGTCGCTGCCGCTGCCGCCCAAGTAAGTGGAGTAGCTCAGCACGGGATCAATGACCAGCCGCCGCGTAGGATCGTATGCCGCGATCCGAAAAGAAACCCGGGCGGAATTGCCGGTGCCGTCGTTTGGCTGCCGAGGCTCGCAGACAAAACCACCTTCGATGTCCCGCCTCCGCCCCTCGACGATTTGATAGATCATCGGTTTGTCAAACCGCACTTCGCCGCCTGGAATGAACACCCGCAAACCTCCGCCCGCGTCCAGCTCGATCTTGCCCGCGCCCTCAAAGGCCAGACGGATGCCTGAGGGATCCGCGCCCGGCGCCACCACGAAGTCGTATTCCAGTTGCTGCTGGCTGCTGCCGTAAAAGACCAAGTCCACGCCGGGATAGACTTGGGCGTATTGCACCTTGGCGTAGGTGGGCACGTTGGTACGCCAGCACGCCGGGTCGTTGCCCAGGAAGTAATTCGCCTTGCCCGCCAGTTCGTCCTGCCCGGTCATCCCCGGCGCGGGGCTTGCGCCGTCGAGCCGCATCCGAAGAATGGCCGAGGCTTGGGAACGGTTTGCAGGCCTGGTGCTGGCCGGCGTGCCGTCATCCGTCTTCCGCAAATCCAGTACCGCCTCCGTCGGCGTCAGAAAGACCGCGTACCCTCGCCCGCGGGAGACGAACTTCACCTGGCCGTCGTGCTGTCCCTCATTGGCCTCGAACCGGAGCGGGAGTTTGCCGTAGCCTTCGACGAGGCGAGTGGACGCGCGCTCTGCCGGCGCGTGAGCAAGCGTTTCGGACGTGGCGGCCTCCCGGCCGAAGCACGAAGGCCAGTTCGCGATGACCAACAGGACTGCGGCTGGTACCGAGTAATGCGTGAGTTTCATGGCGAGACTTGGAATCACCGAAGTGTCAGGGAACTGCCGGAGACAATTCTGAAAGCGAACGGGCGTGGCACGAAGCCAGCGCGGACATTCATGGAGGCAATCGTAATTGGCGCCATGGCCAAAGCAAGATGCGATGCAAGCGCTGTCCGAATGGAGCGACATTCGTGTCAGGGAGGCTGCGGGCAATTCAGTGGGTGTGTTCCGGACGGTCCCTCGAGCCGACCTTCGGCGACCTCCGAGCGCGATTTCTGCTCGCCGGACTTGTAGGTTTCGATCATCAGGCCGGTAAACGGGGATGTCTCTCCCGGGCGATACCAGGGGCCGTCGCGCTGGATTCACTGGCTCCGGGGGATCTCAGGGAGCGATGGTCCACGTGACCCCGGAGGCGTCAGCAGCAGCGGCGGGCTCGTTGCGAAAATCAGCGCGCCAGGACTCGCCTTGCAGTTCATCAACCCCATCGCCAGGTTGCGCAAGCTGGCAACCCCCGTCGCCTCGTTGTTTCCCGGCACCCGGCAGGCGTCCTCGCCCAGCGTGGGGAGAGACCATAATCATCTCGCGAGCATGGCCGCCGCCCGGGAAACGGCTTCGTCATTTCTCAGCTCACCCCGCCACCACTCGCAGTTGACGCCGCCGCACGTGCAGATGCCGCCTCAGGCGTACGCCGGCCGTAGTCGCAGGCAAGGCTCGCGCGTCACCGCACCTGTTTCTTCCATGCTTTCAGCGTGCCGTCGGGGCAGAAGGTCAGGCGGATGAAATAGTCGGGGGCGTAGCCGTCCACGTAGGTCGGGACCGCCGAACCGTAATAGGGGAAGTAAGCCGGAGTGGCGTAGAGGTGGTCGCGCCCCCGGCGGGTGAGCCATTCAGCCACGACGGTGCCATCGGTGAGTTTTGCCTGCTTGTCGGGCGGACCGAGCTCCAGGACCGCTTGATCGAAGGTGTAGGCGCCCACGCGTCCGGCCCAGTCAATCTTGCTGGTGGCGCAGCCGACCGCCAGGGCGGCCAGCAGAACGATGGCAAGCGTCTGAACCACGAGGCGGAGTCGCAGCGTTTTCATGTGCAAAGGGTATCCTGACGGATTCCGAATGCAACCACCGCCAGGCGGCAAGCGGACCTCAACATCGGCACTCCCGGAAGCGCAAGGCTGTCGCGCCACTGATTTCGGCTCGTGAACGCTCCGTAGGTGGAGGATGCAGAGTCCTGGGGGAGTCGAGTTTAAGTCGCGGAGAAGACAAACAGGACAAACCATGAAAACGCATCAACTGCACAAGATCCGGCGCAAGATCGCGCTGGACACGTTCGAGCCAGAGAGTGCAGAATCGCTGCCAGATCGAGTTTGACTCGCGGAGAAGGACGAAAAGGATATACTGTGAAGAAGCACGCACCTTGGATAATGGCCTTGGCCTCATGCCTGATCGCGACCGACACCCAAGCCCAAACGCTGGCTGAGGCGTTGGACAACACCAGCCTTGCTTGGATATCCAGCGGGTCCTCGCGATGGCAGGGTCAAACAACTGAAACACACGACGGCGTGGATGCAGCCAAGAGTGGTTTCGTGAGCATGAACGGTTCCTCGACGCTGCAAACGACGGTTACCGGGCCCGGCACGCTGACGTTTTGGTGGAAGGTCTCTTGTTCTTCCAGCGACGCCGGTCTCACCTGCAAAGTGGGCGGAGCCGCAGCCGGCAACATTGTTGGACTGGTGGACTGGACACAGATGACTCTCTATGTCGGTGCCGGATCGCAAGTTATCCAGTGGATATACACCCGGCACAGCATGCCGGCGTATTCGGACGCAGGATGGGTGGATCAAGTCGTCTATACGCCTGGGGCGGTCGCGCCGGAGCTTGCGTTGGAGCCTGCTGGGCAATCGCAAATCCAAGGCTGGAACGCAACCTTTGCAGCAACATGCACCGGCACCCCCGCGTTCACTTACCAATGGCGGTGTAATGGCACAAACATTCCAGGAGCCACCGCTGCTGCCTACACCATCACGAACGTGCAGCCCGACCGGGTCGGCCATTATAGCTTGGCCGTGACGAACGAGGCGGGGGGAGTGGTGAGTGCGGATGCGCCTTTGGTCTTGGGGCGGATTGCGACGTGGGGTCTCACAAGTCCCGCCCCGCCGGACTTGACGAATGCCCTGGCTGTGGCGGCAGGGGGACTCCATCGAGTCGCGCTGCGTCCAGAGCACACGGTCGCAGCTTGGGGATACAACGCTTATCACCAGACCGAAGCGCCCGGCGAGTTGACGAATGCGGTGGCCGTTGCCGCAGGCGATCATTTTTCCATGGCTTTGAAAAACGATGGGACCGTTGTGGCATGGGGCGAGAACGCGTTTCCCAATGGCACGGTAACGGGTCAAACGAATGTGCCGGCAAACCTCACCAATGTCATTGCCATCGCTGCCGGAGGGTGGCATGCCCTCGCATTGAAATCGGATGGGACGGTCGTGGCCTGGGGGGGCAACGATTACGGCCAGACGAACGTGCCGGCAGGGTTGTCCAAGGTCGTCGCCATTGCTGCCGGCATGGCTCACAGCCTCGCGCTACAGGCAGACGGATCGGTCATCGCGTGGGGAATGAACAGCCTCGGCGAAACCAACGTGCCTGCCGGGTTGACGAATGTGGTGGCTGTGGCCGCGGGGGATTCCCACAGCCTGGCTTTGAACGGTGATGGCTCCGTCGTGGCGTGGGGTTGGAATTCCATGGGCCAAACCAATGTGCCGGTGGGCTTGTCCAACGTCGTGGCAGTGGCCGCGGGCAATTGTCACAGCCTGCTGTTGCTGGCTGACGGGACGGCTGTAGCTTGGGGCCAATACCCGGCCAGCGGTGGGTTTCGACCGATGAGCGTCCCCTTCATCCTGACGAATGTGGTGGCCATCTCAGCCCACTACTTCCAGTGTCTTGCGTTGGTGGGCGAAGCGGGGCCGGAGGTGTACAGCCTGCCGATGAATCCCGCTTGGTCGGGCAACGTTTTCAGCGTTTCGCTCTTTTCGCAATACAGCCGGGTTTACCGGTTGGAATACCAGGACGACTTGTCTGGCAGCGGGTGGATCGGATTGCCGTTGGTGGCCGGCAACGGCGGCCCACTGGGGCTGAGTGATCCTACCGCAACGGGGGGACAGAGGTTTTATCGCGTGCGCCGTTGGTGATAGCGCTCACTGTTCGCGGAGCGCAAGTGGGACGCAAGCCTGGCAGCCAGAGAGCCGCCGCCGTGAAACGAAGCGAGACAATTGACTTGCCGGCACGTCCGCGCGCGATTTGAATCGAGCCATGCAGGACCGCAACGATCAGGATACGTCCGACTGCTCATCCACCGACTCTTCGTTCACACAGTGTGCAGGTGGGATTGAGCGTCATGCAGAACCTCGCCGGACGAAACTGGCGATTGCATCCTTGATGTGCAGCCTGCCCCCGGTTGCGGTGGGGCTTTGGGCTTTCAAGCTGTACTGGTTTGGCGTTTCAGACGGCGCGACTGGCGATGATATTCTGGAAGCTGGCATTGTGACATTCCGGATCATGCCGCTGACGATCCTCGGCCTCGGGTTGGGGGCCTTCGCACGTGGGTTTCGCCCGCTCTGCATCGTAGCTGGATTGCTGCCAATACTCTGCTGGAGCTCGATCATCATCACTGAGGGAGGCATAGAATTCCCGACCTTGGCAGGCTCAAATTGACGTGCTGACTGGGCGCGCCTCGCGAACCAGATTCTTGTCGCCCTCGCCTGTCGGCTAGGATTTCGATTTTCCCCACGACCCTTCTTCCGCTAGAGTGGCGCGCCGTTATGTTGCTGGTCATAGACAATTACGATTCGTTCACCTACAACCTGGTGCAGTATCTGGGGGAGATGCAGGTGGAGTTGCAGGTGCATCGCAACGACCAGATCACCGTGGAGGAGGTGCGGGCGTTGCGTCCCGAACGCATCCTGGTGTCGCCCGGGCCGTGCTCGCCGCGCGAGTCCGGCTTGTCCTGCGACATCCTGCGCGCTTTCGGGCCGACGATCCCAACGCTGGGTGTGTGCCTGGGTCATCAGTGCATTGGGCACGTCTTCGGCGCGAACGTGATCGTGAACTACCGCATGATGCACGGGAAGACGTCGTTGATTAAACACAACGGGAAGGATTTGTTCGCCGGGATGCCGAATCCGTTTGCCGCCACGCGGTATCACTCGCTGGTCATCGAGCGAGAGTCCGTGCCGGATTGCCTGGAGATCACGGCGGAGACGGAGGAGGGCGAGATCATGGGCGTGCGGCACAAGCAGCATCCGATCTGGGGTGTGCAGTTTCACCCGGAGAGCATCCTCACCGAAAGCGGCCGGCAGATTCTGAAGAACTTCCTGACGTTGGGCTAGCGAACCCGGGAGAACAGTGCCCTCGGCGAGGCTGCGGAGGACTCACTTGCTTCGATCCAAGCGGGCTGCCAGCTCTTCGAGATTCTTCTGCTCGATGGCCTCCATGCGTTTCCGCTTGGTCAGATAACGGTCGTACTTCGCCCGCTCCTCAGCGCTCCAAATGTTGGCCTCGAAGTAATCGCCGCAGTAAGGCACGAACAGGTCAATCCAGCACGCCAGCTTGTCGAGTTCTTCCGGGGAAAGGCTCACGCCGTAATGGTCGGCGGCCAGCAAGGGGAACAAGCCGCTGCGACAGGCGCCGGCAGCGTAAGGCGGCAGCGGCGTCGGCACGGATTGCGAGCCAATCCAATTGACCATCTGGCCATCAAAGACCCCGAAATACGCGCCCACAGCCTCATAGTTGTCCGTGCCGGTCGAGAGCGTCAGGTTCAAGTAGGCATCGCTCCAGGACCGCTTGGCCTTGGCGTCGTCCTTTGTCGCGCCGAGCAGGCTGAACGCGGGGCGGTTCGTCTGGCTGGGTTCCGGAGGCGCACCCGCTTTGCCCGAGGCCATCACTGCGCCAGTTGGTGACCGCCGGCGCCCGGCGGGCATGTCCACGCGCCAGGCCGGATCGCATTCGCGCGTGATCGGTTTCTCCAAGCGCTTGGCTTCCATCTTCGCACTCCGGTCATTGTGACAACGGATACAGTGGTGATCGAGGATGGGCTGGATTTCTTTTGGGAAACTGAACCCACGCGGTGGGCCATGGAATGGCATGAGGGCCTGCGGGCCGGTCTTGAGGGCGAGCGAATCGCCGTACCGGGCGGCGGGCGGCGCCCGGTTCTTGGATTCGTGGCAGCCAACGCAGGACTGGACTTCGCCCGGTTGGAGTGTGCTCCAGCTCCGCATGGTCTGTATGGCGTGGTTTCTTTCGTCGAGCGCCTGGAAGTAGATTGGTGTTCGCGCAGGGACTGTGAAGTGAGCCGAACCATCCGCATGCACGGTGGCATCTCCCAAGACCGTCTTCACGTCCCACGACCCGTTGCCAATGGCAATGGGAGTGGAAACCAGCGCCCCGCCGCCCGGTCCATCGCTGCCATTGTTGCCCACGCCGGCGGCGCGGAATTCGAGGGCGATGACGCGCAACTTCTTCACCGTACCGCGTGGCACACCGGCGAGCGCCGCTCCGGCGTAAACATCCTGCATGTAGTAAGTGCCGGTGGTTTTCCGGTAATCAATCGAGGTGGGACGCGCCGGCGGCGGCGTGCGCGCAACCAACGGCGTCGGCTGTTGACACGCCAGCGTGGCGTCGGCCGCCAGCAGCTCGCGCCGACCGTTCACGTCCATCCAGTAGATGCCGAAATCAGCGCCGCCTTTCTCCTCGTGCGCCGTTTTCCAGCCCTGCGGCGCATAGCCCACCAAGAATTCCATTTCGGTGAGCGGGTACGGGTATTGAAACAATTCGCCCTCCTGACCGAAAGAGTCGATCCGCTCGGCCGCCGTGTGCCGGATCGGCGCAATCAATTGCGCGCCGGCGTTCTCTTGTCGCCCCTTAGCTGGATCCAAGGTGCCCAACTTTCCGGCCTGAGCCGTATGATGGCCCATAAAGATGGCCATCACCTTTTCGGTGCCGGGGATTCCCCGCGCGTGTGCGATGGTTGTGGGAAACCACGAATTGTTCGCATAGAACTCTGTCTGACCGGTACCATCGGAGTTCATCTGAAACAGAGCCTGAGGAAAAATCTGACCGCGATCATTGTAATCCCAGCGGGTGTAGATCACGCGGCCATCATCCAACATCTGTGGAAAGACAGTATGTACCTGGTCAAAGCCCAGCCGCCGCAGGTACCGGCCATCGGCATCGCACGTATAGAGATTGCTGACTTCCGTCCACCAGCAGTCCACCGTCTGCACGCACCGGGTTGAGCTGAAGATGATGTCGCCGTTCGGCAAACAGGCTGGCTCGTAATCGGCAAAGCCCAGTCCGCTGGTAATCTGGCGAATCTCGCCTGATGCCACGGTTAGCTGATACAGATGGTAATCATCCTCGTCCAGCGACTTCTTCCAGGCGAACAAGACCCGTTGACCATCCCAGGAAACTGCGGGATCGCGAATGACGCCACCCGGATCCGCGAGCAGCGTGCGAACCCGACCGAGAGTTCCCTTCACCTCAACCGGGGCGTTCAGGGGGTGGGAGGTTTCCGTGATCTCAAGGAGGCAGAGTGCGGAGTTGGGAAGGAAATGCCGCTCGTTTTGGGCATCGGATTGGCCTTCCGTATAGGCGAAGAATGAAGGCCGAATCGTGCGACGTTTGGTGAAAACGATCTCTGGAGCGGTGGCTTGGAGTGTCTTCAGTCGCCCAGCGCGGCGCTGTTCGCACACCCGAACATAAAGATTCCACCAACGGGGATCCTGCGGCCGGGCCGGGCTTTGGCGAAGGGCAGCGTATTCAGTGCGCAACGATCCAACGCCACGATCAGGCAACTCGTCGAGTGCTCGTGCGATCATTCGTTGCTCCAGCCCGCTGTCCGCGTCGGCGTCAAACCATTCGGACAACCGTCCGTCGCTGTCTTGCAGCGCCCAATCCCAGGGTACAGGAAAGTCAGACTTGATGGTCTCGCACAGCGCAAACAGAGCCTCGGCGCTCCCCGGGCCGGGCCGAGCCGCCGCTTTCCAGGCGGCTCGGGACTTCAACATCGTTTCTGTCCAAGTTGGCCGCTGGGGCGCGGTCACTCGCGTTTCCGAAGCACTCCAGACGGAGGTGACGGTTTGGGAGACACCTGACACCGCGGCCAAGCCGACGGTGATGAGCACGACCAGTCCTCCGCTCAATCCGCGCCTCATGGCCTCGTTCCGCCTCACTTCCGCGCCCGCTTGAGTACGTCCTTGATCTTCACCGACGCGCCACCCAACCGCTTGCTTTCATCCGCGGCCTCCATGAACGCGAAGATCTCGAGCGTTTCCTCCGGTTTCACCGGCGCCACGCCCGTTTGGAAAAACTTCACGATTTCGGCGACGAGCGGCGCATAGCCATCGTAGCTGCCGACCGGCATTTCGCCCTTCGCGCCCCGGGCCATGCCGCCGTAGTCCGCGCCCTCGCGGTAGATGCCCTGACGCCCACCTTTCCACGTGCCGACGACTTCGATCAGCCCGTTGGTGGTGGTCTGCCGTCGCACCGACTCGATACCCGTGCCCATGACGGTGAAGAGCGATTCGACGCCATGCACGCCATACCAGAAGAGGTCTGGATGATGCGGCTCGAGGTGGCACGGACTGCGGGTCTCGGCGTGCGTCACTTTACCCACAGCCCCATTGCGCGCCGACTGCGTGCCGGCGGCATAGCGCAACGAAGACGCGCTGAATAGGGGCACGCGGGCCTTGCGCGCCAGGCGGAAAATCTCTACCGCATCGCGCAACGAGCCAGCCACGGGCTTGTCCACATAGACAGGCTTCTTTGCGCGGAGCACCGGTTTCACTTGGTCCAAGTGCGGTCGGCCATCCACGCTCTCGAGGAGAACACAATCCACGTCCTGGCACATCGCCTCGATCGTGTCGTAAATCCTGACCCCGAAATCGTCCTGAAGCTTCTTGGCGTTGGGTTCGATGCGCGACCAGCTGGATTCGATATCCTGGCTGCCCCCTTTGAACACCGCCACGACTTTGGCGCCTTCGACGTGGCCTTTGGCATTCGGGTCATTCATCACCTGCGTGAAGGCGATCGCGTGTGAAGTGTCGCAGCCGATGATGCCGACGCGCAAATCCGCCGCGTAAGTCCCCGCGCTGAACGTCAGCGCGCCAATCATTCCCAAGCCTAGCTTTGTCATGTCCAAGTGTCGGTTTCTCATTTGTTGACCGCGACGGTAACAAGTTGACGCAAGATCACAAAAGAGATTTTCGCCCGGGTGCCTGGAGAGCCGCGGAGCGCGCGATTTCCTAATTGGGGTGGATGGTGCGGGAACTTGAGACCGGGCGGAGCGTTTGTCCGTCAGTCAAGGCAGAGCGCCGGTTCACGCTTTTGCCAAACATCGCTCCGCGTGCGAGTCCGGCGTTCCTGGATGTTTTCCCTTTTCTTTCACTCCACCCGCTTTAACCTGCCTGAGATTTGAGCATGGGACTGAAGCTGTTCAACACGTTGTCGCGCTCCGTGCAGGAGTTTGTGCCCCTCGACCCCACGGGTAAACGGGTCGGGATGTATTGCTGCGGGCCGACGGTCTATGACTTCGCGCACATCGGCAACTGGCGCACGTTCGTTTTTGCCGATCTCGTGCGCCGCTACCTGGACTTCAAGGGTTACGACGTCCAGCACGTGATGAATATCACGGACGTGGAGGACAAGATCATCCGCCGCGTTCGCGAGAAGGGCACGCCGCTCCGCGAATACACCGGCAAGATCGAGACGGCATTCCTCGAAGACCTGAAGGCATTGAATTGTCGCCCGCCTCACGTCACGCCGCGCGCCACGGAGCATATTCCCGACATCATCGCGCTGATCGAGAAGCTGGTCACGCGTGGTTTGGCTTACAAGGCTGGCGATGGTTCGGTCTATTTCAGTATCGAGAAGTATCGCGGCTGCGGCTGCACCTACGGCCAACTCGTGAAGCTGAATTTCGATGAGATGCGCGTGGGGGGGCGCGTTCAAAACGACGAATACGCGAAGGAGTCTGTGGCGGACTTCGCCTTGTGGAAGGCGCGGGTGCCTGACGATGGCGAGGTGTTCTGGCCCAGCCCGTGGGGCGAAGGTCGGCCCGGCTGGCACATTGAGTGTTCAGCGATGAGCATGAAAGTGCTTGGAGAGAGCTTCGATCTGCACCTCGGGGGCGAGGACCTGATGTTTCCCCATCACGAGGACGAGATCGCCCAGAGCGAAGGCGCCACGGAGCGCTCGTTCGTCAAGCACTGGATGCACGGCGCGTTCCTGCTCGTCGAGGGCAAGAAGATGAGCAAGTCGCTCGGTAATTTCTTCACGCTGCGCGACCTGCTGGGCAAGGGGTTCGCCGCCCGCGAAATCCGATATTTGTTACTCACCGCGCATTATCGCGAGACGTTTAATTTTACCCTCGACGGTCTGCAAGGCGCGAAGTCAGCGCTGGGGCGGGTTGACGAGTGCGTGGCGAAGTTGCGTGAACGTGCGGCCGACGTTGCGTCGGCAGGATCCCATATGAGCGCAATGGAGAACAGCGATCTGACCTGCCGACCGAATGCCGGCGGCACATTGGCGGAGGAGTTTGCCAGGGCGTTGGATGAGGATTTGAACATCTCTGCCGGTTGGGCGGCTGTGTTCGACTGGGTTCGCGAAACCAACCGTCGGCTCGATCAGCATACGCTGACTTCGGCCCAAGCCGCCGAGGCGCTCGTCACTTGGGAGCGCGTTGATTCCGTCCTTGGAATTGGTGTCAAGGCCGAGATGGAAGTGCCTGCGGAGATTCAAGCGCTGGCCCACGAGCGCGCGACCGCCAAGAAGGCCAAGGACTTCGCGCGCGCCGACGCGATCCGCGACGAACTGAAGACCAAGAGCTGGGCGATCGAAGACACGCCCAAAGGTCCGCGGTTGAAACGCCTGTAAACAATTCGTGAAAGGTCTGTTCCTGACATTTGAGGGCACGGAAGGCTGCGGCAAATCAACGCAGGTCAAGTTGCTCGTTGAGCGCCTGCATGACTGGGGTCGAACAGTCCGATTGCTGCGTGAACCCGGCGGCACACCCATCGGCGAGGAGATCCGGCACACGCTCAAGCACAGCAAGGTCAACGACGCCATGACGTGGGAGGCGGAACTGCTGCTGATGAATGCCAGCCGCGCGCAACTCGTGCGCGAGGTCATCCGCCCCGGGTTGGCCGCCGGCGAAATCATTGTGTGCGACCGGTTTTACGATTCCACCACGGCGTATCAAGGGTACGGGCGACAACTGGACCTGAACATGGTGCGAAGTGTGATTGACGTGGCGGTAGGGGAAACTCGACCGGACTTGACGTTGCTCCTGCACGTGTCGCCGCAAGTCAGCGAGGAACGCCTGCGCTCGCGGCAGTCCACGATGCCGTTTGTGCGCGACCGGATCGAGGAATCGGACCTGTCTTTCTTCGAGCGCGTCGGCAAAGGCTATGAAGCCATCGCGGCCGCCGAGCCCCGGCGCGTGAAGGTGTTCGACGGCAATGGGTCGGTCGAGAAGGTGCGCGCGGCCATCTGGCAGACCGTGGCGCCGTTGGTGGCGCTGGGGGAACAGCACTGCTAGTCGGCCCATGCGCACGGCAAGTTCAAGTCTTCTCTGTTTGCTCCTGCTATGCGGCTGTGCGATCAAACCAGCGCAGTTATCCTATGCGGACCCTGCTCCCCTTGTTCCGGGGGATTCCCTCCGCGTTGACTTGGTTCGGCGCCGAGATCAGGTGGTTCTGACAAATGCGTCGGTGATGGTGATTGACTCGAAGGGCGAAGTCGCTCCGCCGTTACTGGACACGGTGCAAGTGAGAGGCTTGACCTTGAAAGAGGCTGAGCGTTGCATTCAAAACGAATACGATCGGTGTCTCATTGAATGGCCCTTCGACGTCGTTTTGTCCCGTAGCCCGTGAGTGTCGGTAAGGATTCATCTCCGATGACGTCTTGCCGCCGGGCGCCCGGAGCGTATCTTGTTGCGGCAAAGGCCATCCAACTATGATCGAAGATACCATGCGGAAGATCGAGGCGCGGATCGGCAGTGCCGAATCCGGCGGTGCGGAACGCAGACGAGAATTGCTGCAACTGCTGACGACGCTCAAGGGTGAAGTTGCCGAACTCGCGCGCACGAACGACGAACAGGCTCAAAGCATCGCCGGGTTTGCCGAAGTATCGGCGCACGAAGCCACTCGTGAAGATCGAAACCCGCAGTTGCTCAAGTTGTCCCTGGAAGGATTGTCGTCATCGGTGGAGGGATTTGAACAATCCCATCCGGCGCTGGTCCGGGTCGTGAACAACATCAGTCAGACGCTCGCCAGCTTGGGTATCTGACGAAAGCCACCCTGGAGTCGGGCATCCGGTGCCGTGGGCTGAGGGCGTCCGTGGCCCTGGCGAGCCTGTTGTCGGTTCGGCAGATGCCGCCTGAAACAGGCCGGCCGTTTCAGAAGTCGCGGCTTTCGCCTAGCTGCAGCAGATGCAGATTCTTGTGGGCGGCCTTGAACTTCAGCACCGCATCGGCGGTGTCAATCCGGATCGGCGGGAAAGTGTTGAAGTGCAGACCAAGAATCTCGTCGCACCGCACGAAGTCCGCAGCCTTGATCGCGTCGTCCACTCCCATGGTGAAATTGTCGCCAATGGGCAACGCGGCGAAGCGCAGCCTTGGGCCTTCTCCAATCAACTTCATGTCATACGTCAGCGCGGTGTCGCCTGAGTAGTAAAACGCGCCGTCGCTCGATTCGACGAGGAACCCGCCCGGGTTGCCGCCGTAGGCGCCGTCGGGCAGGCCGCTGGAATGAATGGCCGGCGTGAACTTGGCGCGGCCGAAATCAAATCGTGCGCCGCCGCCGTGATTCAGCGGGTGAGTCTTGGTCAGGCCCTGTTGGCCGAGCCAGACGGTGATTTCGTAGTTGGAGATGACCGTGGCGCCCGTGTGCTTGGCGATGGTAACGGCGTCAGCCAGGTGATCGAAATGCCCGTGCGAGATGAGAATGAAATCCGCGCGGACCTTGTTGATGTCAATGCTGTGCGCCAGTTCGTTTGGGGTGATAAACGGGTCGAAGAGCAAGGTGCGCCGCGCGGTTTCGACCGCGAAGCAACTATGTCCGTAGTAGGTCACTTTCATAACAGTCCTCCGGGATATGCCGCACGCCGCCGGGACATCCGGCTACGCGCGGAAATGAACTGAGCGTGACGGCCGACGCCGCTTAGCCTTCGGCCTCGGCGGTTTCGAGGAAGCCCTGCAAGTGGCGGACCCGCGTGGGATGCCGCAGCTTGCGCAAGGCCTTCGCCTCGATCTGGCGGATGCGTTCGCGGGTGACGTTGTACATCTTCCCGATTTCCTCCAGCGTTCGCTCGTAACCATCCAGCAGTCCGAAGCGCATCTCCAGAATCTTGCGTTCGCGCTCCGTCAGACTGGCCAACACGTCGGCGAGTTTCTCGCGCAACAAGCTGTAGCTGGTCACGTCGAGCGGATTCTCGGCGGACTTGTCCTCGATGAAATCGCCCACACTCACATCGCCGTCGTCGCCCACGGGCGCGTGCAGCGAGATGGGCTGCTGGGCCATCTTGAGGAGCGAGTTGATGCGGCTGACGGGCAAATGCATCTCGTCGGCAATTTCCTCGGGCGAAGGTTCGCGACCGAGTTCCTGCGTGAGTTGCTTCTGCGCGCGCCACAATTTGTTCATCGTCTCGATCATGTGGACCGGGATGCGGATCGTCCGCGCCTGATCGGCGATGCTGCGCGTGAT
>CAYJNU010000200.1:11735-13855 GCA_964371005.1 uncultured Verrucomicrobiota bacterium | reverse complement strand
GACACACACTTGTTGAAAGTGCCCAGCTACCATCGCGCGCTGCACCGTCAGTCCGCGGGAGATTGGCCGCTGCCCCCGACCAATCAGGTGAACGAGGTGGATTCCGTCCTGTTGATCGACATGATCCTCAGGCAGGTCTCACAACGGGACGTGTTTTATCTGCACCCCAGTTTCGGTTATTACTTTGAGTTTCTGCACCTCCTGCCTGAGGGGATCGTGTACAAGCTCGCCGCCTACTCAACCAACGAACTGTTTGCGCCGCCGCTGCCGGTCGAGACGGTGGAGCGGAACGTGCAGTTCTGGAAAGGCATCGCCACCGACACGTTGCCCGAGCTTGCGGGCCTGCTCCCTCCGCTCGAACCCGCCAAACCCACCAATTGGGTGCAGCGGTGTTTCGCCGCCGCGCGCGTGACGCCGGGCTTCAGCTTGGATGCCTGGACCGCCGCCAACGCTTTGTCGCGATCAGCGAATTACTGGGGAGTCGAACTGCAGCGGATGAAGCGGTTGTCCGAGGCGGGCGAACTGTTCGCATTGGCGCAGCAACTCAAGCCGGGCAACGTCGTGGCGCGTGTGAATGCCCAGTTCAACCAGAGCCTCGCGGCGGGCGAGCAAGCCACCGTCAACCTCACCCAATCCATCGAAGATCAATTCGGTGGCTACCGAAGTTGGGACGAAGTCCTGGGCGAAAACGGCCCCTTCGACGAACCGAGCTTCTGCTACGAACAGGGGCGCGTCTTCGCGCAATCCTCGCTGTACCGCCAGGCGCTGCAGCAGTTTGAACGTGCCCGCGCCCTGGCGCTGGATGACGTGCCGTCCCGGCTCTGGCTGGGGAATCTTTACTTGCTCGTCAAACTCCCCGACCATGCGCTCGCTGTGGCGGAGGAGATCAGAACACAGCCGGAGCGTTTTGACCTCTCTGCCACGAACCGTGTCGAATTCCTGACGCTCGAGGCCTCGGCGCGTTTCGGCCTGAAAGATGAGGCGGCGGCCGACCGTCTGCTCCACAACGCAATCGCTCGCGAGCCGACCAATTTCTTCCTGCTCGCCAGCGCCGCACAGGTCTATGTGCGCAATGGTCGCCTGACCAACGCGCTGGCCTTGTTCGACCAACAACTCCGCCTCCAGCCCAAGGACATCGACGCGATGATGAACAAGGGCTACGTCTGCCTCCAGATGGGGGCTTTCAGCGAAGCTGTCCCAGCGTTTACCCGGCTGTTAAGCCTCCAGCCCACAAACCAATACGCCCTGCTAAACCGTGCCATTGCCAACCTGCAGTCCGGGGAGCTCGACGCCGCGCAGGCCGATTACCAGTCCCTGTACACTCAGTTCACCAACGCCTATCGGGTGCATTATGGACTGGCCGAGATCGCTTGGCGGCGCAAGGCCACGAACGACGCGATTCATTACTACACGCTGTATCTGAGCAATGCGCCGCCCAACACAACGGAAGCCAAGTTGGTCGCAGAGCGGCTGCGCCAGTTAACACCCGACGTGCCGTAGCCCCGACGCGATGCGCGTCACGCACCTCATCACCCGGTTGATAGTTGGAGGCGCTCAGGAGAATACCATCGCTTCCGTTCTTGGACTCCGGCAACGACACCAAGTTGATGCCCGCCTCATCTCCGGCCCCACCCACGGCCCGGAAGGTTCTTTGCAGCACCTCGTCGCGGAAGTCCCGGACCTCCTGACACTGGAGCCTTCGCTGATCCGACCGGTCCACCCGTGGCAGGACACCGTTGCGCTCGTTCGCTTGAGTCGGACTCTGAGGCAACAGCGGCCGGACATCGTTCACACCCACAGCGGCAAAGCGGGCGTCATCGGACGCCTGGCCGCGAGGCGGGCCGGAGTCCCGATCATCGTTCATACAATTCACGGACCGTCCTTCGGGAAATTCCAGAGCAGGCTCGCCAACACCGTCTTCCTCAACGCGGAGAAGCTCGCCGCGCGGGCCACCACGCACTTCGTCGCCGTGGCCGAGGCCATGACCGAACAATACCTTGCCGCCGGCATCGGTCGCCGCGAGCAATACACGAAAGTCTTCAGCGGATTTGACCTGGCGCCATTTTCGGACGCGCAAAACGATCCGCAGCTCCGCCAACAACTCGGCATCGCACCTGACG
>CAYJNU010000200.1:0-11725 GCA_964371005.1 uncultured Verrucomicrobiota bacterium | reverse complement strand
TCATCGGCAAGATCGCGCGGCTCTTCAAGCTGAAAGGCCACGATGACCTGTTTCTCATTGCGCCGGACCTAATTCGACTCTGCCCCCGGGTGAAGTTCCTCCTGGTTGGTGACGGGGCCTGGCGCGCTCGCTTTGAGACGATGGCTGAAGCAGTTGGATTGCGTGACCGCTTCGTCTTCACTGGCCTCGTTCCACCCGCCGCAGTGCCACGCTACGTCGGCCTCATGGATATTCTGGTTCATCTTTCCTTGCGCGAGGGCTTGCCACGAACGCTGCCGCAGGCGCTGGCCGCCGCCAAACCGGTCGTCGCCTACGATTGCGACGGCGCGCGCGAGGTCTGTCTCGACAATGAAACCGGCTTCTTGGTCCGCCCCGGCCACACGCACCGCCTCGTTCAATCGCTGCAAGCGCTGGTCGAAAACCCTACCCTGCGAACCCAGTTCGGCCTGCGTGGTCGGGACTTCGTGCGCCGGCATTTCTCCGTCGAAATGATGGTGGACAACTTGTATCGTCTCTACCAGCAACTCATGGCCGAGCGCGCGTCACGCCCATAACACAAGAATCACTCCCATCGTCGCCACCGACTCAGTTAACCGTGGACTTCCCCTTCAACGTCTATCTGCCGACCTTGGCGAGTGCATTCCTCCTCGCTTTGCTCAGCCTGCCGCTCTGGCGAGCGTGGGCGCTGCGGATCGGCTTGGTGGACGATCCGGGCCACCGCAAAATCCACGCTACGCCGGTCCCGTTGGCGGGTGGCTGGGCGGTGCTGACCGGCTTCCTGCTGCCGCTGGCCCTCGGCGCGCTCGCGCTGAAACTGGGTTTCCTCGGCGCGGAAACAGGGAATCCCCTCAGCCATGGTTTCAGCCGCCGCATCGTCCCTGTGCTCGCGGTGGCAACCGGCGCCCTGGGTATGCTGCTGATCGGCTGGCTGGATGACCGCCACGAGCTGCGCCCGGCCCCCAAGTTCGCAGGGCAATTCGTTATCGCGAGCGCCGTGGCGCTGGCCGGGGTGCGAATCACGTTGTTCGTGCCGAGCCTCGTTTTCAGCTATGCGGTGACCGTGCTGTGGATACTCACGCTCGTGAACGCGTTCAATTTCACGGACAACATGAACGGACTCTGCGCCGGCTTGGGCGCCATTGCCGCGTGGAACTTCGCGCTCCTGGCCGGACGTGATGGACAATATCTTGTCGCGTTGCTGGCGCTGGCTATGTGCGGCGCGCTGGTGGGGTTTCTACCTTGGAACTTCCCCACGGGCCGCGTTTTCCTCGGCGATGCCGGGAGTCACCTCGTCGGCTTTCTTGTCGCGGTGCTGGCCATCATGCCGCACTTCTTCACCCCCCAAAACCCCCGTGGCTTCGCGGTCCTCGCTCCGCTCCTGATCCTCGCCGTGCCGTTGCTGGACTTGATTCAAGTGGTCATCGGCCGGTGGCGACGCGGTCAGCCGTTTTACATCGGCGACACCAACCACTTTTCGCACCTGCTCGTGCGTCGTGGACTCAGCCGAACGGCGGCCGTGCTGGTGCTGTGGACGATCGCGACACTGCTTGGCGTGATTCCGCTGCTGTGGTGACGCTTTGCTTCCCCGACCAGCCGAATTCCATCCGCCCCCTCACAGTGGAGGCCAAAGAATGCCGCGGCAGCCGACAGGGCAAACTTGCACGCCGTGCGCCGCGCCGCGCCCATGCATGATCGTGCTTCAACTCTCCACGGGTCACCGCTACTCTTCAAGACAATGATGACACGCTTGATCGAAGCAGTCCTGGTTCTCCTGGCCCTGGCTACACCCCGAGCATTCGCCGCGGATGACCTCGTGATCGCTGACTTTGAAGCTCCGGACTATGGCCCCTGGAAAGTCACGGGGGAAGCGTTTGGGCCCGGGCCGGCGTCCGGCACTTTGCCGGGGCAGATGTCAGTGACCGGCTTCCGAGGCAGGAGTCTCGTGAACTCGTATCACAAGGGTGACGGCACCACGGGCACGCTCGCGTCACCCGATTTCAAGCTGGAGCGCAGGTACATCACGTTCCTCATCGGCGGTGGTGGTTGGTCGAACAAGACCTGCATGAATTTGCTCGTGGACGGCAAAGTCATCCGCACCGCCACGGGCCCAAACGTCAACCCCGGTGGCAGTGAGGCGTTGTCGGCGGCGGCGTGGGATGTGATGGAGTCCCTCGGCAAGACCGCGCGTATCGAGATCGTGGACGACGAGCGCGGTGGTTGGGGACACATCAACGTGGACCACATCGTCCAAACCGATCGCAAGCCTCCACAATTGCTCACCAACGTCACCCGTGCGATCACACTGGAGAAACGCTACCTGAACCTGCCCATCCAGAATGGCGCGCCGAAGCGCCGCATGAGCCTGCTTGTGGACGGCCAGCCGGCACGCGAGTTCGAAATCGATCTGGCCAACGCCGAGCCCGATTGGTGGGCATTCATGGACATCTCGCCGTTTGCGGGCCGGGCGGCCACCGTTAGAGTGGACGTGCTCTCAGAAGATTCCGCCGGGCTGAAGTCCATTGATCAGTCCGATGACACCAAGGGTGCGGACCGTCTCTACCGCGAACGACTTCGCCCGCAGTTTCACTTCTCGTCGCGGCGCGGTTGGAACAATGATCCCAACGGACTCGTGTTTTACCAGGGCGAGTATCACCTCTTCTACCAGCACAACCCATACGGCTGGGGCTGGGGCAACATGCACTGGGGGCACGCCGTCAGCCCGGACCTCATTCATTGGCGGGAACTGCCGATTGCCCTGTATCCCGACGCGCACGGCACGATGTATTCGGGCTCAGCAGTGGTGGACTGGAAGAACACCGCCGGTTTCCAGACCGGCGATGAGAAGGCGCTGGTCTGCATCTTCACCGCGGCGGGCAAGCCCTTCACTCAAGGCCTCGCCTTCAGCAATGACCGTGGCCGCACCTGGACGAAATACGCGCAGAACCCGGTGCTTCCTCACATCATCGGCGAGAATCGCGACCCGAAGGTGATCTGGTATGCGCCCCAGGGGAAGTGGGTCATGGCGCTCTACCTCGACAAGAACGACTTTGCCCTGTTCGACTCACGAGACCTCAAGCAGTGGGAGAAACTAAGCGACGTGACCATTCCCGGATCAAGCGAGTGCCCGGAGTTCTTCGAGATCGCCCTGGACGGAAACCCTGAGAATTCTCGTTGGGTCTTCTACGGCGGCAACGGCCTCTACCTGATCGGCAAGTTTGACGGTCGGACCTTCACGCCAGAGTCCGGCCCACACGAGCTCCACCATGGCAACTGTTGGTATGCCTCGCAGACGTTCAACGACATCCCACCAGCGGACGGTCGCCGGCTCCTCATTCCCTGGGGGCAGATCGCCTTGCCCGGCATGCCGTTCAACCAGATGATGGGGCTGCCGGTTGAACTCACGCTCAAGACCACGGAGGAAGGCCCGCGCCTCCTGGCCAACCCGGTGATGGAAATCGCCTCGTTGTCTGTGAAGACACACACCCTCAAACCGCAGGCGCTGAAACCAGGCGAGAACCCGCTGGCCGGCATTCAAGGCGAACTTCTCGACCTCGTCGCCGAACTTGAAGTGGGTGATGCCGCCGAAGTCGCCTTCAGCCTCCGGGGCGTGCCGCTGACCTACGACATCCGAAAACAGGAGCTCGCCTGCGAAGGCAATCACGCCGCACTCCCAGCCATCAACGGGCGAATCCGATTGCGTGTCCTGGTGGACCGCGCCTCCGTTGACATTTTTGGAAACGCTGGTCGCCTCTACATGCCGATGGGCATGATCGTGCCGCCAGAAAACCGCTCGCTTGAGATCCAAGCCAAAGGCGGTAGCGCCAGAATCCTCGCCCTGGAAGTTCGCGAATTGAAGTCCGCCTGGCGCTGAAGGCTGCTGCCCGTGACCCAAGATCCAAGGGATGGTGTATGGCACATGATCACTGCGGGCTTTCTCGGCGGCTGCGTTTCAACTGCCGTTCTCGTCCCCCTCGTCGTCTTTCGGAGGAAATGGATTGCCGCCGGGAGCGAGATGCCCGCTCAGAACCCGACTCCCGACGCAGGGTCGCGGGCGTGACCTGGGTTCAGGGTTTGATCACTACCCGCACGGCTTCGCCTCCGCGTTCGAGCAGATCAAGCGCTTCGTTGATGGCCTTCGCCTCCAGCGACACCGTGCGCGTCACCACATCGGCAAGCCGAAGCTTGCCGGCCCGGGCGAAGTTCAGCAGGAGCGGAATCTCCTGCGCCAAGTGGTCGGACACGCCAACGATCTCGGCTTCGCGGTTGATAAGCTGGTGATAGGGCGAAATCTGCACCGGCTCTTCACCGATCCCGACGACGGCAACGCGGCCCTGAATGGCGACAGCCCGCATGGCAGCCTCCAGCGTGGCCGGAATGCCAACCAGATCGAGCGCAACGTCCACCCCCCGCCCGGCCGTCAGCCCAAGCAGTTGGGTGGCGGGATTCTCCTGCCGACCATCCACGGGCTGCGCGCCAAGCCGGGCTGCGAGCGCGAGCTTCGCGGGGTGGAGGTCCACGCCGAAAACCTTCTCGGCACCGAGGGCGAGTGCAAGTTGGATCGCCGAAGCGCCCAAACCGCCGCAGCCGAAGACCGCCACCGTCTCACCGGGTCTGAGCCGCGCCTTGATCAAGGCATGCAACGAGGTGGCCGACGAGCACATCATGATGGCGCCGTGCTCAAAAGAAATCTCGTTCGGCAACCGGAACAGACTGCGCGCCGGTACGGCGATGAGTTCCGCGTAACCGCCATCGCGGTGTTTGCCGATCATCTTGCCGTTGATGCAGAACTGCTCCTGTCCACGATCGCACCAAATGCAGTGGCCGCAGGTCGCCATGTAATGGACGCACACGCGATCGCCCGGCACCAAGCCACAACTCCCCTGCTCCACCACGCCGGCCACCTCGTGCCCGGGGGTCAGCGGCAGCGGTTCAACGCGGGAACGCCCGGCGCGGTAATGTGCATCCGAATGGCAGATGCCCGCCGCACGCACGCGGACGAGAACTTCGCCGGACTGCAGTTGCGGCGTGGGCAATTCGCAAGTTTCCAGCGGACGCCCGGGGGCAATGAGTCGGACAGCTTTCATCGCCCAGACTGTGGCGCAGGCACGCCGCGCGGCACAAGCAAAAGCCGCTGGGCCGGTCATCTCATCCGGACAATTTTTGCGTGCATGCAACGAGTCGCGTGGTAGAGTTCGCCATCATGCAGCAGAGAACCACCGAGCACGGCCCGAGCGCACCCGCCATGATCGAGGCGAACGGGCCTCAACGCCAGCAGTAGAGGCTTACCATGATTTCCACCGGCAACATCGGCGACATTCTCAGTCACAAAGGCAACCAGGTTTGGAGCGTTACCCCGGAAACCACCGTGCTCGACGCCATCAAGCTGCTGGCGGAAAAAAATGTTGGGGCGCTGTTGGTCCTGAAGGAAGATCGGCTGGTGGGCATCATCTCAGAGCGCGATTACACCCGGAAGATCGTCCTTAAGGGCACCCCCGTCAGCGAAATCCTGTCCGGGCGCATCATCTCTGTGACCTCCGCTCACTCCGTGGAGGAAGGTCTGCGGTTGATGACGGAACACAAGATCCGCCATCTTCCCGTGCTGGAAAACAACAAGGTGGTCGGAATCATATCCATTGGCGACCTCGTGAACCGCGTGATCACGGCCCAGAGCAGCGCGATTCAGCAATTGCAGACCTATATCACCGGCCTCCCCGGCTGAACGCCTCCGGGCGTCCGCGTCTTGCGCAGGCTCACCGCCACGTGCCGTGCCTCGGGGATCACGAATTTCTTTACTTCCACGGTCACGGCCTCGGGACCGAAGTCAGCCAGCAACATGTCCGCAATGTCGGCCGCCAGCTTTTCGATGAGCTTCCAGCTTCTCCCCTCGCCGAAGCGCGCCAACCGCTGCGCCACCGCGTAATAATCAATCGTCTTGGCCAGATTGTCCGAGGCGACCGCTGCCGCGAAGCCCTGCTCCATCTCCACCGTGAGCAACAGCCGTTGCGAACGCGCGCGCTCTTCGTCCGGAACGCCAACGCGATAATGCACCTCCAAGTCAACAATGCTGATCCGGCTCATGGTAGTTTAAGGGATCATGCGTCATTTCCGTGCGCAGACACCAGAACGTAATCGCGCACCTGTTCGCTGTCGTTGCACAACCGCCTCCAGCAGCACTCTCGTCGGCGTGTTGATCGGCAGGGCTTGGGCCTCGGCCATCGTCACCCACCGGAACTCGCGCGCCTCATCGTTCAGGCGCACGCTGGCCCGACCGGCAACGTGACAGGTGTAGTTCAGCAGGACAAAGTGCGCGTCGCGATAGAACTCCTTTGAGTGGATGCAGTCCTGCACCAGGACGAAGTCCACATCCGTCACTCGGAGGTTCGTTTCCTCCTTGAGTTCGCGGCGCAGGGCGGCTTCGCAGGTCTCGCCGTATTGCACTTTGCCACCGGGGATTCCCCAAAGGTTGGACCATTTGTGCGTGCGCACCATCAGCACCCGCCCCTTGTCATCGAAGATCAAGCCGCCCACCGTCACCACCGGCGGATGCGAGGTTTCAAAGTCCTTTTGCGCCGGCGTGAGGTCAAGGTCATTCTTCTTCAGGATCTCCCGCAGTTCGCGGAGATGTTCCACGATGAGATCGGGCTTGGCGGCCCGCAGTTGCTCCAGTGTGTTGTAGCCAGTCAGCACCGCGCACGAATGCACGCCGCCGTGCCGCGCCGTTTCAATGTCATGCTGCATGTCGCCAATGAAAAGCGTCTCCTCTTGCTTCAGGCGATGCTTCTTCAGGATGGCGTGGATGCGCTTGCGTTTATCCCACACGCCCACGTAGGGCGTGTCAATGTAGCGGCCGAACCCGGTCTTCCCGGACTGCCGGGCGAAGTGATCCTCCTGCACGGTGCTCAGGACGAAGGTGCGCAGCTTGCGCTCGCGGCAGAAATCCAGGAACTCGCGGGCGTGCGGCAGCGCGACGACGGAATCCTGCGCCTCGCGGAAGTGCCCGTGAAACCACTCCTCCAGTTGGGGCAATGGCACGTGCGGCACGTGCTTGTCATAGAAGATCGTGAACGGCAGGCAGAACTCCGCCCGGAACTGCTCCAGCGTCATCACCGGCCGCTTCGCCTGGGCCAGCACATGGTTGGTCGCCTGCCACACCGCCGGCAGGTCGTCCACCAGCGTCCCGGACCAGTCGAAGATGATGTTGCGGATCACGCGCCGAGTTTAGGGAATCAGCCAGAGGAGGCAACTGAATGCGACACAATTACTGAACACGGCTCGCTCGGGATTTGGGCCGGTCAGCCGGTCACCACGGGGCGGTCACCACCCTGACACCTCCCTGCTGGCGGGCGAGCCAGGCGTCGGCGTCGGTCTGACCACCCGCAGGCACAAGGCTTTCCATCGGTCGCAACCCCGTGCCATGGAGACCCTTCACCACCAGTTGCGGCACCCCGCTCAACAGCCCGATCACCCGCCCCGCCTCCTCTGGGGTGAGCACCGCACCCGCATCAGCGCACGCACCGGATCCAGCGACTTTGGGAATTGACCCGGATTTATGCCCTCCTGATACAATCCTCCCATGAAATGGCTGTCCCGAAGGATTCAGCAGCACTCTCGCTCTCTGCCCTGCTGACGCGGAACCTCGGCTCGGCCGTTCGGCTTCATCGCCGGTCTCCGTTCAACAACGGGTGCTGCGGTCTGCCAAGTTCAGCCCTTCCCGGGTGGTGAGTTGTTAAGCGCCGCAGTGCCGTCGTAGGAAGTGCCGGTTTCTGTCCGAACTGGCAGCGTGGTTTCGGCCGTGTTTGCGATCCCAGTGCGGACGAAGTGCCGTCGGGTGCCGTCCTCCCGCGACCCGCGGGCAGCACGTGTTTTGTTCCAATCGCGGCAGCCGGGGCGGGTGCGGCGGACAGCGGGGTGCCCGTCGTGTTGAACGACCGCCCCAGCGCGGTAGTGATCAGCTACGAGAAGGTCGGCCAGTAGGAGCAGCGAAAGTCCTTGCTTCCAGGACGGCCTGAACGATGGCGGTCGAAGCGGACTTCATCGTGAGCGGCGACAAGGAACATCTGCTGGAGCTGCGGCAGTTCCGCGACAGCCCGATTGTGAGTCCGGCAGGACTCTTGCGCCGGTTGAGAATGTCATAGACAGTCAAACAAGATACCCAATAGAGAAGTATGAAGAACACAAACCAAATCGGAAATCGAAACAGCACCGGCGTGTGGTGGGTGGCCGCCTCCAGCCTTGCGCTGACAGTAGCCGCAGGCTTTCTCGCGACCGCTCACGCGGCGACGGTCGTCGCCTGGGGGAATAACAATTGGGGCCAGACCAGTGTCCCGCCAGGGCTGACCAACGTGATTGCGGTGGCCGCCGGCAACAAACACAGCCTCGCGCTCAAGGCCGACGGAACGGTTGTCGGCTGGGGCAGCAGCGAGATGGGGTTGAAGAACCCGCCCGCCGGTTTGACGAATGTGATCGCCATCGCCGCCGGGTTGTCCAACAGCCTGGCGCTCAAGGCCGACAGCTCGGTGGTGGTGTGGGGCTTCAACCAGTTCGTCCCCATCGTCGCGCCCCCCGGCCTCACGAATGTGGCCGCCATCCGCGGCGGCTTCATGGACAGCCTGGTGTTGCGGTTCGACGGCACTTTGTTCGCATGGGGGCGACAGCCCGGCCTCGTGGCCGTGCAATCCAACGTCGTGGTCGGCTCTCAGAGCATCGCCGCAGGCTACACGCATAGCGTCGCTCTCACGCCCGAAGGCCGCGTGCTGGCATGGGGTGACAACTCCACCGGCCAGTGCAACGTGCCGGCCGACTTGACCAATGCCATTGCCGTCGCGGGCGGCAGCGGCTACAGCCTCGCGGTGAAAGGCGACGGCACGGTGGTCAGTTGGGGCGTGCCCGTCGCGATCCCGGCCGAGGCGACCAACGTGGTGGCGGTTTCGGCGGGTGGGACGGAACAAATCTTCCTGCGAGCCGACGGCACGGTGGTCAGTTGGAGTGGCGGGGTCGGCAGCGTGCTGGACCTGACGAATGTTCTCGCTGTCTCAGCCGGCGGGTTGCACTGCCTTGCGCTGGTCAGTGTCGCCCCGCCGATGCTCCAAGCCGCCGCGACTGGCGTTGCGTATTCCACCAATCACCTGAGCATTTCAGTGCCGACGGAAAGTGGCCGGGTTTATCGTCTCGAACAAAGCACCAACTTGTCCGGCACTAATTGGAGCCCGCTGTCGCTGGCTCCGGGCAATGGCGCGTCGCAAACGCTCACGGCCTCAGGCGCGACCAATTCGGCAGGGTTCTACCGCGTGCGAAGGTGGTAGCAAGAAGTCTCCTCCAGATGAAATCAGATGGACTCAGGCGCACCAGACAACGCGTGCGTGGCGTCCGGGCAGACGGAATGCCGGGTCAGCCTCTCGGTCACGAATGTACCCCGAAATGAGTCTTCGAAAACCAATTCAAGTCCGTCCCAAACTGGCCGCGCTGCAATCGCTCACGGAAAAGGCTTCAGCGGATTGATTGGCGCCGAGGTCCGCAGTTGCAGCCAGCGAACATCCCGCGGACCTTTGGGGCTGGCGGGTTTGACGATGGCCAAAGTGTCCGGGTCGAGCCAGCGTTTGATCTCCGAATGGCCATCGGCAAAGGACAAGCCGCACGCGCCGTTGTGATAGTTGCCCGGGTCGTTGCCCCAGATGATAGTGTCGAAGACCACCAGAAAATAGCCGTCGTCGAGCGTCGTCGGATGTTCGTCAATGAACGTGAACGCCTGCGACGGAGGGGGCTTCCGGATCTCGGTCAATTTGCGGAAGGTGAAAAAGGTGGCTTTCGTCTGCTCCGTGTACCAACTGTTGCCGTTCATGTTTCCATTCAGAGAGATGCTCCGCACCCGCGGGCCCAGGATGGTACTGCCGGATTTGACGACGCTTTGATCGGCGGGGCACTTGTAGATGCCAGCGGACTGGTTGTAGTTCCAGAGCAATCCCCACGGGGGTTTCAGGAGGTTGACGTTCGTGCCATCCGGCAGGTTGACGAGGAATTGGCCGCCAATCCACCCTTTGTATGAGGCGCCATCTCCGTTGGGAACCAGCAGATCATTGTTGTCGTGCGCATACATGGTCCAGCAGATTTGGAGCTGCTTGAGGTTGCTCAGGCAGCCGATCCCCTGCGCCTTGGCCTTGGCCTTCGAGAGGGCGGGCAGGAGCATCGCGGCAAGGATGGCGATGATGGCAATGACCACCAGCAGTTCAATGAGCGTAAACGCCCGGCGGATCGTCCGGCGCTGAATCGCCAGATTCTGGACTGGCGCACGACAAGTCGAAGTGCAACGCATAAGCCTCACATTCTGTTGAAGAGCGGCTGCCCCATACTATCCCGACAATTCAGGTGGTTCAATTCACGCAATTGCCGTTCAGGCGAACCACCGCTCGCGTGCTCCCGTCATTTCAACAGCACGATGCGATAGTAGCGCTCGGGTTGCGCGCTGATACTGTCGGAAAGCGTTAAAACCGCGGTCGTTGCCGTTGCGGTGGCCAACGGCGTCCAGCCCTGGGCGGTCAGCGAGTCTTTGTACTCCACCAGATAAGTGCGACCGGGAATGACCCCGGCTTGGAGTGCGACGGTGCCGTCCACCCGCAGCTCCAACCCACCAAGTCCCGGCGGAGGCGGCTCGCCGAAACGGTTGCTGCCGCGTGGCGACCAGTTGGCCATCAGGAAAACCGCGTTGGTATTTCCATCCGGGAACAAGCCCTGGCTGACATTCTGGAACTGGCTGCCGAAGGTCAGCGTGTGCTGGGGCGTGCCGTCCGCGGTGTAAAGCCCGATGGCTTCGCCGCCCTTGCCCAAGGAGAAGCTGGCGTGGAGATCACCGTTTGTGCCCAAGCCATTCTGCGTGGTGTCCCCATCGGCCCAGACCAACAGGAACCCGCGCGGCGCGATGACGACGTTGGACGGCATCTGCCATTTCATCGGAGTCGATAGCGTGTCGGTGAGATAGAATCCTGAAAGGTTCACCGAAACATCATTCGGGTTGTAGAGCTCGATCCAATCTTGGAACAGCCCATCCGCCACGTCGGCAAAACCGCCGGGGGCGGCGTTGTCGGCCATCCACTCGTTGATGACGACGGGTGCGGGGGGAAGGACACCCTGGTTGGTGACCGCGATGGAATCGGTCGCGTTCGCGAGGAGATGGCCGTAGTTGTCCACGCCCTGAGCAACGAGCACGTTGACCAAGCCTGGCAGCGGCGCGGTCAACGTCCAACTGGTGAGGCTGGTCCACGTCAGGCCATAGCTCACGCCGTTGATCTGAATCTCCTTCACCGTCAGCGGCGCGGTCCCGGCGAGAGCGACGTGGTCGTTGGTGGTGGCGAAGTCCTTGCCGCCATTGCTCGTGATGGTAAAGGCCGTCGTGAGCGGCATGGTCCCGCGAATGAAGTCGGCGCGCTGCTGGAGGTAACTCACCACGCCGCTCCAATCCTGTCCGAGCAATCCGGCATAGCGGGTGGCCCACGGGCCGAGGTGCGCCGAGTTCACGGTCGTGGTCAGGATGTCGAGCAGGTGGTTGTAATAGCGCCGGTAGTTGTCCGGGAGCATGATGATCCGGTAAGTGCCCGGCGAACTCGTGCCGGGAAAGCTGTTGTTGACGGACTGCACAAACGAAAAGTCCATGTCCCAAAGCAGCCCCAACGCCTTGCCGTCTTCGGGCCGGAAGTAAACCTTCCAGTTGTGATTGTAGCCGACGGTATACGTG
>CAYJNU010000199.1:0-13890 GCA_964371005.1 uncultured Verrucomicrobiota bacterium | reverse complement strand
GGTCTATGGTTACAGCGCGTGGCAGTGGGGTGCCGGCACGAACGAGGGGCGGAAGTTCCTGACGCCATCCCGCGACACAGGCGCAACCAATGTGGCGCGGCTTTTGTCGTTTTTCTCCATGAGCGACATCCATGTCACTGACAAAGAATCCCCGGCCCAAGTGCCTTTCCTCGGTTGGAAGGCGGCTTTTCAGGAGGGTGGTTTGGGAGGGCTTAATCCGTCGGCCTATTCGCCGGTCGTGCTTGCCACGACTCACCGCCTCGATGCCGCCGTCAGGACCATCAACGCGTTGCACCGGCTGGCCCCTTTCGATTGCGGCATCGTGCTGGGGGATGTTTGCAACGCCTCTCAATTTAACGAACTCCGCTGGTTTATTGATGTCCTGGACGGGCAGTTCATTACGCCGAGTTCCGGCGCTCACCTTGGCGACAGCAACATTGATTACCAGTTGCCCTATCAGGCTGCCGGGCTTGAGCGCTCCATTCCCTGGTATCAGTCCATCGGCAACCACGATCAGTTCTGGATGGGCGTTGGCTACCCGACCGAAAAAATCCGGCAGGCCTTGGTCGGCAGCAACGTCCTCAACATATCAACCAACGGCCCGTTGATCCCGCCTGGCTCAGAGGGGAGCGGCATGTACGTCGGCGTTGTTGATGGAACAACCCCCTTCGGCATCGTGATCCAATGGGGCACGACGAACCTGTTCGCCACGCCTCCGGCCGTCGCCGCCGACACGAACCGCCACACCCTCACAACGGATGTGTCGTCGCCCACGAACTACATTAACGAGTTCTTCAACACCGAATCGTTCCCGCAGGGTCACGGATTCAACCTCACCAACACGGGAAGCTTGGCGGCCTGCTACACGTTCGAGCCGCTGACGAACATGCCGATCAAGGTGATCGTGCTCGACGATACCTGCAAGTCGAACCAACTGGACCAAGCCTCCACGTTTTATGGCGGTGGCTGGGTTGACGCGACGCGCTATACTTGGCTCACCAACGAACTGCAAAAGGGTCAGGACGCGGATCAGCTCATGATCATCGCGACCCACATCCCCATCAATCCACAAGCGGACCTCTTCGACACGAACCAGAGCAGCGTTCTGCAATTCTATCCCTCTACCGACAATCAAACCGATGCGAGCATGATCGCCACACTCCACGACTATCCGAATCTCATCCTGTTGATGGCGGGGCATCGGCATAAGAACGTGGTAACACCGCAACCGTCACCGGATCCGGCCCACCCGGAATATGGCTTCTGGGAAGTTGAAACACCTTCGCTACGCGACTTCCCCCAGCAGTTCCGCACCTGGGAGATTCTCCGCAACAGCGACAATACCATTTCCATCCTCACGACCGATGTTGATCCCGTGGTCGAGACCAATTCGCCCGCGTGGAAATCACTTGGGTATGCCGTCGGTGCTGCGCGGTTATTTGGCGCGGTCGCCCTCGAAGATACCTCGTCGCATACGTATAACGCGGAACTCGTCAAGACATTGACCCCCGCCATGCAAGCGAAGATCGCCGGTTACGGAGGGCCGCTGGGTCATCATTTGGCCATTGATCAGAACGAGGGCGGAGTGACGATTAATTTCCTGGGAGAATTGCTGTCCGCAGACACCCTGCTCGGACCGTGGATCAACGTTGCCAACATCAGCCCATTCACGGTATCGGCTTTGGGCGAAGCGAGGTTCTTCCGCGCATCCGAGTAATGACGGTCTGGGCGAGCGGCTGTGGCCAGCCAAAACGGCACCAAACATTAAACCAATCCAAAGTATAGAAAACCATGAAACTAAAGACTCTCCAAAACCTCAGCATGACGATTCTGTTCTTGCTTCCGATCTCCGGAAACGGAGCGGATTTGCCGTTGCTGCCACTGACGACCCGCCAGCAGACGGTCAGGCCGTTCCCCATGCCGCTGGACACGCTGCGGATCGCGGCGTCGGCTGTCTCCAATTATGCGGTCTATGGCTACAGCCATTGGCAGACGGGTCCCGGCGTGGACGAGGGCCGGTTGTTTCTGACGCCAGCCGAATCCACAGCGGCACCTAATGCCGCCAGACTTTTGAATTTCTTTACCCTCACCGACACCCATGTTACTGACAAAGAATCTCCCAATCAGTCGGTTGCCGTTTCCTACCTGAGCACCAACGGCGGGAATTCCTCAGCCTATTCACCGGTGATGCTCCATACCACTCATGTTCTGAATGCTGCCGTCAAGACCATCAACGCGTTGCACCGTCAGACCCCGTTCGATTTCGGGATTTCGCTCGGCGATGCCGGCAACAGTCCTCAGTATAACGAACTCCGATGGTTCATTACGATTCTCGACGGAGGGTTGATTGATCCCAGTTCGGGCGGTCACGTTGGCACCCACACCATTGATTATCAAAAGCCCTTTATGGCCCCCGGGCTTGATCCTTCCATCCCGTGGTATCAGACTCTCGGGAACCACGACCATTGGTGGCTGGGTTCCTACCCGGTGACCGAGTACTTCCGGCAAGTCTATACCAACGATACGGTCCTACTGATGGGAGATTTATTTAGCGAGGGCGTGGATGCCCGTACGACCTATATGGGCACCATTGATGGCTCGACGCCGTATGGCACCGTTTACGGCGCAGGCCCGGTCGCCAACTTCATCGTCGGAGGCGTCACCAACGCTCCGAAGGTGGTGGCCGATCCCACCCGTTTTGCGCTGACGCGAAGCAACTGGATGAACGAATTCTTTACCACGACCTCCGAACCGGTCGGCCACGGTTTCAGCCAGTTCAACGTCACCAACGACTTTGCCTGTTACACCTTCGAGCCGAAGACGAACATGCCAATCAAGGTCATCGTGTTCAACGACACCCAAACAGACACAAATTTTAGCGACCATGAAAATGGTTACGTGGACCAGGAACACTTGGACTGGCTTGTGGGTGAACTGGCAAAGGGTCAGGCCGAAAACAAGCTGATGATCATCTCGGCGCACATACCGCTGATGCTTATCAATTACGGCGACACCAACTCTCCCATCTCCTCCGCCGCTCTGCTTGCCGAGCTGCATCAATATCCGAATCTCATCCTGTGGGTTTCGGGACATGCACACAGAAACGTGATAACCCCGCAGCCGTCACCTTACACAAACCGCCCGGAATACGGCTTCTGGGTGGTTGAAACCGCATCCTTGCGGGACTTTCCCCAGCAGTTCCGCACGTTTGAAATCCTCCGCAACAGTGACCATACGGTTTCCATCCTTGCGACCGATGTGGATCCGGCAGTCACCATCGGGGAGCCTGCCGAGATAGCGCGCGGGTACGCCATCGGTGCCGCGCGGGTCTTCAACAATCCGACCGCCACCTTCGCTGATACGAACGCGTATGCGATCAACGCGGAGTTGATCAAGGTTTTGACCCCGCCCATGCAAGCGAAGATCGCCGGTTACGGCGGGCCGCTGGGTCGTTTTGTGACCATTGATCGCTACGAGGCCGGCGCGGTGATCACCTTCCTCGGCAAATTGCTGTCCGCGGACGCCATCACTGGACCATGGACTGAAGTTGTTGGTGTCACCAACCAATACGTGGTGACTGCTGCGGGCGATGGGAAGTTCTACCGCGCAATCGAGTAATGGCGGTCTGGGACGAGCGGCTAGGGCCACCGGACAGCCGCAGCGACACCAGACAAAAAATGGCTGTGTGTTGAGAACTGTGGGTGAACAGCGGGGAAAAGGCAGGCTCAAGACTGCGACCGCAGAGCGGCGCGAGCTGAGGCTCGAAAGCCGCCGCTCTGCTCGTTTTAGTTCGCGGGCGAGGGCTGAAGGTTTGCCCTGGCACCCTGGAGCCGGAGCCGGAGGCCAGAAGGAGTGGTTGGCTGTTTAACCGATTCAGGGTTGAATCGGGTGTGAAAAAACAACCACCAACCACTCAACTGGAAGTTAAGGTGATTCTGAACCGGATTCAACGGTTTGTGGGCTTCATTTACGCGAGCATCCGTCTGCGCGGCTCGGGCGGGTCGCTGCGCATCGAAGTGAAGATTGAGCCCCACCGAGGCATTCGCGGCAAATGCTCCACCTGCTTGGAGGCTTGCCCGGGCTATGTCGTCCTGGCGGAGCGGCGCTGGCTGTTCGTACCGCTGTGGGGGATTGTCGTCCACTTCTTCTACCCGCCGCGACGGGTGGAGTGTCCGGCGCATGGCGTGCGCGTCGAGCACATTCCCTGGAGTCAGGGCAAGCGGCCGGTGACCACCGCCATGATGGGGTTCTTGGCCCGTTGGGCGCGCCGGCTCTCGTGGCGGGAAACGGCCCGGACGTTCCAGACCAGTTGGGAATCCGTCTACCATTCGGTGGAGTGGTTCGTGACGTGGGGGTTGGCCCATCGCCCACTCGAAGCGGTCCATTCCTTGGGCATTGACGAGATCCACTGGGGCAAAGGCGCCGACCGGTTCTTAACGGTGATCTATCAAATTGACCGGCATTGCCGCCGGCTGCTTTGGGTGGGCCCCCGCCGCACGCAAGCGACCTTGCGCAAGGGGTTGGCCGCGCTGGGGCCGAGGGTCCTTGGCGGACTGCGCTTTGTCGCCAGCGACATGTGGAAACCTTACCTCACGGTGATCGCGGCCCAAGTGAGCCACGCGTTGCACGTGCTGGATCGGTTCCATATTACGATGCATCTGAACCAGGCGGTGGACCAGGTGCGCCGCGGCGAGCGCACCCGCCTGGGCGACACCCCGAGCGGCGCACGGCTCAAGAGAATGCGGTGGACCTTGTTGCGGCGTGGCGCCCGGGTACGCGGCCACGCCCGGACCAAGTTGAATGCCCTGTTATCCAGTCAACTGGCGACGGCGCGGGCGTGGATGCTCAAGAACTCCTTCGAGCATTTCTGGACTTACAAATCGTTCGTTTGGGGCGGGGCTTTCCTGGATTACTGGACCGAGCGGGCCCTGCGCAGCCGCCTCGAACCCATGAAGCGCGTTGCCCGCATGCTGCGCTCCCATGAAGCCCTCATCTTGAACTGGTTCAAGGCGAAGGGGGAGATTTCCACTGGCCCCGTCGAGGGCCTCAACAACAAGGTGCGAGTGGTGACCAGACGTTCCTATGGCTTCCGCACCTATAAAGCCATGGAGTTGGCTCTCTATCACAACCTCGGCCGCCTCCCAGAGCCGGAAACTGCCCACGCTTTCACATGATGAAGCCAAAAAATCAACCCATGGGATAGGAAAGTATGAAATCAAGAATTATCCAAATCATCAGCGTGCTGATTCCGTTATTGCTTCCGCTTTCCGGGAATGGAGCCGAACTGGGCACACGCCAGCGGACCATCAGACCGGTTGCCTTAACGAACGCGCCGCCTGTGATTTACCCGTCGGCCGTTTCCAATTACGCGGTCTATGGCTACAGTTCGTGGCAGTGGGGGCCCGGCGAGGATGAAGGCCAGCAGCTCACCAATATGCCGGCCGGCTACACGGGAGCAACTAATGCGGCCAGGCTTTTGGCTTTCCTCTCCATCAGCGACGCCCATATCACCGACAAGGAATCTCCATGTCAGGCGATCTATTTCGGCTACCAGGGCACCAACAACAGTGTGTCCCCGTGCTATTCACCGGTGATGCTCTCCACCACGCAGGTTCTCGACGACGCCATCAGGACCGCAAACGCTGTGAATCGTCTGCTTCCTTTCGATTTCGCCATTTCTCTGGGCGATGATGCCAATGGTCCCCAGTATAATGAACTGCGCTGGTATATTGATGTCATGGACGGAAAATATATCACCCCGAGTTCCGGCACCAACGCCGGAGCCGGCACCATAGATTATCAAAAACCCTTCCAAGCCGCCGGCCTTGACCCGGCCATTCCATGGTATGCGGTGCTGGGCAACCACGATCACTTCTGGATGGGGGGATTGCCCATCCCGCCCCAACAGGACTTTACCAACGAAAATGTCTTTTTGTTGCTAGGCAATTACATGGGCACCATTGACGGCAGCACGCCTTACGGTGACGTCATTAATGTGGGATCGGTCACCAACTTCATTGTCGGCGGCGTTACCAACATCCCGAAGGTTGACGCCGACCCCAATCGCTATTCACTCGCGACCAGCAATTGGATGGGGGAATTTTTCAACACCTCTTCAAAGCCGGCCGGTCATGGTTTCTCCGAGGCTAACATCACCAATAACTTTGCCTGTTACAGCTTTGAGCCGCGGACCAATGTGCCGCTAAAAGTCATCGTGCTCGACGATACAATGTCGGCCCAGGACTTTGAGCTTGGTGAACAGGCCGCTCTCGATACCAACCGTTTTAACTGGCTCACGAACGAACTTCAGCTCGGTCAGGATCACGACCAGCTCATGATCATCGCGACGCACGAGCCGCTTGAGGTGATTGGCACAAACTCTCCCGTATCCCTCACCAACGTGCTGGCCGCACTTCATGCCTATCCGAATCTCCTCCTGTGGATCTGCGGACACACGCATCAAAACAATATCATCCCGCAACCGTCGCCTTATCCGGACCGCCCGGAATACGGCTTCTGGGAAGTCCAAACCGCCTCCTTGCGGGATTTTCCCCAGGAGTTCCGCGCGTTTGAGATCCTCCGCAACACCGATAATTCCATCTCCATCCGCGTGACGGACATTGACCCCGAGGTCGCCGCCGACACGCCGGCCGCCAAATCGCGCGGGTATGCCATCGGAGCCGCCCGGATATTCGGGACGCCCTGCACCTCGCTCACCGATACGAATTCGTATGCGCACAACGCCGAACTGCTCAAGCTCTTGACCCCGCCCATGCAAACCAAAATTGCCGCTTACGGTGGGCCGCTGGGGCATCGGGTGGCTATTGATCGAACGGCGGATGGCGTGACGATCAACTTTCTCGGTGAATTGCAGGCTGCGGACACCCCCCTCGGACCGTGGAACAACGTTGCGAACATCAGCCCATACGCGGCATCGGCTACGAACGCCGCCATGTTTTACCGTGCAGCCGAATAATGGCGATGGGCCGATAACATGGGAGGGTATTTATGAACAGCGGATCTGCTGCGGAAAAGGAACGACGCAACGACCAGGCCGTCAGCACGCTGAAACCTTTCAATGCATGGACGGCCTTGTGTCTCACTTTGTTATTCCTGATCACTTGGAGAGTTTTATACGCCTACCACTTTTTCAGGATTCGGCCGGTCTGGCTTTTCCTTGAGAGTGTAACGCTTTGGGCGGGAATCCTGGGCACTCTGGCCATTGTGCTCAGCATGACATTCTACCTCAGACGAAAGAACTGGATCCGGTTTGGCTCGAACCGATTTTGGATGAAGACACATGTTTTTTTGGGGCTGGCCGGGCCGGTGCTCATCGAGATCCATGGTTACGGCAAGAATTACGGCATTGCCGGTTGGTCCGCGTTGCTGATGTGGATGGTGGCGCTGTCCGGATTCATCGGCCTGTATCTTCGGGGTTATCTGACTGAAGGCATCAAGTTCCGCAGGGAGCGGCTCGGCGATTTCCATGGACGGATCGAGGGGCTTCGCCGCGGTTTGACTGAGAAGCGCCTTGCCCTTCAGCAATTGCAGGAAGAAATCACCGGATTGAGTGTGAAGACCGGCGTGTCCGCACACGAGGCGCAATTGCAGAAAGGGCAACTGGCGCGAAACCCGGGCGCGATCTTCCGCTTCACCGGAGATTATCTGCGTTACCTGTGGCAGACTCGTCTCCTCCGCCGCCGATGGCGACGCACACTGCGTTACGAAAGAAATTTGACCCAGATGATTTCCCGTCACACGACGATGACGCTTGACCTGGAGATACGATCCCGCACCAGCGGTTTCGTCAACGAACTGTTCGCCTTGTGGCGGCTTGTCCACATTCCAATGACGACCGCTTTCGTGATCACGCTCCTGATTCACCTGTGGGCGGTCTGGAGGTATTGATGAGCAGCACGAAGAAACCTGGCTCCCCCATTCCCACCTGGGTCTATCGGTACGGTTTAATCCTCGGCATGGCACTCACCGCCACAGCCTTTTGGCGGTCCACTCCGCTCATGACGGGAGAACTCTCCGCCGTTCACGCCGGCTTCGAATCCGATTGCGCCAGTTGCCATGCGCCTGCGGGTGGAAGCCAGGATGATTTGTGCCGACAATGTCATGACGATATTGGCAAAACCTCCCGGGCTGTCATTCATAAGGGGATCAAGGAGCACTGTGCTGTCTGTCACCAGGAACACCGGTCGCGCGAGTACCCGCTCCGCTTGAGTGATCCGCAGGCGTTCGACCATGATAGGACAGCATTTTCTCTCACACGCTGGCACAAGAATGTTGATTGCATTGCCTGTCATGCGGCGCGCCGGCCGTATTTCGATGTCAAACCGCTTTGCCGGGATTGTCACCCCGGCTGGAAGGCGGCGAACTTCGATCACGCCAGGATCACTGGCGTTGAACTGGCACTCCATCATTCAGACGTCGGCTGCGCGGACTGCCATCCGAAGAACCGTTATCAAGACCAGCCGAAATGCGCTGACTGCCATAATGCAGAGATGAAATACCGGCCAGGACAGAAACTATGACCAATTCCATCTCAAGCCCGGTGACGCCGACGCTGCATCCGATCTTTAGCAAGCGACCTGCAATCACGGTAGGGTTACACCCCATAGCGAAGACTCAGCCAGCCACGTAACGTGGTTGTCGTGTCAAAATAAACCATAATAAAAGTGAACAAATATGAAGAAGTTTATCGTTGGTATTGTTGTTCTCTCGTTCTGTGTGGGAGCAAGCCTTTGCTTTGCCGAAGAGGGTATTCCCAACATGGTGGGAACGTGGACGACAAAAACAGAGGGAGGCGCCGTCTCTAAAAAAGGCGAAGGCGCGAAATCGCACCATAGCGGCGATTTCACCGCTCTTACCGCCGAAGTGGTCGTAACCAAACAGCAAGGAAGAGTTTTCCATGGAACGTTCACATCGAAAAAAGCCACCGAGGCTTTTGTCGGCGTCATCAGTATGGACAATGAGAGTGTTTACAGTGCCGATGAAGATGGTTTTTTTGAAGGTAAAATCGTCAGCACGAACAAGGTCAATATGATTTATCGCCATACAACACCCGCCGACACGGTGGTGGCGGTGGGCACCTGGACGCGGAAGAAATAGCCGTCCAACTGCGGAAGGTCACATTTGGGACACACCGCCGATGAATCTGACAAAGTCGTCACGGACTTGCTCGCCACCGCCAGGCATTCCAGACCGAACGCCTCTGTTCAGAGATGCCATGAAGATCGTCTGCGCACGTGATGTAAAATGAACGCGAAGCACGCAGCCGAACGAATCTCAGGCGCGGGGCAGGCGCGGTTGCGTTTCGCCCTGATAATCATTCTCGGTGGACTGGGGCGCTTGTTGAGCGGCAGTGCCGCGGCCCAAGACATCACCGCTCTGTCAGGCAACGGCACTTTGAGTTGGACCAATGGACTAACCAATGGCGCTTACGAGGTCCAGTGGTCACCGTCGCTGACAGACGGCGGGGTGTGGACAAACGACTGGAGCCAACTGCGCGGCATCCAAGGCACCCAATCCGAGTTCAGTGTTTCGGTGCCGATGTTCTACCGGGTCAAAGGCGTTTCGTACCCCGAGTTGACCGATAGCGCCGAGTGCTACGCGCACTATTCGAACGCCCTGCTGAATGCCGCAGTGGCGTTGCCCGAAGAAATTTCCACCCGGTTGCGTCCCGTGGCCCCCAACACACCGGGAACCGAATGGCGCACATTCACCAACTGGGTGGATGGCACCACCAACCGATGGATTCGTGTGGCGACGATGGAGTTCACCGGCAGTTGGGCCTGGAACAATCTGCTGACGCCCGGCGCTCACACCATGAGCAACGGCTGGTCGGCGGAAATCTGGGTCACACTATATCCCGACGTGCGACAACTTCTGGCCACCTACACCGGAACCAATCGGACCTTGCGCATGGAGAAAGCCCTCGGCCTGCCGCCGCGTCCGGGCGCATACGGAGTGGCGGAGTTTTATGTGGACCCGAAATATCTTTTCCGACCGGCAGTCAGCCCCGACATCCGTTCCCCGTCCTGCGGACTGGTTGCGGAAGAGGCGAGCCCCTATCTGGCAGCGAATGTCTTGCAAGGGATTTCGCCGGGCTACGCCGCGTGGTTCAATCAAACTTTTATTACGCGAGGCTACGCCGCCACCGACCTCGACAACAGTTGGCCCTGGACCCGTCTGGGTTACACCTTCGATTACGAGAACTCCGCGAACAGCCCCGTCGGGCTAAGTGAATACGTGTTGCCCGGTTGCAGCGACACCAACTATTGGGGCGCCAGCCTGGTAATTCCCATTCATGTGGACTGGACCGGCCCGGCGGCTGACTACGGCCTGTAAGGCACGCGGCAGGATTACACCCCATAGCGAAGGACGACATCACGCCATAACCTCATCGAGCTAAAAGGCTGCTGGAATAATGCAAACAACGGTAACCGCCATGAATCTAATCACTCCCAATATAGAACCCAAACCATCAACCCAACGCCGAAGCGTAGTTGCCGGAAGTTCCCTTAAAGCTGTTCTGACAGGTCTGTTGCTTGCAGTCGCCATCGAGGGGACTGTCCTGGCGCAGACGATTAAAGCGGTGGATGACGGCACGGTTCTTAAGCAAATCATCATCTTTGGCCGCCATAGCATCCGCGCTCCTACCAGTGCCACCAATATATTGAACCAGTATTCCGCTGATCCGTTTCCCATTTTCGTCGGAGTGCCAAACGGCTACCTGACCCCGAATGGCCGCCTGGCGGCCGGTTTGATGGGATCCTACTTTCACGACTATCTGTTTCACGAAGGGGTGCTGACGGGCGACACGAATACAGATCTGGCCCTTTCGTATTTTCGCGCCAATAGCATTCAGCGCTCCTACATGACCGCTGCCAGATTCGGGGCGGGGTTGATCCCGGGGGCCAGCATCCCGGTTCATACGTTTGCAGCGGGCGCTCCCGACCTGGTTTTTGATCCCCTGTTGAAAGGGGTGGCGACCGTGGACCCAGCCCGTGCCTTGGCCGAAATTCAAGGGGTTTACGGCAGCGGAACCAATCTGGCGTTGGCCTACAACAGCGAACTGGCCCTGATCAGTCGAGTGCTCTACCCGCCGGGCACCCAGCCCACCAACGGGGCCACCCAAGGCGCGGTGGATCCGACCACCCAGCCCTTTCTGTTGACCACCAATGCGCCCCTGCCATCCTACCTCCCGCCATATTATACCGGGGGTGTGATTGACATGGGCGGACTGGATTCAACCGTGTCCGCCGTTGACCCGTTTGTCATGCAATACACGGATGGCTTTCCGACCAACGAAGTGGGGTGGGGCCGGTTGACGTTGGATGAGCTTTCTCAAGAAACCCGGCTGGTTAATCTGCAATTTAGTATTTGCCTGCACCCGCCCTACCTGGCCCGGGTGCAGAGTTCGAGCGCTGCCTCCCACATTCTACGTTCCATGCTCCAGGTCACGGGCGGGGCGCCGCTGGACGGGGCATTTGGCACGCCCGAATCACAGGTTTTGATCATTGTCAGTTCCGACGCCTATGTGGCGGGGTTGGCGGGACTGCTTGACCTGCACTGGTTGCTCCCCGGCTATCAACCGGACTTTTGCGCTCCTGGCGGAGCTCTGGTTTTTGAACTGCGACAAGTGACAGCGACGGGGCAGTATGTGGTTCGCGTATTTTATACGGCCCAAACCTTTGACCAACTGCGTAATCTGACCCCGCTGACCCTTGCGGCACCACCGGCCACCATGCAACTCCATGTTCCCGGCGGCGGCTATTCGGCCACGAATTTGGACGTGGATTTTACCACCTTCACCAATCTGATGAGCGAAGCCATTGGTTTGGAATACGTGAAGCAGCCGTTCGCGGACGAGGTCCAGCCAATCGTGCAAGACCCTTACGCTGCCGATAATCCCACGAACGTCACGGTCAGCGTCAGCGGCAACACGCTCACGATCGCGTGGCCGGCCAATCATCTCGGTTGGATTCTCCAAGCCCAAACTAACGGCTTGAGCGCCAGCCAGTGGTTTGATTTGCCCGGCAGCAGCGACGTCAACTTGGTGGAGATCCCCATCAATTTGGCCAACCCGGCGGTGTTCTATCGGCTGGCTCGGCCATAGCCATTGAGCACCATGCAGCCCCACAAATCAGCGTCGGCAACAACACATCCGCCCGCCATCCTGGTCAACGAACCAGGCCGACCTGCCACACTGGCGTTGACTGGCTTGAGCGGACTTGGACTACGCCGGTTTTGCCGCCGGAAATTTCGACTTGGAGTGATTGGGACGATGCTGGCGTGCGCCCGGAACAGCCAGGGCGCGGAGTATGCCGGCTGGGCCGTCGGCGTGCCTTCGGCGGAGGGACTACCCACAATTCTGCGCTCCACGAACAGCGGTGCTTCTTGGACGCGTCAAGGCACTAATGGACAGGTGGCCACCGTGCCAATGTATGGGGTAACCGCCGTTGATCCCCAAACCGCCTGGGTGGTGGGAGAATCAGATGGTTATTATGCCACGATCTACCACACGACGAATGGCGGCCTGATATGGAACCGAATGGGGTCGGCGGCGCAGGTGCCCAATGTCGGTTTGCAGAAGGTCACCACCTTCGGAGACAACAACATCTGGGCGGTTGGGATCGGCGTGATCCTGCACAGTAGCGACGGGGGGGCCACTTGGACGAACCAGCTTCCCGCCGATTATGCGGGCATTCAATTTCAAGGCATCGCCTCACCTGACGGCGTCAACGTCTGGGCGACCGGCAACTCGGTCGGTGGTTACGCGACGATCTTGAAAAGCAGCGACGGGGGGGCAAGCTGGGCCCGTCAGAGCGGGAGCACGAACGATGTTCAGCTTCTCCAACGCATCCTGGACGTCTCCGCCGTGAACTCGAACACCGTTTGGGCGATCGGGGCTAATAATACTGCTATCAACTGGTATGTGCTCAACACCACCAACGGCGGAGTCACTTGGACGCAGCAGAGCTGCGGCACCCATGATGGCAATGGGATTCACGCGGTGGACGCAGCAACGATCTGGGCGGTCACTGACAACAACACCACCTGGTCCACCAACGGCGGGGCGAACTGGACTGTGACCTACTCACCGCCTTACACCATGGGCATCAGTGCGGTTGACGCGCTGCAGGCCTGGGCAGTCAGTGCCGCGCAGTATGGAGGGATTGGAACGATTCAATGGACTACCAACGGCGGCGTCACCTGGATGTCGCAGACCCGATTGGACGGCGAAAACATGCCCGCTTTGTTCACCGTTTCGTTCGCATCCACCCCCATCGGCTGGCCGCTCCTCAGCGTCACCCAATCCTCGCCGTTCCAGGCGACACTATCTTGGCCAACGAACACTGAGGGATTTGTGCTGGAGACGACACTTGCGCTGCCTGCTTCGACATGGATGACAGTGACCAACGCGCCGACGATTGGGAGCAACCGTTTGTTTAATATCGTCGTTGCCACCACCAACGCGCAACAGTTCTTTAGACTACAAATGCCGGTGAATGAGTAACAACAACACAAACCGGCAAAAACAGTAACAAATATTTGAAGCAAAACCTGATTCCCATTCTGGGTCTCGCCCTTCCACTCCTGCTGCCGCTTGCCGGCGGTGGTGCCGAACTGCCACCGACCACCCGTCAGCAGACGGTGCGACCGCTCGCCCTGTCGGCGGACACGCAGCAGATTCTCCTGCGCGCCGCCGCCCACTACAAACTCTGGCTCTGCGGGTGACTTTCGATAATCGTCTGAAGCTGGAGTCTCCCAGATCCAAGGTCACGTCTGATGTCGTCGTCGGGATTATCTACGGCCGGTTCCCGCCAGCCGCCATCTGACCGCGGGCTGGCTATCAATTACCAGCGCGTTGCAGTTCGC
>CAYJNU010000198.1:0-13904 GCA_964371005.1 uncultured Verrucomicrobiota bacterium | reverse complement strand
GCCCGAAGTTCATCCGGTGATTGAAGCCGCGCCCGCCCCGGTGGCTGCCGCAACGGATCCCATCGAATCCACTCCGATAACTCCAGTTGAGCCGACGCCACCGCCGGCGCCCGCGCGCGGTTTTGACTCCGTGAAGGTGCAGGGCATTCTTTACAGCCGTAAACCCGAAGCGATCATCAATGGCAAGTCGCTACTGGTCGGCGGCAAGATCAATGACGTCGAGGTGGTCGCCATCGGACCAACCAGCGTCACTCTCAGATCAGACGGCCAAGAAAAGGTTCTACGGTTCAAGTAACACAGAGCTTCGGCTGCGCCCGCACAGTCCCTGCCAGGACACTTGCCCAGAAGCCAAAAATCTGAACGGAACGTGTTGACAAAACCCGCGTAATCCATAGAATGAATCTCGTTCGGGTGGCAGCACGTTTCTTCAGCGGGGTTCCCCACCCCCACCTCCTTGGCGTCTGCCGCCCGAATGTTTTTTTATTGTACGGCTTGACCTGAGGGAGCGACTTTCCTAGGTTCTCCTACCCCTAGCGGGGGCGTAGCTCAATTGGTTAGAGCGCTGCCCTGTCACGGCAGAGGTTACGGGTTCGAGCCCCGCCGCTCCCGCCATTTCCCTCATTTGATTATCAGCCATTCAGCGAAGCGAAGCCGTCGCCGCCGCTGCCGGGTTTCAGAAGGACCGGTTGGCTGGCGACTGGGCGAGAGTCCTTCGGCGGCTGAACATGGTTGCCGACGAAAGCGTTGGCTTCGAAGACGGTGTTCGTGCTGTTCCCAAACTCGTAAGTCACGCGCCCGTCCACGATGAACAGGTTGTTGTAGAAAGACGTGTCCACGGCGCTACCTCTGTCCCAGTCGTTGAACAGCAGCAAAGGTAGGTCCTGCTTCGGGCCTACATAGATCGTGTTGTTGTAGATGCGCGTGTTCCGCGCCCCGCTGATGTGGAAGACGCGCGCGGAGTTGACGCCGTCGTTCTGGCTGATGTTGTAGCGGATGATCGTATCCTCGTTGTAGGAATGGCCCGGCGCGCAAATGAAGAAGAATCCACCCTCGTTGTCGTGGCTGTAGTTGTATTGGAACACCGAGCGACGGCAGCGAAAGTCCGAGTCGAAGCCTTGGCCGTCTTTCGTGCCCTTCAGGCCGGAAACCTCGTTGAACTGAATGAGCGTGTCATCGCAGTCGAACGGCCAGATGCCCGCCGCGTAATCGTCGCAGCGCGTGCGCCCGCCGCGGAGCACGTTGCGCTCAATCAAGCCGCCGTTGCTGCCCCAAAGCTTGATGCCATCGCCACCGATGTCTCTCAAGAAACTGATTCTGTAGTTGGTTGTTTGGCAACCAGTTGGAATCCCATGACATTTGCGGTTTTCTGCAGCGCATAGAGTTTTCGCTCTTGGAATCTTTTCTCGTAGTCGGCCATTCCTTGGCGGACGTAAGCTTCTCCGTGTTTGAGCAATCGGTAAATGAGGCGGGCCAGTTTGTGCGCGGTCGCGGTAATCGCTTCGGCGGCGCCTAATCGGGCTTTCATGCGCCGGTGAAACGCGCCTAGCGCGCTCTGGCTTCGCGCCAGCGTCATCGCCGCCATCCGCAAGGCGTCGGAAACCCGGTTGGTGACGCGCCGGGTGCGGCTGCCCAGGACCTTGCCCCCACTGATTCGGCTGTCGGGACACAGACCCAACCAGGAAGCAAAATGCTTTTCCGATCGGAAGCCGCTGAGGTCGGGCCCGACCTCGGTCAGCACCACCAAGGCCGTCAACGACCCGATGCCCTCAATGGCGGTTAAATCCACTCCCGACTTCGGGTAAAGCGCGGCGCGCAAATCCTGTCCGGCCATCTGGTCCGCGCGGGCGGGCCGACCGGCCTTGCGCACCGGCAGCGGCTGGGCCGCCACTCCAGCCGGGTCCGGCAACTGGGCCAGTTCGCGGACGATTTGCTCGTCACAGGCGTTCATTTTATCCTCATCCGTGTGATCGAGTTCAAAGGCGGACTGGAGTACAAAAAGATGTTCGCTCCGGTAATCCCCCACCAAGGCTTTCTGGATGGCGACTTGGCTGGCTCGCACGCGTCGGTCCACCAGCGCGGCCAGTTTGACCGGATCGCGCTGGCCCGCTAAAATCGCCTGGATGATGGCCAGGCCGCTGACGCCGGTCACGTCGCTCAAGACTTGGTGCAGTTGCACGTTCATTTGCTGAAGCGCCTTTTGCATGTGCTGGCATTGGGCGCTGCGCGCGCGCTCACCAGCTCGTCCCGATAGCGCAGGTAGGCACGCACGACGCAGTATTCGTCCTTGGGGCGAAACGAACCTTGCAGCAGTCCATAGGTGTGCAACCGTTGAATCCACTGGCAATCCATCACGTCGGTCTTGTGTCCCGCCACATTTTTGGTTTGGCGGGCGTTGACCAGGATCACTTGGAAGCCGCGGCGTTCCAGAATCTGGAAGACCGGAATCCAATAAACCCCGGTGGCTTCCATGGCCACGCTGGTAATGTGGCATTCCTGAAACCAATCGGCCAAGGCCTCCAAGTCAGCCGTGAAGGTGCCAAAGGGGCGGACCGGCTTCTCCGTCCGCCCCGCGGGAACGCAGGCCCAGTGTTCCCGGGAACCGATGTCGATGCCGGCGGCGTTGGGGTTGATCAATTCCCAGCACTGGCTGAGGTCGATGTTTTGCTGCTTCTTTTTTGCCTTTGAGGCTTTGTTTTTCATGGGCTGTGGGTGGCTTCGGCCCAAGAGTGGCAGGAAACACTGCAATCTCTCAAACAGGATAACTCCGCAGGCTCTGCAGCGCTGGCGGAGCTTCACTAATGGATCAACCGAGAATCTTGGAACCAAGCTTCCAAACGGGCATGTCAGCGCCATTGAAGAACCGGTCATAGCTCGCCGAAACCAACGGAGACACTGCCCCCATACGCACTACAAAAGACAGTTTCTTCCATCATCAGCCTCCGCCCGCGGGGGTGGGTGCTTCCAAGAGGTTGCCGCGGATCACCACCCGGAGACTGCGGGCGCGGCTGCCGTTGCGCTGGCAGATACCGTTGCGATCCGTGCGGACAACATGGCAATTCTCGATCAGCAAGTCGTCGAAGTGGGATTCGTTGCGTCCGCGGCTCTCGAAATAAATGCCGCAGCCCTCACGCTCTTTGTGCAGGTCGCCATTCACGTCGTGGACAAACAAGTTGCGCAGGTGGATGTGCCGCATCTTGCCGAAGCCGTCGGTGACGACGCGGACGCCGGTGCGCCACGGCTCGCGATTCGTGCCGAGGTTGGTGATTTCCAGATCGCTGACCTCCCAGAACTCGACATTGCGGAGCAGGAGCGTGTCGAGGACCTGACCCTCGCCATCAATGCGCGGCAGCGATCCGTCGCCGTATTTGCCGATGACGATAGGAACTGGTTTGCCGCCTTCCAACGCACCTGACCCTTGCGGGCGAAGCTGGCCGATGAACCGTGAGCCGGCTCGGAACCACAGTTGATCACCCGGCTGAAAGACCTGCGCGTTGATGCGCTCCAAAGTTCTCCACGCCTGCCCGATCGAAACGCCGCGGTTGGAATCATCGCCGCGTTGGCTGTCCACATGGTAGGTGGTGGCTACTCCGGTGAATGCGCTACAGATCAGCGCGACGGCGGTCGCAGGTGCAGTCAGCCTGAAGGGCGGCAATGTGGGGCTGGCTTGAGTCAAAGGACAATTCATAACGACGGCGGCCATTACGCCAATCGGCTCGCCGGAAGAAAGCCAAAACTTTCCGGCCGGGCGCTCGCCGGCCGATGTAACCTTGCCTGGACGCTGGCGTCTAGAGCAGCGATGCATGGAAATCCGCAAGCGGCGCATTCCCGTGAACGCGGTTGGGCCGGCGCTTTCACCTTGATCGAGCTGCTCGTGGTGATTGCGATCATCGGGATTCTGGCAGCGATGCTGTTGCCGGCGTTGAACCGGGCCAAGGCGGCGGCACATAAGATTGCCTGCGTGAACAACCTGCGCCAGCTCGGCATTGCGCTACGGATCTACGTGGATGAAAGCGACAATCGCTTTCCGCCGCGGGCGTACACGAACCGATGGACGTCGTTACTGCGCGACAGCTACAAGGACTTGAAGGTCCTCCGTTGCCCGAGCGACCGTCCGTCACCCGCCACCCGGACCAACAGTCCGAACGTGGCTGACGCCGCTCCCCGCAGCTACATCATCAATGGCTGGAATGATTTCTTCGCGGCAGACGGGGCCAACTGGGAAAGCTACCGGAATGGCGCGTCCTCGCTGACGCTGAAGGAAAACAGTATCGCCGAACCAAGCCAGACCATTGCGTTCGGAGAGAAAGACTACGACTCCGCCCATTACTACATGGACTATGAGTCTTACGATGACCTGTTGCAGCTTGACCAGAGCAAGCATATGACCGTGCGAAAAGACGCACGGGGCAATGGCGGTGGGGGATCGAATTACGCGTTCGCGGATGGCAGCACGCGCTCCCTCAAGTTCGGGAAGGCGTTCGACCCGATCAATCTCTGGGCGGTCACCCCCACCGCGCGAAACAACGCCATCACCATTCCCTGAGTCCGCTCTGGGGCGGACGGCTATTTCGGGGCAGGAAACCCCGGCGGCGTCTTGAAGTCGTGCTCGATCTTACCGGCGTCGCTTTGGAGAAACAGCTTGTAGCTGGTGTCGGGCTCCAAGGGATCGGCCCAGGCTCCTTTCACGGCGGGTCGCATGCCCCGGAGGGGCGAGCCATAGACCAAGGCTTTGGTCGGCACCGAGTTCGAGTCTGAGATCATGTGCCAAATTGCGTGCGGGTGTTTGTTGGTCGCCAGGTCGCTGGCGGGAATGACCTTGATCTCGGTGAGGGTTAGTTTGCGGCTCAGCGCGAACGAGACGGTGTGCGAAGAGGGCCGCGGGGCGTTGCGACGGCCGAAGCGGCCCAACTGCCGGTTGGGCCGGATGGTGTGCATGATCTGAATATCTGGCGACGCAAACCAGTCGGTGAAATAGTAAACGTAGCCGCCCGCGAGGACGACGGCACAAAGTATCAGAATTATGTTTTTCCGAGCCATACGGGTAATGAGTGGACGCTCCGCGCAGGAGACTATTCGAGCCAAGGCGGAGTTTCTCCCCTGGGCGCGGGCTTTCACGCTGATCGAGTTGTTGGTGGTGATCGCGATCATCTCGATCCTGGCCAGCATGCTTTTGCCGACGCTGGGCAAGGCCAAGGAATCCGCCCGGCGCATTTCGTGCAACAACAATCTTCGCCAGCTTGGGCTGGCCTTGAAGATGTATGCCGATGACAGCGAGGGTTGCTTTCCCCCGCGGCTGACGGCGAGTCGCTGGCCGCAGAAGCTCTACGAGTACTATGCCCGGAATGTCGCCATCCTGCGTTGCCCCAGCGATGGCCAGAATCCGGCCACCCAAGGCGGCAACACCAACCTCTATCCGGCCGATGCCGCACCCCGCAGTTACCTGATCAATGCTTGGAACGACTATTTCCAAAGTGTTCTCGAGCCCACCGATTGGCAGGCCTATATGGGGGCCACCTACCCTCGCGGCCTCAAGGAAACCGCCATTCCGCATTCCTCCGACACGATCGCTTTTGGCGAGAAGGAAACCTCGTCGCCTCACTACTACATGGATTTTTTCGAGGGTAACGGGAACGATGTGGACGAAGTGGAACAGAGCCGTCATGCGGGAACCGGCGTCAAGAGCCGGGCGGGCGGATCGAATTACGCCTTTACCGATGGCAGTGTGCGCTTCCTCAAGTTCGGCAAGGCACTGTCGCCCATCAACCTCTGGGCCGTGACCGAGTCGGCACGAACAAACTACGCCGGCTATTAAAGCGGCCTTCGGAACGTGACCTGAGACGAAGCCGCAGCGCCGGGCAGGTGTCGATGCGCGGCGACTGTTGGAGCGGACTTCACGAGTCGAATCGAACCGCGGCATCCCTGCGCTTCGAGATTCGCCCGAGTTCGCCACCCTCAGAGCGCCACGACTGTGATGGTGATTTGGTCCTGATAATCCCCCGCCGCCGCGTTCGCCGGATCACCAATCGTGATGTTGATCGGCAGGCGGTTTCCGTCTTGGGAAGGCGACACTCCGGATGGCAGACTCATCTGAACCGGGGTGGCGAGATTCAGGAGGTTGCCATTGACGGTGCAGGCATACGGGACCTGATCGGAGGTGGGTGTGGGGATGGCTTTCATCACGCCGCTGTTGATCGAGCTGAACGTGATGTTGCAGCTCGTGTTTTTGCGAATCAGAAGGTCACAACCCAAGCTCTTGTCTTGCGTGAGCGTTCCAAAGTTCAGGTTCTGGCTGGTGTTGCCGCTGAAACCCGAACCGGTAGGCACGAGCGAGAGAATAGCCCCGGAAATGACCACTGCGCGGATGGTAATCGTGCGCGTATCCATCGGCCCGCGGGTGTCGTTGTAACTGCGGTAAACGCTCACCGTGATCTGGTCGGTGTAAATCCCCGGTAGAACAAGTTGGTTGGGTGGAATGAAGAACGTGAAGTCGAGCGGGAGGACGGTTCCGCTCTTGGCATTGCTACTACCGCTGATGACCTCATTAGCGGTGGCGGTGGGGGGCGCTTTGAGAGCAAAGCTACGGGCGCTGGAGGTGTAGAGCTGGTAGTCGAGGCGGTTGGCCCCGGAACGCAGTTGGCGATTGTAGTTTCCCGTGGTCGTCGAGGGACCGGCGGCGACGGCGTAAGACCGGTTGCCATTCCCTGTCTTGGTCAGGGTGAAATTGACCGTGTTCGGATACTCGGTGCTCGAAAAGCAATTGTAACCGCCGGGACTGCCCGTCCAGGTGACGTTCCCAATTTGCAGGGAGTACTGGGCGGTGGCGACGTTCAATCCGGCCGCCAACAGGAACAATCCTAGTACCATTTGGACAAGCGGGCGCGCGACTCCCGCTTCGACCCAAGGCGAATCCTCATCAATGCAGACGCGCCGTCTGAGCCCCTTTTCCCAACACGCACGGCTGACCGTCGCGGCGTTCCCGTCTGGGCGTCTCTGAAGTGCCCGGGCTGACCAAGGTGTGAGCGAGGCGTGGCGCATGGTTACTCCGTAGTCGGGACCTGGATGGTGCCCAGGTCAACGTTGATATTCTTATCCGTGGGAATGACGAGCGTGAAGGGAACGTCCAGATGGCTGTCCAAGACTCCTTTCGAAGCGCCGGCGGGCAGACCGTGCAAATAGGCGACGCCTTCTCGATTCGTGACGAACTCGACCTTGGTGCCGTCTGCTGCCGTCACCGTGCCCGATTGCAGGGCGGCCGGTCTGCCGCCGGCCCAGAGCAGGGTGGCGGTGACGTTCGCGGAAGAAGGGCGACCAATCTGGACGAAGGTCCCGCTGCGATAGGTCGGTTTGAGCAGGATGTCCCCCTCTTGTGGATCAAAGTCGGCGCCGGGCCGCAACGGTTCGATCATCACGCGGCTGTTGTAGTACGCGGTCAACTCGGGCATGACCGCGGGGCCAAACCAGCCCTCACACGCGGCATAGCGTCCGCTTTGCGGTTGCACACCCAGTCCGCCTTCGTCCCGCAGGCTGCCGGTGCTGTCGAACATCGCAAAGGAATCCTGAACCGGGCGTGAAACACCGAATTGTCCGCCGGCATAGACCAGCGCCGTACCCCAACGCAGGCTCGTGCGGCTTTCGCCCACGGTCTGCGTGTCCTGGCTCAACAGGAATTCAGCACGGCGACCGAAGTAACGCAGATTGCCGTAGATGTCCTGGTCCCCGGCAGTGTTCTGCACGCCGAGTGCACCGCTGAAGCTCTCCACGTAGTTGGGCGGGCTGTATTGCACCTCGGCGCGGGTGGAGTGCGTGGTGGTGTCGTGGCTGGCATACGCAGTCGTGCCGCGGCCCAGATTGATGATGACGGAAAGAAAGCCAGCCCATTCTTCGGATCGCGCCGGACCCTCGCTGCGCTGCACGGTGAGGTCGGTGCTGAAGCGCCGCCACCGGTGGGACAGGGTCAGGCTGTAAGTCCGCAGGCTGGTTTCGCCCCGCTGAAGTTGTTCCCCGTAAGCCAGCCCCGCGCTGAAATGCTCTCCGAACCGCTGCGAGTAGCGCGCTTGGAAGTCCCAAGCCTCACCGGCCGACACGGCGCTGGAAAACGGGTCGGTCAAAACGAAGTCATCGCTCGCGTGCCGGACGGCGAGGCTCAGTACCCCGTCCGTGAAGGGACTGTCCGCTGGTGCGTAGTAACGGTACTGCAATCGTTCGGCGTGCCCGCTCCCGATGCCGCGGTTGTGAGAGAATGCGGCATTCAGGTCCAGCACGCCCGCGATGGTGTTGAGAACGAGTTCACCCCCGGCTTGCTGGGCGTCTTGCAGGGCCTGACCATTGAGACCCAACGTCAGCGTGTCGGTGATGCCCCAACGATGGAACGCGCTGGCGGCGGGTTCGGTCTGGTATTCGTAGAACGGACCGTCGGGGTGAAGCCGGCTGGGCAGACCGACCGCGTAATTGCATTCGGTTTCACCGCCTTTGAGCAGACCCGGGTCATAGAAGTATGTCGCGTTGACGTACTCCACGCGGCCCACAGGATCGGTGATGCGGAGGATCACATTGTTGGCGCCGCCAGTGAGAGGGAAGTTGCTGATTTGGTGCGGCCCGGCCTGTAGTTGCAGGGTCTGGACGGTGCGGCCGTTGACCAGTATTTCCACCCTGGAATCCTGTTTGAGATAGAAAGAAGACTGGCCCAGCGGGCTGGTGATGCGGTAAGGCTGAAGGCTGTTCTCGCGGTGCAGGGACAACCCCGCCATCGGGAGGAATACCTGGAAACCGCTCACCGGATAGTTGAGGTCGCCCAACGTCCAACGCAGGCGGCGTTCCGGCAAGTCCCAAACCAGTCGGGTGTCGCGTTTCTCCCAGGTCTTGTCGGGCGCAGGATTGATCGCCGTTTCATTTTCGAGAACCCAGCCGCGCAAGTTGAAGGCATTCTCCAAACCGATTTGCGGATCACTGAAACCTTCTGATGTGTTGCGGCTGGCTTCCGTGTAGTCCACGCCTCCGCGGACGTTCAGGTAGGCGGAGAAATCACTGGGCATCACGGTGCGGTTCGCGCGCACCACCGGTGTGCCAACCAAACTCAACGTTTCCTCGCGCCGTTGTTCGGGGGGAACGGACAATTGCAGGGTGAGAGTCTGGAAATCAAACCGGACGCGCACGCCGGCGGCTTCGAGTTGAGCGGGGCTGACCCATATGGTGTCGGCGCCCGGCAGCTTGGCGAATTGGCTGGGAGAGAGTATCTGTTCCAATCGCGCGCGAACGGGGCGGAAGTCCAGCGCCACGACGTCGGTGTTGCTCAGGCGGGCGTTAATATCACCAAGGTCCTGCCGGTTCAAGGTGCCGGGCAGGGGAATGGTCTGCCAATCTGCAAACACTGATCGTGCCGCGAGCAGGAGAACGATGCTGAAGAGGCTGGCGCCCCGTCTATTCATCGGTGGTCAAACGCGCCCGGTAGCTGGCTTCGTTGAATTCCCGCGGCAAGGTAAGGACGAAACGCCGTGTGCGTCCCGCCAGCACGTTCTCGCCGCTGAGGGGCGTGAGTGAATCAGTCGGCACATCACGATCCGAACCTTGCGCGCCGGTCAGGGTGAGTTTTGGATTCAGAAGTGCCCGGTGGGCCGTGCCCGCGTTGGTAACGGTCAGGACGTAGGTGTTTGTTCCGGTTCGGCCGAACCCGGCCACCTGCAGATCGGGCTTGGCGTTGCGAGGACACACATAGACGGCGGCCATGTAGCGCAAGATCACCTTGATCTGCGCCTTGTCTTTCTCCGGTGTGAAATTGACCGGGAGTTCCTCGGCGACCACGCGGAAGGGCAGTTCGCTGGCGGGATTGGGCGTGCCTTTCCACACCACGCGCACGGTCTGGCTTTTGCCTGGCGCGATGGCGCCCTGCGGCGGAAACACGGTGAAGAACTCTGCGGCTGGCTGGTTCGTCTCCGACCCGTCCTCCCGCATTTCGCGGGTCAGAACCGAGATTTCGAAGGCCACGCGGTTGGAGGTGTCGTTGTCCACCCGGAATGTTTTGGCAACGCCGCTTCCCTTGGGATCGAACGTAATGGACATGGGGGTGAGCGTAAACGCGTGGCTGGCCGTCGCAGACAAGCTCAGTCCAAGGATCAGCAACAGACAATAGGCGCGCATAGCAACTTTCCAATACGCGAGAGCCGCCCGGGCGGGCGGCTCTCGTTCCTTTCAAGGAAAGCAGACTGAGTTATTTGGATGCAATCGTCAAGGTCAGCGTGTCAGTGTAGGTATCTGCGTTGACGTACGTGGCCACGATTGCCACGACGAGGTTCTTGTCAACACCGGCACCAGTCGTCTTCGCATTAGCGTCGGTGACCGTAGCTACTCCTGAACCCAAGGTCACGCCGGATCCGCCGTACGTCATCGTGTAGTCCACCTCTTCGGTATTGCCAGTGCTCCCCTTCAGGAAGGCCCGCGCGCCGGTTCCGGCGTTGAGACTCCTGAGCGTGACAGTGTAACCCAGCCGCGCGTTGCTCCGTTCGTTCACGATGGCTACCAGCTTACCCGACTCACCGCCCGCAATGTTCAGGCTGTCGTATCCTGACTGTGAGGCTACGGTGATGCGGGTGTTGTTCGCCACCGTTCCGCTGATGGTAATGTTCCCGCTGGTTTGGGCCAGGCTCGTCAGAGCCGTGGCCACCAGTGCGACTGCGACTGCGATGTGCATTTTCATAGTGCTTGCCGTGTCTTTCTATCTGTCTCAAACGGGAGTGCGTGGGCGACACTCCGCGTGTCTTTTTAGTTTGTTCGGTTACGCCCAGAATTGCCGACCACTTACGCAACCTGCGTGCCGCCGAAGAACCTGGGGGCCGGCTGGGAAACCACCTCCGTCCTGCGCGGCGGGGAGTCGGATTTGTGGTTCAGACGAACGAATTGGTACCAAACGAGTTATGCGCAGTCATCCGCTGACACGGCGTCAGTCTTCATCCTACAAATCTCCCGAGGCGCTCCTACATTGTGCTTCCCTTTTGTCCTATTCGTGGGGAGGATGTCCCGTCTTGAACCAAATCTTTGCTTACTTGGGTTAAACCATTTGGTCATTTGACCGATACAGCAGGGTGAAACGACTGGACGCGATTCATTACGCGATGGCGGTGCTGGGATTGCTGCCCGCCATCACGCTCGCCGGTGAGAGTAGCCGTCTCACCATCGGTGGTTACGTGCCATCGATGCAACGCGTCGTGGCGGTTCAGCCTGCGGCGTCGGCGGATGGGTCATCGGTCTTGGTGCTTCAGGAACAAGACAACACCACTCTCGGATATACCGTAACCGTGGAGTCAAAAGCACCAGCCGATTCTGGGAAACGCACGTCTGGCTTCCGACTCAAGTCCGACGGTCAGCCCGTCAAACTCAGGGGCAACGAAGCAAGACTTCGTCGGGCGCCTACTCGATCGGGCAGACCCGCCGCTGCAAGGATTCTCGAAATCATCCCCGCCCCAACCAGCAGCGATGCCGTCTTGATTCTCACGGTAACAAGCCAATGAGTTGGGCGGCGGAGTACGACGCCTCTCTCCAGTACCCGTGCGGCGTAGGATGACCCCCAAGGTCCGTGGTGAGGCGCGCCCCAGACTCGAAACACTTGGCGGCTCTGGCTCGGATGGGTCAACCCCAATCCGCTTCCCTCGCCCCCGGCGGGCCGCTAGACTGGCTGTGATGTCCGACACGCTGGTCGTCAACGAAATCTTCCTCAGCTTGCAGGGCGAAAGCTCTTTCGCTGGCCTGCCGTGCGTATTCGTCCGGCTCGCCGCCTGCAACCTCCGCTGCTCGTATTGCGACACGGCGTATGCGTTTGCTGAAGGGCGGAAGCTGTCGCTGGCAGACGTGCGGACGGAAGTATTGAAGCTGGCCGCCACCTTCACCAGGTCGAAGTCCGAGGTCCAGGGTCCGAGGTTACCACTGGTGGAGTTGACGGGCGGCGAACCACTGCTCCAAACCAATTCACTCCCGCTCTTGCAGCAGCTTTGCGACGATGGTTTCACCGTGCTCCTCGAAACCAGTGGCGCGCTGGACATTTCGCCCGTGGACCCGCGCGTCCGCCGCATCATGGACTTGAAATGCCCCAGCAGCGGCGAGGTCACGCGCAACCGCTGGGAGAACCTCGCGCACCTGAAAGCCACCGATGAACTCAAGTTTGTCATCGGCACGGTCGAAGACTACGAGTGGACGAAGCAGCAAATCGCCGAGCGCCGGCTTGCCAGACTTTGCCCCCTGCTCGTTTCATGGGTCCATCCGCTCTCCCCCGAACAGCAGGACAAATCGCTGAAACCCGTCCCGCCGGGCCAGACGCCGATTTCGCGCCGTGCTGTGGCCGAGCACATCCTAGCCGACGCGCTGCCCGTGCGTTTCCAAGCGCAGTTGCACAAGCTCATCTGGCCCCCGGAGCAACGCGGGGTGTGAAGACGCCATGACCACACGCCAGACCCTCGAACACCTTCGCGCCTACGAATCGCGCAACGTCACGTTCCTCGATCCGGCGGGCGACTGGCCCATCGTCTGGGAGCGTGCGAAGGGCGTTCACATCTGGGACACCGAGGGCCGCGAGTATCTTGACCTGACGGCCGCGTTCGGCGTCGCGGCGGCGGGGCACGCGAACCCGCGCGTCGTCCGCGCCGGCCAACGGCAGATGGCGACGCTCCTGCACGCGATGGGCGATGTGCATCCGCACGCGCTCAAGGCGCAACTGGCGCGGGAACTGAGCCGGATCACGTTTGAGCGGTGGGCGCGGCATAATCCGAAATCGGGCAAGACCATTTTCTGCAACTCCGGCTTCGAGGCGGTCGAGGCGGCGCTCAAGACCGCCATGCTCGCCACCGGCAGACAAGGCGTCATCGCCTTCGAGGGCGCGTATCACGGACTGGGCTACGGGGCCCTGAACGCGACGCACCGACAGCACTTCCGGGGACCGTTCCGCTCGCAACTCCGCGAGTTTGGTCATTTCGTTCCCTTTCCAGCAGCCGCCGACGTGAGGAGGCTCAAGCCGGCGAATCCACAATCCGCAATCCGCAAACCGCAATTGACAGAGCCTCTTCACGTCGGCGGCTACGAAGTGGAAGCGCGCATTCGCCAGACCTTCCGCCGGGAGAAGATCGGCGCCATCCTCGTCGAGCCCATCCAGGCGCGCGGCGGCATCAACATTCCGCCGCTGGAATTCCTGCCATTGCTCCGCCAACTCTGTGATGACCACGGCGCGTTGCTCATTCTCGACGAGATTTACACCGGTTTCGGGCGCACCGGGAAATGGTTTGCCTGCGAGCACAGCGGCGTAACACCGGATATTATCTGTCTCGGCAAAGCGCTCTCCGGCGGTTTCCCGCTCTCGGCGTGCGTGGGCCGCGCCGACGTGATGGATGCCGCTTGGCCACCGTCCTCCGGCGAAGCGATCCATACGAGCACGTTCCTCGGGCATCCCGTCGGCTGCGCGATGGCACTCGCGCAGATTGCTGAGATTCGGCGCCTCAAGCTCTGCGGGCGGAGCGCGAGGCTGGGGCAGAAGCTGTTCGATGCGCTTTCGATCCTCCATTCTCCATCTTCCATCCTCGTTTCCGCCCGCGGCCTCGGTCTCATGGCCGGCCTGGAACTGCGCCACGCCGACGGCGCGCCCGCCACAGGAAAGGCTCTCGCTGCGATCAAGACGATGCTTCATCGCGGCTTCCTTCTGTTGCCGGAAGGCGAACACAGCAACGTCCTCAGCTTCACGCCACCGCTGACGATCACCGAAGCGCAACTCATGCGAACGGTGAAAATACTGGAAAGTGCGTTGAACCAGGCATGAACACGGCGCGATCCAGACACAGAAGGACGGTGGTTTGGCAACAGGGTGTTCTGTGGCGCGCCTGCGTCTTGGAGTGCGGCAGTTATCTGCCGCTATTAAGTCTCGCGGGCGAAAC
>CAYJNU010000197.1:0-13916 GCA_964371005.1 uncultured Verrucomicrobiota bacterium | reverse complement strand
GCGCTTCGTTGCCAGCGAGGTCACCAACCGTGGTGTTGATCTGGGCCAGGGCAATTCTCATCGGATTCAGGAGTTGCGGAAGCGGACGGCGGAACGTGCATAACCGTTCAGACTTTCCAGGGCGAATAAACCCGGGTGGCCGGAGACACGGTGAGCGAGGCGTACTGCGGCCAAGGGCAGCAAACGACAACGAGTCTGATGTCATTGCGCTGAGGCAATTCCTCGAGCCCCGCGAGGCTGGAGAACTCGTGCAAGCCGGGGCTGTTGGCGGGCGTGGCCGCGAAATCATGAACCAGCACGCGGTAGCCACGGCGCTTCAACCCCTGCGCCAGGTGCAACCCGGCCGATTCCTCGACAATGTGCGTGTCCGGTTTGTAGGCCAGACCCAGCACGGCGACCAGTTCGTTGGGTGCCACCAAGCCACAGACCTTCTCGAGCAAATCCTCTTTCGTCCGGTCATTCACCAGGTCCGTGGCCTCGGCCAGCGGAGCCTGCAATCCCACACGCCGGGCGGTGCAAGCCAGCAAGCGGTTGTCGCGCGGAAAGCAGGGACCGCCAAAACTGACGCCCGCGCGCAGGTATTTCTGTCCGATGCGGCTGTCACTGCCGATGGCTTCAAGGATCGTGTGGATGTTGGCCTTGGGGAACTGTTCAGCAATCATCCGCAACTGGTTGGTGAAGCTGATCTTCATGGTGATGTAGCTGTTCACCGAGATCTTGGTCAATTCCGCGCTGATGATGGACATGCGGGCCATGCGTGGCTGGTTGGTGTTGTACTGCCGATAGGCCGCCTCCAGGGCCGCGCCGCTCGCCGGGTCGCTCTCCCCGATTAGAACCATGTCCGGTTCGAGCAGGCCTTTGACAACGTTGCCCAAGGCAATGAACTCGGGGTTGTAACACACACCAAAATCACGTCCGCACACCCCGCCGGTTTCGCGTTCGAGCATCGGAATCAGCACCTGATCCAGCGCGCCCGGCGTGGTCGTCGAGCTGCAAACGAAGAGATGTCCCTGCTTGCCCGCCTCGCGCACAGCTCGCGCGATCGGTTGCATCGCACGCAGGAGGAATTCGTTGGAGAAACTGCCATCGGGCAGGCTCGGGGAGGGTGGGATGAAGAACGAGACATCCGTCTGGACCGCCTCGCGGTGGTCTTGCGTGGCCCGCAACCGCCCCCGCCCAGCCTGGATGGTGTCGGCCAGCAGGGGTTCTTCCACGGGCGGCAGCCCGGCGTTGACCTTCCGGACCTTCTCCGGGTCAATGTCCACACCTAGCACTTCAAAGCCGCGGGCGGCGAAAGTGGCGGCGATGCATGCGCCAAGCTTGCCGAGGCCACAAACCGATACTTTTAGGATGGGTTTCATACGGTTGCCCCAGCAGGGTATGCTGCCGGGCACAGCCGTCAAGCACGACGACGCCGCAAAAGCCCTCACACTCTTGAGACGCCGCGCGGCAATCACTCAACCAACCGCGCCCGGTAGTAACGCTGGTCCACATCGCCGACGTCGGGGTCCAGAAAAGGAGTCTGCGCGTTGATATGGCTCAGCGTGCCCAACTCAAACCAGTCCACGAGGTTGGTGGAAGCTTCGATGGCGTAGGTATGGTTGGTTGGGCCCACCAGAATGGAGATCAGTTCGCCTTCGGGTGTGAGTCCAGGCGACAGCAACACCGGGGCTTCGAGCACGGTCAGCGCCACCGGATCGCTCAACGCCCAGCCGGCGTTGTTTGTTACTGCCAAAACGTAAACGCCAGAGTCAGTTGCCTGTGCTGGATCGAGAATGAAGGTCGGGTTGGTGGCGCCGGGGAGGGCGGCGCCGTTGAAGCGCCATTGGTAGCTCAACGGCGCGTCGCCGGTGGCGCTGGCACTCAAGGTCGCGCGGCTGCCAATCGCCGCAAAGCCACCTCGCGGCTGCGCGGTGAGCACGGGCGGCGATTGCACGGTCAACACGGCCACGCCACTGGTCGTGGCGCCGGCCACATTGGTCACGATGCCGCGATACGATCCCGCTTCCAGCGGACTGACGGTGCCGAGGGTGAGCACGTCGCGGGTTTGACCCGGCAGGTTGTTGCCATTGCACTGCCACTGGTAATGCAACGGCGCGGTGCCCCCAGCCGTGACAGTGAAGCTGACGTTCGACCCCACGTTCACGGTCTGGCTCTGCGGCGGCGCGGTGATGGCTGGCGGCACCCAGACGGTGAGGGTGGCGGGGGCGCTGAGGATGTTGCCAAAGGCGTTGGTCACTGCTACGCGATAGGCCCCGGCGTCACTTGCCTGAACATCGTTCAACTGGAGGCTGATGTCGGTGCGTCCAGCCAATGGGCTGTTGTTGAAGAGCCATTGGTAACTCAGCGGCGCCGTGCCGTCGGCGGTGACCGTGAACGCCACGCTGCTGCCCGTGATGTTGGTCTGGCTCTGTGGCGGCAGGAGTATGATTGGCGGTTCGCCAGCCGAAGGGGTGTTGGTGCGCCCGACGGTGGGGGCGTCGGCCTGCCAGTTCATGGGCTCGTTGCCGTAGTCGGCGGGGACAATGCGCTGCAACGACGCCCCGCCGCCATCCGCTGCCGTGGGCCACGGAGTGAGGTCCGCGTAAACGACGCGGTCCACCAGGAAGCAGGGCACGTAGCCGGCGTCAGCGTGGGGTGGCGCTTGCGGCGCATCGGGTCGCCACAGCTCGATGGTGTCTCCTGCGTTATTCAAACGACCGCTATAAGGGCCAACCAGTGTGCCCTGGCTGCCGTAACGCGCCTCAAAGGCAGTCAGCGCAGCGGTGTTGGTCGCCGGATCAAATGGCACGACCACCAGATAGCCGCCCGCCGGGATGCTCATGTCGGGGAAGTCGAAGGTGACGGCGCTGGCCAGACGCCATGTGTTGGTGGGATGGGCCGGATCATGCAGCGGTACGCTTGCCGCCGAGAGGTTGTGCAGCTCGATGAATTCTTCGTCCGGGTTCTCTGTCGTGTTCGTGCCCTGCGCCGGATGATACATGATCTCGTTGATGACGATGGGGCCGACGCGCGGGTCGGCGTTGGCCGCGCCCGTGCCGGTGCGGAAGTCAGCCACGTTCGCCGGATCGTCCACGCCAAAGCTGCGCTGGCTCAGGGCGACGAAGTCCACCCCCACGCTGGTTGGGTAACGACCGAAGGAGAGCGCGTTGGTGGAGGCATCAAAAGACTGGCCGATGCGATAGCCGGTGAGGTTATCGCCGGCATCCGCTTCGGACAAATACACCGCATCCCCGTGCGCGGAGTTGAAGGTGAACAACGGCGGCGTGTCGGTCTCGCCATCGGCCGGACCGAAGTCGCCCTGGTAAAACACGCGATAACCGCCCGCCGGGATGCTTGTGCCATCGGGAATTCGATAGCGCTTGGGATCACTCTGGCTGTCGCTCAAATACCAGCCACCGATGTTGACCTGACTGGTGGTGGGATTGAACAGTTCGACGGCGTCCTCCAATGGCGCGTCGGTGTGCGCCAGCACTTCGTTGATGACGACGTTGGTAAGCGGCAGATAGTTCGCGTCGCCCGGCGTCGGCGTGGTGGCGAAGCTGACGATGGTCGGCGCGCCATCCGGTAAGCGGCCCTGCGAGACGTTGGTGGTCTGCACGCCGAAGTCCACCGCGTCCAGCAACGTGCGGTCGGCCGCGTAAAGCCGGATGGTCTCGCCGAGTTGCTCCAGGGCGAAGTTGGCGTGGTCGCGCCCCGCCGAGCGATTGCCATCGGCGATCCATTTCACCCAGTCATGGCCGCCGATGAAGCTCAGCGGCGCGATGAGCGTATTGGTGATGCCCGTGGTGGATGGGTTGTCGGTCAGGAACAAGCCGCCCAGCGCCACGGGTGATGCGCTGGTGTTGTAAAGCTCGAACCAATCGTCGCCGCTGCCGGCGGCCATCCATTCGTTGATCCGCAGATCGCTCGCCGCGCCGAGCGTCGCGGGCGCGTCGTTCGCCGCGCCAGGCGTGGGCGACGCCAGCAACTGCCACGTGCCGCCGCTCCGTCCAATGGACAGGTCCTGCACCTGGAAGCCGTAACTCACCCTGTCCACGGGCTGGCCGACGGCATTGAACAACACCACGTCGCCGCTCTGGCCATCGAGCGCGAAACCTGCATTCATGGAACTGCCGGTCGTCGTCGAGGCCGCGCGCCCGCCGTCGCACCACACGCGCAAATAACCGCCCGCACTGATCGTCGTCCCTGCTGGGAACACCCAGCGATCCTTGTCATCCACCGATTGGCCCAACGCCAAGCCGGCCAAACTCACGTTGGTGGAAGCTGGGTTGAACAGTTCAATGAAGTCGGCGTAGTTGCCCCAGGGCGACACCACGGCGCGCTGGTTTCGCGCCAGCACCTCGTTCAGCACCGGCCCGAAATACGCCAGCACGTAGTTGCTCGCCCCCGGACTCACGCTGCCGCTGAAGGTGGCGATCGTCGTGTTCCCATCCGGCAGCCGACCCTGCGAAACCGCCTCCGTCTGCGCGCCGTAGCTCACCTCATCGAGCAACACGACCGCGTCGCTGTGCAGCGTCACAGTGCCGCCCGCTGCCGGCAGCTTGAACTCCAGATGCTCCGCGCCCGGTTGCTCATCCGCGAAGAGTTGCGAGTGGCCGCGCGGCGCAAGGAACGACAGCGCCGGCAACTGACAGAGCGCGTTGCTCGTGCCGAGGTAAAGCCCCTGCAACGCCACCGGCGCGGTGGCCGAACGGTTGAACAACTCCACCCAGTCATCGCCGCCGGGCGCCGGGTTGGCCAGCCACTCGTTGAGAGAGAGATTGCTGGAGGGGGCCAGCGCTTCAGCCACGTTGTTCGAGCCCGGCGTCGGCTGGTTCAACTGCCAGGTGTCGGCGATCCGCCCCACGCTCCGATCCGTAAGCTGCAACCCAAACGTCAGCGCGCCCACCCGATTCGTGTTCGCGTCGTAAAGGAACAGGTTGTCGCCATTGCGGCTCAGCGCGAAGCCGGTGTGGAGACCGGACGCGTTGGTGGCGTTGTCACACCACACCACGAGGTAGCCGCCCGCGGCGAGTTGCGTGTTGGCTGGGAAGACAAATTTCCGTGGCTCGCTGTCATCGCTGAGACTCCAGCCCGCCAGGTTCGTCGCGCTCGCGCTCCGGTTGTGCAACTCGATCCAGTCCGGGAATGTCCCGCCGTTGGAGATGGTGGAGAGGTTCTCCGCCATGACCTCGTTCAGCACGATGTCACCGAGCGCCGGAGCGGCGGTGGGCGGCAGACCGGGCGTACCGTTGGCTTGCAGGCTGGCGCGCCAGTTCGCCGGCGCATTCGGGTCGCCCCACGGGTCTATGATCTCCAGGGAGTATCCGCCGCCGTCCGCCGCCAGCGGCCAGCCGCCTTCATCGTCGTAATGCACCGCGGCCACCGTCTGCCCATTCCGATCCAGCAGTGCCAGCCGTTCCCCGCCGTTGGAAAGATTGCCTGAGAAGGTACTGAAGACAGGCACAGACGGATATCGTAGCGCGAATGCATTGGTGTTGGCCGACGAACCGAGAACCAACACAGCACCCGGGGCAATCATGGAGCCGTCCGGGAAGATGTAACCAACGCCCTGCAAGCTGAACTGACTCGCGTCCACCGGTAGCGTCCCGAGGTTCTGCATCTCGATGAACTCGTAAGGATCGCCTCCGATGGGGTTGTAGTTGATCTCCGTGATACGCAGCGGGAGGCCCAATTGGCCCACTGTGAAACTAGCCTCGTTGAGCGCACTCCAAGCTCCGCTGGACAACACCCGCGCCTTGATCAGCAAGGACGAGTCCAGCCGGATTGAGCCGGTGTACACGAACGCGTCTGACGATACCGTTCCGCTGCCATACATCCGCGGGTCCACCCCGTTTGTCGTGTAGTAAACCGTGCCTGCCGGAGCGCTGATCGTCAGGAGGAAACCCGCCGCCACCGGTCCGCCATGCCGGTTGAACGAGGGCGCGGTGACATTGGGATACAGGCCCGCATTCTTGAGTTGCTGGAGAACGATGTCCCCTCGTTGCGGGAAATAATCGTTTACGAGCCGATTCACTTCGGGCAGCCAAAAGGCGTCCCGCGTATAGAACTCGTAGGGCGCGCTGCTGTACGGATGGACATCTCGGCGGTAATCACCCCACCGGGCGGACTCGGCGATGACCGCGAAATCCAATTGGGCGGCGTGCTTGAGCCAACGGGGAATGTTGGCATTGGCGGAAAGCGCACCATTGTTGAAGAGATGTTTGTGAACGCGATCAGCGAAGGCCAGGCGATACTCCGGGCTGTTAATGAGACTGGTGTGCAGGCCAGAGGGCACGTCGGTATTGCTGACGCGGTTGTAGCTGACGGTGGTAATTAACTGCTCTCCGTCCCAAGGAAGGTAGCGGAACGTCCCGCCCGGGGTGCGGCGGCGCACTGCGTTCCAGTTGCTGTCCGCGCCCCAATCTTCGTTGCCGCCAAAGAAGTTGAGCAACATGTAGTCGATGAACGTGGGCATGTCGAGGCGCTGCTGGGCCACACTGTAGTTGGCCAACACGCTCAGGTCGTAATTGCGCACGGCGGCAAGCATGGCGTTATAGGCCACGAGGTCGCCGTCAATGGCCTCGGTGGGTTTGGCGGCGATCGCGTCGTATTCCTCCGGTTCGCCGCCGTAGTAGTTAGCCGCCAGCGCGGCGTCAATCCGTTCGCCCAAGTCATAAACGCCCCAGTACAGACCGTTGAGGTAAAGGTGGCAGTAGCGCGTGTGGCCGCCGGGGCGGGCCATGTCGCGCCAGGTTTCCTTGACCCAACCGTCGCGGATGCGCGTGCCCCGGCGGCGTTGATTCGTATCCCAGTGCAGCCAGGAATTGTTGAAATCGGCGCGGAGTACCAAGGTGTTGAAACTGGTGAGCGACGAGTCGGGAAAGACCTCGTGTTCCAGCCGACCGGGCCCGTAGTCGCCCTTGAAAAAGAGGCGGAACGGATGTTTCGGGGTCTTATACGGCGTGCGGGACGCGTTGCCCTGAATGCGGATGCCGCAGTTCACGTGGAATCCGCCGCTGCCGTTGGTGGGAATGAACTCGATGGAGCAAGGCCGTTCCCAGAGATACCGCTGCGCCGCCGGCGGCTCAGGATGCGAATAAATCCCGTTGGCCGCGCCGAACAGATCGTCCACGCTCATTACGATCGAAACCGCAGGGAGCGAACGCAGAGCTGCCTGCATCTGCGGGCCGCAAACCGGATCATAGACAACCTCCGGGTCCAATTCGTAGTCGGCGGGGACGATGTTGTTGGGGAAGTAGGCGGCGGTGCCCCAAGTCGAGGGGTAGCCCGGCGGATCATTGGGCTGCTGTAAAACCTGCTCCAGAAACAGGAAAGAGTGTGTCACGGTGGAGGACGGCAACATGCCGGACTGGAAAGCCGCCGTGCGCAGCACCGTGGTCTGGATGATATGAATCGGGCTGCCGTACACCTGTCCGTTAACGGCCGTCGGCTCGCTGCCGTCCGTGGTGTAACGAATCGTCGCGCCCGGCAGAGGCACGGTTAGCACGAGATCGAACGGGGCGTCGAACAAGCCGTGCCCGACGCTGAAGTGCGGTGGCGGCACCAGGCCCGTGATCACGCTGGAGCCATTGGGTCCACCCGGGGTCGGTGTCTGGAAATAGCGCCATTCGTTCGTGGCCACGAGCCCGTAGGAGTAATTGTTGCGCTGTTCCGGGAACTTGGACGCGAACTCGCTTGCGGGCACGCGCGGGGATTCCGCGTTGAACAGCCCGAGGTAATCCCCAAAGCCGTTCAACTTGAAATTGGTGTGGCACCGATTGCCGCCCGTGGGTGCGCGGCGATCCTTGGCAGAGGCGAACACGATCAGGTACTCGCCCGGGTTGAGTTGACGGGCGGGGAAGGTCCATTTGCCGGGCGCGTCTTGGTCGTCCGTCAGCGACCATCCCAAAAGACTCACGGCGGTGGTGCCCCGGTTGTAAAGCTCGATCCAGTCCTGCACCTCTCCGTCCTCGTCCGTCAACCCGCTCAAGCTGGCGGCGATCAACTCGTTGATCACCACGTCTCCTGAGGACGCGCCGGGATTGAGGGTCACGGTCCAGTTCCCGCCGGAAAACGGGTTGGGCTTGGCCGCGGCGTCCGTGATTCCGTGCCCGCCGGCCCACGCAAACTGAACGATGCCGCCCGTCGGTTGGGGAAACTTAAAGACATACGGACCGATCCCCGCCCCGGTCACACTGGTGGCGGCCTGCCCGTTGACGAGCAGATCGGAGGCATTGACGCCCAAAACCGGCTCGCTGAAGGTCACCTCGATCTGCTCCAAACGGCTCACCTGCGCGCCAGCTACGGGGATCACCTGACTGACCGCCGGGAGCACATTGTCCAGCAAAGTGTAGCTCCAGGTCGCGCCCGGCGCCGCGGGATCGAAGGGCTCGCCACTCAGGTCTGCGATTCCGTGTGAATCGTTCCACGTGATGCCTACCAGGCCCGGCGGGGGCTGCGTGAAGGAAAACGTGTAAGTGCTCGCCCCCGGCACACCGTTCAGCGCGCTGACCGGCTGTCCCCCCAACTCCAGATCCGCAGCATCCACACCCATCACGGGCTCGCTGAAGGTCACGGTGATCTGCGTCAACGTCCCCACCGTGGCATCCCGCGCCGGCACGACGCTGGTGATGGTGGGTGGCTCGGGTGGTGACAGAAGGCTCGCGGCCATCTGGAGGTCCAGGTAGAGGTCGCTGCTGGTCAGGTTGCGGTTTATCAGGTGGACTGCGATGACGTTCGTCCCGGCCACCAAGAAGCTGGACGGATTGTTAAGATTGGTGCTGGCCTGTACCGGCACGGTGCCGATGGCAATCGGAGTGCCGGCGTCAAAGGCTTGTTCCCCGCCATACGCGTTATAGCGCTGCACTTCCACGCCGTTGATCCACACGATGAAGCCATCGTCGATTTCTTCTTGAAGCGTCAGCGAGCCGACGGCGGCGGGGCTCGGGACCACAAAAGTCCGGCGCAAGTAAACGGTGGTGTACTTGTTGCGCATGTCCGACAGGGTAGTGCCGCCGGTGAATTTGTACTGGAAGGGCATGCTCCCCGTGAGCCATGACGCATCGTTGAAGCCAGGTTGCCGCCACGCGGTGGTCGGACTGGAAACCTCGTTAGTGCCTTTGCGCCACCGCCAGACGGCTCCCTTGGGAATCAAAGTGACGTCCTGCGCCCGGGCGGTTGAGCCTCCATCGGCCGCCAGAACGATAAACAGGAGACTCCCCCAAAGCAGCCGGGAACGTCCGCCCAAACCCAGGAGTCCCGCACGCCTCTGGCTCGCCCTGGAACGCGCCAACGAGACCTCAACGCACATCACGTCTTTTGACCACACAACCCCATGATGATGGACCTGCCCGCAGACCGACGCCAGCCCGTTTCCACGCAATCCTCCGAATCAGAACTGTCGCAGAAACCGTAGATCGTTCTCGTAGAAAAGCCTGATATCGTTGATCCCGTAACGGAGCATGGCGATGCGCTCGATGCCGAAGCCGAAGGCCCAACCAGTCCACACCTCGGGATCGTAGCCGACGTTCTCGAACACCTGCGGATGCACCATGCCGCACCCGGCGATCTCCAGCCAGTCCTTGCCCATCTTCTTCACCAGCGCATTGGTGAAATCAATCTCGTAGCTGGGCTCGGTGTAGCTGAAGTAGTGCGGGCGGAAGCGAATCTTCACGTCGTTGCCCATGAGTTCGCGGAACACGAACTCGACCGTGCCTTTGAGGTCACCCACCGTGACGCCCTTGTCCACGTAAAGCCCCTCGATCTGGTGGAAGGTCGGGTTGTGCGTGGCGTCGGCGTTGTCACGCCGATAGACGCGGCCGGGCACGATGATGCGCACGGGCGGCGGTTGCGATTTCATCACGCGAATCTGGACGGACGAAGTATGGGTCCGGAGGAGCAGGGATTTCGGATTTCGGATTTCGGATTTCGGACTTTCTGCCAGGTAAAACGTATCCTGCGAATCGCGCGCCGGATGGTCCGCGGGCGTGTTGAGGGCGTCGAAACAATGGAACTCGTCCTCGACCTCCGGTCCGTCGGCGACGACGAAGCCAATCTTGCGGAAACTGCGGACAATGTCCTCGGTGGCTTGCGTCAGCGGATGCAGCTTGCCGAGCGGGCGGCGGCGACCGGGGAGGGTGAAATCCGTGGGCTCCTTGGGCAGGGCCGCCTTGAGCTCCAACTCAGTGCGGCGTTCGGCGAGGGCGGCTTCAAGTTCAACCTTGGCCGCGTTGATGGCCTTGCCGGCAGCGGGCTTTTCCTCTTTGGGCAACGAGCCGAGTTGTTTCATCAGCGCCGTGAACTGGCCTTGGGCGCCGATCCACTTGCCTTTGACCTGTTCCAGCGCCGCCAGATCAGGCGCGGTCGTGAACTCAGCCAACGCGGCCTGCTTGAGTGGTTCGATTTCGTTCAGGAACGACATACAATGACGAAGATGGAGGATGGAGGACGGAGGATGGAAGAAAATAAAAACGGGCGACCGTTGCGGGTCGCCCGTTGAGATGGTTGGCGGGAACTGCTTACGCCTTGGCCAGGGTGGCGGCGGGTTTGTTCTTCAAAGCGCTTTGAGCGATCCTCATCAATTCGGCGAATCCGACGGCGTCCTGCGCCGCGATGTCCGCGATGATCTTGCGGTCGAGAGCGCACTGGGCGGCCTTGAGACCTTCCATGAAACGGCTGTAAGTGAGGCCCGCGGCGCGGGTGGCGGCGTTGATGCGCGCCTGCCAGAGGTAGCGGAAGGTGCGCTTCTTGACCCGGCGGTCGCGATACGCGTACTGGCGGCCATGATCCACGGCGTCGGAGGCGTAGCGGTACAGTTTGGACCGCTTGAGGCGGAAGCCTTTGGCGGCGTGAAGCATCCGTTTGCGGCGCTTGCGGGAGGCGGCGGCGTTGGTAACTCTCATAGGTCGTTAAATCGTTGAATCGTGGAAGCGTTGAATCGGGCCCGGGTCAACCACGATGGCTGAAGGGCAGGCTCGCGGTGACCCGATACTTGTCGGTTTCGTCCACGAGGGCGGCTCCGCGAAGGCGACGGCGGCGCTTGGGACTCTTGGTCTGGAGCAAGTGACGGCGGCCCGCGCTACGGCGGAGCACCTTGCCCGTGGCGGTGATTTTGAACCGCTTGGCCACGGACTTCTTCGTTTTGATACCTTTCGGGCGTCGCATAAATCCTATTCTCTTCGCAAAAGAGCGCGCACTATAGGCAGCGGATGCGCGTCTCGCAAGCTGGAATTTGCGCCACGACCGGCCGTGATTTACCAGGCCCTGCCCGAAAGTGGCGATGACGACCTCGAGGCGGGCTGGTTTCCGGCGCCCGGCGGATCGGACGACCACCCGGGAACGCTCAACGGATTTACTTGCGCGGTTCGTTCCCACACCGGTTCTAAGCCGCCGGGGCGTCGCTTGCCAACGCGGCCTGTCGTGGTCAGCGCGAGCCGTCGAGACCTCGCCGGTCGTCGGTTGGCCGATCCGCGCTTCGTGCGGGTCGCAACGTGCGTTCCGATGAAGCCGCGCCTACCGTTGCCGGGCGGCATATTGTGCTTGCCGCACCCCGGCCCAACTCTACAGTGGCATCGTGGCGCAAGACACGCGCGCCGCCGGAATCATGTGAACATAATATGAAGAACTACCTGCGCGGTACTTTTGGACAACTCGTCAAAGCAGCTTTTTTCCTGGGCTTGACCTCCGGATTTTCGACCTTGGCGGCCACGTTCGCGGTATCCCCATCCGTCATCAGCAACACCTACCCTGGCGTGGTCACGCTGAGCATCAGCGGTCTGACCAACGGCGAAACCGTGGTGGTCCGAAAGTTCGCCGACGTCAACACCAACGGCGTCATTGACGCGGCGGATTGGCCGATCCAGCAGTTTTCGCTGACGGACGGCTACATCCCCGTGATCGGCGGCATGACGAACTTCAATATGCCCTTTGATTGGACGCCGACGGATGGTGCGATCACGTCGCAGCTCAATCTGCAGATTCAAGGCATTGCACAGCAATTTGTCGGGGGGTTTCTCTACAAACTCTCCAGCCCGGGCGGCCACTTCGCGCCCATCACCAATCGCTTCACGGTCACGAACTACTCGTACGCGCAGTCGTTCACCGGCACGGTGCGTAGCAGCGGCACCAACGTGCCCAACGCAGGTGTGCTGTTGTTCACGCCGGATCCGAGCGGGGAAGGCTTGGGGATGCCGGTGGCCGGAACGGTGGCGAACAGCTCCGGCGGCTACAGTCTCAAAGCCCCACCCGGAATTTACGTGGTCTGGGCATTCCAGAACGGTTACGTGGCCGACTTGACCACGTCGCCCGTAGTCACTTTGGGCTCGGGATCGACGATCGCGACGAACCTGAGTCTCCTGCCAGCCACCCGGACGATCACCGGCCGGGTGGTGGATGCCGCCAACAATTCCGTCGGCCTGCCGGGAATTCTGGGGGCGTGGAACTCGGCCAGTGGTCAGCTCTCGGTCCAGTTCAGCGATGCGAACGGCAATTTCACTGCGTCCGCTACCGCTGGCCAGTGGCAGTTTGGCGGCGATGATGCGCCTTTCGCGCTGCTTGGCTATCTCACCTTGGACGACTGGCCGGGCGTGGATACCTCTGCCGGCAACGTGTCGGGCGTGACCATTCCCGTGCCGAAAGGAACCGCCTTGTTCTATGGCAGTGTGAAGGACGACCAAGGCCAACCTGTGGCAGGGGTCGGCCTAAATGGGATTAACAACAACTGGAGCGGTTCGTACAACGCTTCCGCCACCACTGACCAAGACGGGCGATACGTGATGGCCGTTAACGCCGGGCTCTGGGGCATCGAGGTTGACAACGAAAGTGTCGCTTACACCAGTTACCTCTTTTCCCCGCCACGGTCGGCCAATTTCACCTTCGCCAACGGGCAGGCGGTACAACAGAAATTCACCGCCCTCCGCGCCACCAACCACATCTCCGGCTGGGTCCGGCAGACCGACGGCAGTCCGATCAGTGGCCTGGGGATGTGGGCGCAGGCGGATATCGCCGGGAAGACCTATCAGACCTGGGTCCGGACTGATGACGCAGGGAATTATGCGCTGCCGGCGGCCAACGGTTCCTGGATGGTCGGCCTGAATTGCTACGACGGCGATGACAGCTTGCAGAACTTCGGCAACTACCAGTGCCCAGAGAACCAGACGGTCACGATCGCCAATGACAACGCCGTCGCGCAGTTCACCGTGCGGCCACCGAACGCGCTTCAGATCACCACGACCTCCCTGCCCGATGGCACGCAGGACGAGTTTTACAGCGAACAACTCACGGCGTCCGGCGGGCAGTCGCCCTACCATTGGTATCTCCCCGGCGGGACGATCAGTCTGCCCCCCGGCACGATGAATCTCTCTGACGCCGGGGTTCTTTCCGGCACACCGACTACAGCGGGGACTTACGACTTCTGGGTCGGTGTCGGGAATTACGACTGGTCCGCTGTGACAACCCAGCTCCTTTCGTTGACCATCAACCCGTCGACGACGGATGCCCAGTCGTATTACGTCGTCAAGACGAAAGCCTTCCGCCAGTATGCTGACTCCAATGTTGGGCCCGACACGAACGGCTGGCCCTTCATCGCGACCTTGGGCATCATGCAATCCTCCCTGGGCGCGGTCCCAGTCGCCAACGTGACCTTACCCACCAGTGCGGTGAAGGCCTTCCCGGCTGGCAACAGCGCGCTGGAATTGCGGGTCCGCGAGTACTTCTCCGACGAGGCAGCGTTCAATGCGGTGTATCCGGTCGGGAACTACGCCTTCACGCTGTTCGGTGGTCATGACGGACTGAAATCCCCGGTCCTGAATTTGCCCGCTCCGCCGTATCCCAACGCGCCGCGGTTGAGCAATTTCGGCCCTGCCCAGTCCGTGAATCCGGCGCAGAGTTTCCTGGTGCAATGGGACGCATTCTCTGGCGGCACGGCCAACGAC
>CAYJNU010000196.1:13530-13937 GCA_964371005.1 uncultured Verrucomicrobiota bacterium | reverse complement strand
GTCCGCGAGTTCCCGGGCGGTGGAATGGCTGTGCGGACAAGGCTGTCCGCGCTCCTGGCATTTTTGTTTTCGTAATGGAACAACTGTTCACCAATCTCAGTCACGCCGTCGAAGGCGCGCCGCTCATCGCGCTGACGGCTTCGTTCATTTGGGGCATTCTCAGCATTGTGCTCAGTCCCTGTCATCTGGCGAGCATCCCGCTCATCGTGGGGTTCATCAGCGAACAGGGAAAGGTGACGGCGAAGCGCGCGTTCTGGACTTCCGCTCTGTTTGCTGTGGGCATTCTCATCACTATTGCGGCGATTGGTGCGATCACGGCGGCGGCGGGGCGGATGATGGGCGACGTGGGACGCTACGGTAACTATTTCGTGGCAGTGATTTTCTTCGTGGTCGGCCTGCATCTGGTG
>CAYJNU010000196.1:0-13520 GCA_964371005.1 uncultured Verrucomicrobiota bacterium | reverse complement strand
TTTCGTTTTCCGGCGCGGGGCCGGTGGGCATGAAGCGCAAGGGGTTGCTGGCCGCCTTCATTCTCGGGCTGGTGTTCGGCATTGCGCTCGGCCCTTGCACGTTTGCCTATATGGCCCCGATGCTGGGCGTCACCTTCAAGCTGGCGGCCACCAACTTCCTCTATGGGGCGGCGCTGCTATTCGCTTACGGCTTGGGCCATTGCGCGGTAATTGTCGCGGCGGGCACATCCACGGAACTGGTGCAGCGTTTCTTGAATTGGAACGAGCACTCGAAGGGACTGACGGTTGTAAAAGTCGTCTGCGGCATCCTCGTCATGCTCGGTGGCGTGTGGTTGATCTACACCGCGCCATGATCAAGCGCATCATGAACTATTCCAATGAACGATCCGAACGCCGAACCGAAACGTTGCCACGTCTGTGGCAAGGATCTTTCCAGCGGCTGGTTCGCGAGAATCCGGCACGGAGAGGAATGGATTCTTTTGTGCAGCCCGACGTGCGCGATGCGTTACTACGATTCAGTGCGTTCGGAAGGGGAAATCCGCGCGCAGGAACTCGCAGCGAACGAGCATCCGCTGCGATTCCTTGTCAACGGAGAGCTGTGGTAATGAGATTCAAAACGTAAGTAATATGAAGCTTGCCCCAGAGAATTTCATGGTGGGGTTTCACCCCATAGCGCAACGGTTTCCGCGTGCGCAACCTCACAGGTTCGTATCGGACCTGAAAAACCGCCCACGGTTGAACATGACTGAGCGAGCCAACGCAATCCCAATACCAAGCAACCATGGTGAGAGCCGCTGAAATACACTTCACCCATCGCGTCGGCTGGCTGCGCGCTGCCGTGCTCGGCGCCAATGACGGCATCGTTTCCACCGCCAGTTTGATTGTCGGCGTGGCCGCCGCCGAAGCGAACCGCAGTAGCGTGCTGGTCGCCGGAGTGGCCGGGCTGGTGGCCGGGGCGATGTCCATGGCCGCTGGTGAATATGTTTCCGTCAGTTCCCAATCCGACACCGAGCGCGCGGATCTGGATCGGGAGCGAGGTGAGTTGGCCACGGACGGCGAACACGAACATGCCGAACTCGCGGCCATTTATGTCGCCCGGGGACTTAATACCGAACTCGCCAAACAAGTGGCGACGCAATTGATGGCCAAGGACGCATTGGGAGCCCACGCTCGCGACGAGTTGGGCATCTTCGACACGTTAAGCGCGCGGCCGGTGCAAGCCGCGTTCGCGTCGGCGGGCAGTTTTACCGTCGGCGCCGTCCTGCCGCTCCTGCTGGTTCTCCTCGTGGCGCGATCGGCCCTGGCCTGGACGGTTTCCGGCGGCTCGCTTTTGTTCCTCGCGCTGCTGGGGGCGACAGCGGCCCGCGCGGGAGGCTCACCGGTTTGGAAATCCGTCGCGCGTGTGACTTTTTGGGGCGCGCTGGCCATGGCCCTGACCGCCGGAGTTGGCGCGTTGTTTGGAGCCGCGCTATGACCCAATCAAGCCAGCCAGCATGAACCCATGAACAATATGAATCCACTCTCCACCAAACCCGCCCTCTGGCACGGCATCGCCCGTGAAACCATCCCGTGGTTTCCCACGGTCAATCACGCCAAGTGCATCGGCTGCGAACTGTGCTTCGTGACCTGCGGGCGCGGAGTCTATGATGTGCATGACCACAAGGCGTGGCCGGAACGCCAATACGATTGCATGGTGGGTTGCACCACCTGCGCGAACATTTGCCCCACTCAGGCCATCATCTTCCCGGACCGGCAACTGGTCCGGAAGATCGAACGCGAACACAAAATCCTCGCCATCGTGCGCCAGGAAGCCGCCGCCAAGCACGCGAAGCTCGATGCCGAGAAAACGCGGGCTCAGGCTGAGGATACGGTGGCCAGCACGGTCAGCCGGGTCGCACTCCACATCGCCGGCGAGTTTGGCGAGAAGCGTTTCCTCGCGAAGCTGGAGGCACTCATCAAGGACCGTCCGTTCGATATTGTAAACCTCATGCTCGAAGTCCCCACGCTCAAAGGCGCGCTGGAGAAAACGCCCTCGCACATGAGTTTTGAAGTCACGTCAACGGAGCAGCAGGACATCACGGGGTTTCTCAACGAAGTGCGCTCCCTGATTCGCGAGAACCAGCTCGTGCTCGCGAACGAGAACCGGGTTTAGCACCAAACCATGAGCGCGGAACACCATCACGCACCAGCCGAGTTCAACCGAGCCTTCGCCATCGGCATCGCGCTGAACACCGCTTTTGTCGCCTTTGAGGCGTTCTATGGTTGGAAGGTGAATTCTTTGGCGCTGCTGGCCGATGCCGGACACAACCTGAGCGACGTGGCTGGTTTGGGGCTGGCGTGGGGCGGCGCGCTGGCGGGCAAACTGCACCCGAATCCGCGCCACACTTACGGTTGGAAGCGAGCGAGCATACTCGCCGCGTTCGCGAACGCGCTCCTGCTGCTGGTGGCAATGGGATCGCTGGCGTGGGAGGCCGTGGGGCGGCTGTCGCACCCCTCGCCTGCAGCGGGCGGCACGATCATGGCCGTGGCCGCCGTGGGCATCGTGATTAACACGGTCACCGCCCTGCTTTTCATGAAAGGCCGCGAGCACGATTTGAACATCCGGGGCGCATTTCTGCACATGGCTGCCGATGCCCTGGTTTCAGTCGGCGTGGTGGTGGCCGGAGCGCTGGTGCTGTGGAAAAGTTGGGGCTGGATTGATCCCGTCATGAGCCTGGTGATTGTGGTCGTGATCCTCGCGGGCACATGGAAACTCTTCCGCCAGTCGCTGCACATGCTGTTTGATGGCGTGCCCTTTGAGATCAATCCCGCCGCCGTCCGGAAGTATTTGGAATCACTTCCTGGCGTTCGGGATGTTCACGATCTTCACATCTGGGCCATGAGCACCTCGCAGAACGCGCTGACCGCGCATCTGGTGATGCCGGAGGGACAACCGGGCGACGCTTTTCTGCAAGCGGCCACGCAAGGGTTGCACGACCGTTTTGAAATTGAGCACGTCACGTTGCAAGTGGTGAAGGCAGCATTCTGCCAACCCTGTGATAGCGCCTCGACCATAACCACCAAACCTGTGAACCCTTGACCCGCAACCCCGCCGACCACCAACAACCATGAACATAATTTGCCGGTCAACTTTCACCGCCGCGTTGGTGTTGGTGTTTGCGCTGCCGAGCGGAATGCTCCGCGCGCAAACGACCAATGCGCTCACGCTCGACGATTGTTTGCGCGAAAGCCTCTCCGCCAACCACACGCTGCTGGCGCGTTCCGCCGAGAGCGACGCGGCCGGCGCGCGGGCCAAGGGCGGCACGGCGGCGCGTTTGCCCAGACTGTTCGCCACCGGCAGTGCGCAACACACCAGCGATCCTTATCGCTTGCAAGCCGCCACCGAGAACAACCAATCCGGCATCTTCACGCGGGACACCTGGCAAGCTGCCGCCGGCGTCGCAATTCCGCTTTACGCCGGCGGGCGGCTTGCCGCCGAACAAAACGCCACGCGTCTGCTGGCCGAGGCCGCTTCAGGCGATGTGGCGTTTGCCCGCCAGGCGCTGGCCGTGCGGGTGGTGACCCTTTACGAGGACGCGCTCGCGCTGCGCGCCGTCATTCGTTCGCTGGATCAATCCCGCGCCACGCTCACCGCGCAGGTGGAACGTATTGATGCGTTGCTCCGCCAACAGAAAGCCGCCGAGGTGGACCGGCTGCGCGTCACGGTTCGTCTTGCGCGCGTGGAGCAGAGCGCCATCGAAGCGCGCAACCGGCTCGAAATCGTCCAGGCCACTCTTGCCGTGCTCATGGGCCGCGAACCTTCCGTCGCGTGGGAACTCGCGGACAGCTTGAGCACGCCCGCCGCAGCATCGGTTGACATGGTCATCAGCCGCGACCTGCGCGCTGATGAAGCCGCCGCGCAGGCTCGATCCGCTTCCGCCGCGCAACAGGTCCGCGCCTCTCGTTCGGGCTATTGGCCCACGGTGGAGGGTGTTGCCACCTACGGTCCGCGCGCCGATTTCCACAGCGGCGAGGATTACGATCTGGGTTTCGCGGGCGTCGCCTTGACGTGGAACATCTGGGATTTTGGCCGCACCAAATCCCGCGTGAACGAAGCTCGGGCAAACCAGCGTATCCGCGAGGAAGCCGTCGCTGAAACGACGTTGCAGCGCCGCCTTGAACTGGCCAACGCCGAAGCGGGCGTTCGCGCCGCTGCCGCGCGGATTGAAGCGTCCCGGCTCGCGGTCGAGCAGGCGCAGGAAAGTCTGCGCATCGAGCAACGCAAATACGAACTCGGCCAGGGCACAATCACCGATGTCCTCGACGCGCAGTCCGCGGCCGTCGAATCCGAATCGCTCCGCGCCCGCGCGCTGGCGGATCATTCCATATCGCTGGCTGCCCGCGATTTTGCGGCGGGCCATGTCTTCACCCGCGCCGCCGCGTTGCCAGCGCTTCGCGCTGATCCCACCGCCAGCGCGGTCAACAATTCGCCCTCCAAGCCATGAAACCTAACAAATGCAATCTAGGAGCGCGGGCTTCAGCCCGCTTCAACGTCAATCACTCAGCGACGCAGAAAATCGCTGGCCCGCCTGCTGTTCGCGAGTTGAAGCGGCGTGAACGCCGCGCTCCCATTGCGGCAGCGGGATTTGCGATCGCCGCGCTGGTGTTCGTGCTCAACCTCACCGGCTGCGGTAAAGCCGCTCCCGGCAAACCCACTCCGCCGCCCGCTGCCGTAACGGTTGAAGCCGTGACCAACCGGCTCTTTGTGCGTTTGCTCACGGTCACCGGCACGATTGAACCCACCACGGTCGCGGGCCTGGCTTCGCAGGCCGAAGGTCCGGTGCTGGGTTGCCGCGTGCGCGAGGGCGACCGCGTGACCGAAGGACAGGAGCTGCTGCGCATTGGCCGCAAGCTTTCCGCCGAGGCGGCGCAGTCCTCCGCCAAAGAGGAATTGCGCCGGCAGGAACAGGAGTTTCAACGCATCACCGCGCTGGTCGCGGAGAAGGCCATTGCTGGCGATCAACTCGACGCGGCGCGTGCCGCGTTGGAACGCGCCCGGGCCGCACTTGCCCAAGCCGAGCAATCGGCGGGCGACTACTCCATTCGCGCACCGTGGGCCGGCGTCGTTTCACGCGTGCGCGTGGCTGATGGCAACTACGTCGCGCCGCGCACGCCGCTCGTGGACCTCTACGATCCCGCCAGTCTCGTCTTGCGCTTTGCCGTGCCCGAAGATCATGCCTTTGCCTTGGCGGTGGGCGGTCGCGTGCACGCGACCTTCGACGCGCTGCCCGGCCGGGATTTAACCCTTGAAATCATCCGCGCCTATCCGGAATTGGACCGCCGACTGCGCACGCGCTCGTTCGAAGCGGCGCTGCCGAAGGAAGCCACCTTTTCGCCCGGAATGTTTGCCCGCATCCGCGCCGTGCTGGATGAACAAAAAGCTGCGTTGACCGTTCCGATGGAAGCCGTGCTGGGTGACGGGGTGAAGCCCTTCGTTTTTGTGCTGGCCGACGGCAAGGCCGCACGCCGCCCGGTCGAAACCGGTTTCGAGCAGGATGGCCGGGTGTGGATTCGCACGGGACTGAAGGCCGGTGAGCGCGTGATCATCAGCGGCATTGAGCGCGTGAAAGACGGCGCAGCCGTGCGCCTCGAAGGCGACAAACCCGCAACCAAACCCGAAGGCGACAAGCCCGCCGCGAAAGCCGCCAAGCCATGATTCGCACCGCCATCACCCGCCGGGTTTCCACCGCCATCGTCGCGCTCGGACTGGCGATCTTCGGCGCGCTCAACATCGGCACGTTGCCGGTGGACTTCCTGCCGTCGGTCAAGTATCCGCTCATCAAGCTCTCCATCGTCTGGCCCGGCGCGACGCCTGACGACATTGATCGCAACCTCGCCGATCCCATCGAACGCCAAGTCGCGTCAGTGGACGGCCTCGACTATCTCACGTCCAGCGCGCTCGAAGGGCTTTACCAGCTCGATGTGAATTACCGCTACGGCGTGGACGTGGACGTGGCGTATCAGGACACGCTTGCCGCGTTCGCGCGTTCGCAAAAGGATTTGCCGCTGGATATTGATCCCCCCGTCATTATCAAGGCCGACCCCTCGCAATTGCCCATCGTGCAGGTCGCGTTTGAATCCGACCGCATGGACCTCACGCAATTGCGCACCTGGGTGGACAACTGGCTGACCGACCGTTTGCTCGCCGCCGGGGGCGTGGCGGCGGTGGATGTCGCGGGCGGACTCGAACGCGAAATCCGCATTCTCTTGGATGATGGCAAGCTGGAGAAACACGGCCTCAGCCTCGAACTCGTCGAACGGCGGTTGCGCGAGGAAAACGTGCAACGGCTCGGCGGTCGCGTCACCGGGCCAAACCGTGAGACCATCGTCCGCACGCTGGGCGAATTCACCGACCTCGAAACCATCCGCCAGATCGTGCTGGTGCGCGGCGAAAACGGCGCGCGCATCCGTATCAGCGATGTGGCCATGGTGGAGGACTCGCACGAAGAGGTGCGCCTCATCACGCGGCTCGATGGCCGGCCCGCCGTGAAGGCCAACATCATCAAGCAGGCTGACGCCAACACCGTCGTTACCGTGCGAAACGTCGAGCGCCGCCTTGAGGAACTCGCGCCCGCCTTTCCCGCCGGCCTGTCCTACAAGCTGCTGGAGAACCAGGCCGATTACATCGTGGATTCGATGAAAGGCGTCCGCAACACCGCCCTCGAAGCTCTGGCGCTGGTGATTCTCGTGCTGTTTATCTTTCTCGGCAGTCCGCGCCAGGTGCTCATCATCGGCATCGCGCTGCCATTCGCGCTGCTGGTGAATTTCTTCGTCATGCGGCTGGCGGGCTTCTCGCTGAACATCTTCTCGCTCGGTGGTCTCGTGGTCGCCATCGGCGTGCTGCCTGACGCCTCGATCATTGTGGTGGAAAACATCACCCGCCGGCGCAGTTTGCGGAAGGAAGGCACGTCCGACGACGTGGCGGAAGCGGGGACGCGCGAAGTCGGCGGAGCGATCCTCGCCGCCACCGTCACGTTCATCGCGCTCTTCGCGCCGTTCCTGCTCGTGCCGGGCCTGATCACGTTGCTGTTTCGTGAACTCGTTCTAGTGGTGCTTGGTTTGATGGTCATCGCGGGACTTGGAGCAATCACGCTTACGCCCATGCTGGGTTCGGTCTGGTTACGGGGTGAACACAACGAGAATTCCTGGAGCGAGCGTTTCAACCGTCGCCTGCAGGCGGGCTATGGCTGGCTGCTCCGCCGCGCTTTGAACGCCCGCGTGATTGCACTGATTGTCTTCGTTGCGGTTGCGGCTTTGGGCGTGGTGCTATTCCAGAAAGCGGGCGCGGAGTTCTTCCCCGCCGTGGATGACGGGCGCATCGTGGTGAAGGTGCGCATGCCCGCCGGAGCGGCGCTCGAACGCATGGACGCCATCACCGCTCGAATCGAGGCGCTGGTGCGCGGCGACAAACGCGTGCGCAGCGTGTTCACCCTCATCGGCGGGGCGGTGCGTGGACTCTACACGAACAAGATCGGCAACGAAGGCGAAGTGGACATCGAACTCGTGCCACCCGGCGAGCGCGACCTTTCCACAACGGACTACATCGCGGAGTTGCGCAAGAAGGTCGCCAAGGTCCACGCGCCCGGAGCAATCCTCGCGGTGTATCAGGCGAAGATGCGCGGCATTCGGAAAGTTGGCGAGGCGGACATCGAAGTGGAAATCAACGGGTCGGAAATTGATACGCTGTTCACTCTGGCCACCGACATCGCCGCGCGTCTCCGCCAGCGACCGGAACTGGCGAACATTTATGTGTCGCTTGATTACTCAAAGCCCGAGTGGCAGGTGGAGATTGACCGCACGCGCGCCGCCGAACACGGGCTGACCGTGGCCGCGATCGCCGGCACGTTGCGGGGCTACATCGGCGGTAACGTGCCGACGCTCTACCGCGAGGCCAGCGATCTTTACGACCTGCGCGTCCTCGTCCCCGAACGCAGCCTGCGCTCGCGTTCCGATGTCGAGAATCTGGTGGTCACCACGCCCGCCGGCGATCATGTGCGCCTGCGCGAAGTCGCGAACGTGCGCTCCGCCACCGGCCCGGTCGAGATTGTCCGCCAGAACCAGATCAAGCAGGTCATCGTGCGTTGCGATCCGTTGAACGTGGACCTTAGCACCGCGCAAACCGCCACGCGCGCGGCGCTCGCCGAGGTGAAATGGCCCACCGGTTACAATTACACCATCGGCGGCAAGGCCCGGCAAATGGCCGAGATGCTAGGCGTGGTGAAAAGCATTCTCGGGCTGGCGGTGTTCTTCTCGTTCATCGTGCTGGCGGCGCAGTTCAACAGCCTGCGCCTGCCGCTGGTAATTCTGATTGCCGCGCCGTTCTGCCTCACCGGCATGGGTTATGGCCTGTGGATCGCAGGCCAGCCCTTCGGCGCTACCGTCATCATCGCTGCAATGATCGTGCTGGCGGCCAACGTGATTGACGGCGTGCTGCTCATCGAAACTGCCGAACACCAACGCGCCGACGGCAAACCGCTCTTTGAAGCCACGCTCGGCGCGGGCCTGAGCCGGTTGCGTCCGCGGCTGATGACGGTGCTGCCCGCCGTGCTCGGTTTCGCGCCACTGGCCTTCGCGCTGGAGGAAGGCGGCGAACTGCTCCGCCCGATGGCAGCGGCAGCCATCGGCGGATTGCTGCTCAATGTGTTCGTCGCCCTGTTCCTCGTGCCGGTGCTTTACACCTGGATGGCGGGCCGCAGTTCATCACCAGGCGCCCCAATTTCACAACCCGAGCCGATGGAACACCCTGTCTGACGATTGAAATGAACGCCATGAACGCCCAGCCCCAATGTAGTTGCCAAGCCGCACCGAAATTGATTTTCCCATGCTCCGGCGCTTCGGATGTGGGCGGACTCACAGACCGCGCTGCGCGGCAAATGACGCTCGACGTCATGGGCAGGATGTATTGCCTGGCTGGCATCGGCGGCCGGGTGGAAGGCATCCTGGCCAACACGCGTTCTGCGGCCAAAGTGCTCATCATTGACGGCTGCAAAGAGGAATGCGCCCGCAAGACGATGGAACTGGCCGGTTTCAAGAACTTCCAGCATCTCAAACTCACGGACTTGGGCTTTGAGAAAGGCGCGACGCGCGTCACCGCCGCCCGCATTCGCCAAGTGGCAGACCGGGGAGCGGAGTTGCTCACCGCTTGATTTTGCGGCTCTCCACCAATGTGCGAACGCCGTGAACCGTGAAAAGAACAACAGCAAACCAACACCCTGACTGAAAGAACCTCCAATGAACGAAAACGTCACTCGCCGTCACTTCCTGGCCGCCGCCGGCACCGCCGCGTTGGCCGCAACCGCAACCTCTGCTCTCGCCGCTGAAGCTGGTGGGGACAAGGCGCTGAAAATTCTCGGTGTTTCGTGCAGCCCGCGCAAGGGCATGACCACGGCGAAAGCCGTCCAAGCCGCACTGGACGCCGCCAAGAACTCGAATCCGAGGATTCAAGTGGAGTTGATTGACCTGGGTGGACTTAACATCTCCGGCTGGTCGCCCACGCCGCCGCAGGACGACTTCACCGCCATCCTCCCGAAGCTGCAAGACCCGGCGGTGGCCGGCCTCATCATCGGATCGCCCTCCTACTTCCGCGGGCTGAGCGCGCTGTGCAAGGCATTCATCGAACGCTGTGCGCCGCTGCGCGAGCCCAAGATGCTGCTCGAAGGAAAGCCGGTAGGCGTGATTGCCTTGGGCCAATTCCGCAACGGCGGCCAAGAACTCGTCATCGAGCAGATCCAGACAGCGATGCTCTGTTTCGGGATGATCCCCGCGGGAGGACGCCCGCCCGCATTCCAAGGCGGCACAGTGCTTTCGACGAAGGACGACATCAGCGGTGACGAACTCGGATTGGGCACGGCCCGAAACACCGGTTTGCGCGTGGCCGATCTGGCACTGCGGCTGGCACGGCAGGAACCAGCCTGATTCCCGCCCGCGACTGACGCATTGATGCGACAACCCTGGGGCTGAGGTTTATTGCCTGGTGGTTTTTGCCAGCGGGAAGTAGCCCACGTCCTTCACTACTTTTTGCCCGTCGTCGCTCCTGATCCAGGCGATGTATTTGGCCACGGCGCCCTGGTCCAACGCAGGATTGACGTAAAGGAACAGGTGCCGCCAGATGGGGTAGCGGGCGTTGAGCACGTTCTCCTCCGTAGGTTCAACGGCTGGAGCGGCGGCGTCTTTCTTGATGCTCAGGTGTTTTGCGCCCGACCCATAGGCGATGCCACCGTAGCCAATGCCGTTCCTGTCCTTGGCGACCGCCTGCAACACCGCTGCCGTGCCGGGCATGGTCTGCGCCGCGGCGGCGAAGTCTTATACGCGTGAATCGCGGAAGGGGTTGAGGGACGCAGGCGCGGATCACGCCCACGGTGCGGCTGGCAGATGCATCGGGGGCGCGGTTACAAAACGGTTACAAAGCGGGCGCAGAGGTTGAACGGCGGGCGGGCCGTGCGATGGTTTTGCGTGACCAAAACCACGATCCAGAGCGGGTTCAGCCCTTGCGAGCGAAGGGCGCGATTTCACCGCCGCCTGGTGCTCATGCAGTTGGCGGGCATCGGAGTATTGGCGGGCGTGCTGGCGCAGACTGGTCTTGGAACGCCAGCCTTGGTCTGCTGGCTGGGAGTCGTAGGGCTGATGGTGTGCAGCATGGCGGTGCAAGTTTGGTGGCAACTCCAGGATTCACCTCGCATTCCACCTACCCGATTCGACATATCCCCTCCGGGGCGCTCGGGCGGGAGTCTTTGCCACGCTCTGAATTCCGCGGATGGAATGCGGGTGCGCGACGTTCGCGGAGAGCCGGCTTAAGAAAAAGCATTTGACCGCCACAGGAAGCCGCGGTAACTATATTTCGTTGTATGGCGAAATATAGATATGCGTGAGTTCATGAACATCACCAAGGCGCTGGCCGACGACAACCGCGTGCGGACGTTGCTGGCGCTGCGCCAAGGCGAAGTGTGTGTCTGCCAGATCACGGCGTTGTTTGGGCTGGCGCCTTCGACGATGTCGAAACATCTTTCCGTGCTCTCACAGGCCGGGCTGGTGGATTCACGCAAGGAAGGCCGATGGATTTACTACCGATTGCCGGACAAGACCGCGCCGGTGGTGGTGCGCGAGGCACTCGACTGGGTCGAGAAGTCCATGTCGGACCAGCCGCAGGTTTTACAGGACAAAGAACAACTGAAAAAGATCCTCAAGCAAGACCCCGCCGAACTATGCAAACGAACATGTCGAAAGTGAAACCCACCGTGCTGATCCTCTGCACCGGAAACTCCTGCCGGAGTCATCTGGCGGAAGGCATTCTACGGGCAGCCACAGGCGAGTTGCTCAACGTGCAAAGCGCTGGGTCAAAACCGGCGGGCTACGTTCATCCGCTCGGCATTCAGGTGATGAAGGAAATCGGCATTGATATTTCCAGCCATCACTCGAAACACATGGACGAGTTCCTGAAACAGCCCGTCGAGACTGTCATCACCGTCTGCGGCAACGCGGACCAAGCGTGCCCGATGTTCCCCGGCCAGGTGAATCGCTACCATTGGGGCTTTGACGACCCCGCCCACGCCACGGGCACGGACGAGGAGAAGCTCGCCGTGTTCCGCCGCGTGAGGGACGAGATCAAACGGGTGTTCGAGGCTTATGGCGCCGGTCGTCGGGACCAAGCCAAAGCCTCATAATCAAGAGGAGCGCTGTGAAAGCCGAACCGGAATGCTACGGCAAGATGTTCCCGGACTTGTCGCGAACGCTGTTCAACCAGTGGCTCGAAGGCAAAGCCTTCAAAACGCTGGTGGAGAGCAGCGGAATGGGAATCAACGGGCGGACCATGTCGGTGAAAATGGAAGAATGGAAGAAATGCGTGGCTTGCCCGTCGTATCGCGAGTGCTACGACCTGAGCATGGCCACGCTGCTACTGCATCACACGATGCAAAGCTTTGGCCTCGCTCGCGCCCTGTAAGGGTGGAGAAGCGCAGCCACTGACGGCTCCCAAGCGAAAGGACAATCATGAACCGAAGAACAAAGAACGGCAGTTCGACCGGCGCGGGATGGCCGGGCCTGATCCTCGGCACGCTGCTGGCAGTGCTCGTGACGGGGTGTCCCGCAAACCACCGTTACAGTCCGGAGGCAATCGGCGCGGCAAAGGTGGTCGTCAAGGGCTCGAACACATTTGGCGACGAAGTCGCGCCGCCATTGATCGTGGCCTTCAACAAGGACTATCCGGAGGTCAGGATCGAGGTCAGTTCCAAGGACTCCGCCTCGGGGTTTGCGGCCTTGCTGGCTGGAGAATGCGACATCGCGGCGGCGACGCGTGTGGCGTCCGAAGACGAGTTGCGTTTGGCGAAGACGCGCGGAATCGAATTTGACACCGCTTTCCTCTGTTCCTACGGGGTGGCGGTGGTGGTTCACCCGACCAACTCGGTCCGGAATCTTTCGAGCAGCCAAGTGCGCGATGTTTTTACCGGCATTGCCCAGAACTGGAAAAGCGTGGGCGGGGCAGATGCTCCGGTGCGTATTCACATTCGCGGTCCGGGTTCAGCGACGCACGCCGCGTTTCGGGAAATGGCGTTGGAAGATCGGGCGTATGCTGCGTCGGCCACGACGCACGACAGCTACGCCGCAATCGTGGAAGCAGTGCGGCAGGATTCGAACGCGGTCGGCTTCGTGAGCATGAGCCTGGCGGAGCACTCCGGCCTGAAGGCGGTCCTCATAGATCACCATCCCGCGAGCGTGCTATCCGTCAGTTTGCGGCAATACCCTTATGGTCGGGGCATGTGGTTGAATACGGACAAAGCCCGACACTCGCCCGCCGCGCTGGCGTTCATCCGATTCGCCCAGTCACCGCGCGGGCAAGAGATCATCGCCAAGACTGGATTTGCCCGGCGGTTCGAGGAGAAGCTATGGCGTCGGACAGAGGTATGGGACTGAAGACCTGACACGGAACATGCCGACGATTTCAAAGCACGATTATGAATTCAACCATTGACTCCGAAACAGTTCACCAGAAGGTGCGCGAGGGTTACGGCAAGATTGCCGGAAGCGGCGGCTCGTGCTGCGGCTCATCGCCGACGTGCTGCGGTTCAACATCCGTGGCGTCTGAGGACCTGGCCAAGCACATTGGCTACACCCCCGAAGAACTGGCTGCGTTGCCGGAGGGGGCGAACATGGGCCTTTCCTGCGGAAATCCCAACGCACTCGCCGCGCTCCAGCCGGGTGAAGTCGTGCTGGACCTGGGCGCCGGCGGTGGGTTCGACGTGTTCATCGCCGGAAAGAAAGTCGGAGCGGCTGGGCGCGCCATTGGCGTGGACATGACGGCAGAGATGCTGGCCAAGGCCCGGAAGAACGTGACGACGTATCGGGAGCGCACAGGGCTGGACAACGTGGAATTTCGGCTCGGGGAAATCGAGCATCTGCCGGTGGCCGACAATTCGGTGGACGCCGTCATTTCCAACTGCGTCATCAACCTGTCGCCGGACAAGCCGTCGGTGTTTGGCGAGGCGTTC
>CAYJNU010000195.1:0-13985 GCA_964371005.1 uncultured Verrucomicrobiota bacterium | reverse complement strand
GAGATGCTGGAAAAACTGCGCGCCCTGCTAAAGCAACACGGACGCATCTCGGGCAACCCGTCCGGCGTGGGCGCGACCTCGCGGCAGTGACGCACCTTCGACGGGTCTGCATAGCGGCCGCGGTCTCGGATGGGATTGGTTTCCAGGATGCCTCGACGGACGCCGAGTGCGCACGCGTTGGAAAGAAAAATCAGTTCCAAATCCACGCTCCGGTCGCCGCCACGCGTGTGTTTCACGACCTTTTTGCCCCGACACAAGTACTCAGCGATGTAGCCGCCCGACAGTCGCCATTGGTGGTAACGGTCGCATTCGTTCAGGTTGAGTTGCGCGGCCGGCTTGTCGCCAAAAAATCTGCGAATCTTTTGAAAACAAAATTGCTCGTTTTGGATGGAGCATTCGGATTTCGGTCGTAACGACCGCTTACGAATGATCGGTTGGCCCGCTGCGATGTAGATGTCCAGCAGTTCGTTGACCGTGATGCCGCTCGCGGTGGGCACAGTAGGTTGTTTCGGAAGAAGACCGTTCTCGCGCAGCCACTGCTCGCGTTCCCATTTTTCCTTCCACTTCCGGGCCAGCGGCAGTTTGTCAGTGCCGGTGCTGAGCCAGGTCGCTTTTCCATTCGTTTGGACCCGGTAATAAATCCGGTTCCCCTTCCTGGCAAACCCCTCGCCCAACGGGGCAAAAACCTTTTTCCGATGCGATTTCACTTCGACAAGCGCGTTTGGCGCAATTTGCTCTGCCTCTTGAAACGCGCCATCCCAGAATCCCGGGCGCGCATTCGCTCGCGGGTGCGAATTCGCCTGCGGAAGAATTAAGGAAAATGAACCGCCTCTCATGCCCCGACTGCCCGCTCTCCTTGCGTGTGATGATTTGCGATGAATTGCCGAAGCGAAGATTCGCTGATTCGAACCACGCCGCTGATGCGGACCACCCCGAGGCCGCGCAGCCGCCAGCGATAAACTGTAGTGCGGCTGACGTTCAGCAGTTTGGCCACTTCGCCGAGCGTGTAGAACTTCTCAGGATTTCCCGCACCCGGCACATCTAAATCTCTCATACTCCATTCTAGTGCAGGCTGAATCTGGGGGGTGCTGGCTGATGCACGGGAAACACGAATGTGCAGCCTCGGTGTACAAAGCCGGCCAAGGAAACCGGTGAATTGCACGTTGCGGTTCGCTTTGCTCAGCCGCACCGTTCACGCCGGAACGAGTTCAATGTTGAGCTTCCGTTTCAACGCGCGAGCTGCCTTGTCGAGGGTTGCGAGGGTTATTGAAGGATTCGCGGGATCAAGCAGGCGCTTTCCGCGAACGCATCACTCATTTACTACTGCGGCAACCACCGCCTGCCAAATAATAATGGGCGCTATCGCGCTGGACCTGGACGAATTGATCCGCGCGTGGAGGTCCATGTCCATGCCCGGAGCGTCAACTTTTTCGCGCTCGCGGCCAGCAACTCGATTTGATACAAGGACAGAGCCTCGCTGAGGTGAATGCAGTGCGGGTTCGCTCCGGCGCGACGCCAGAAAACACATGCAACCCGTGACCAGGCATTTTGCGCCAGCACTCAGAACAGGCGGTGAGTCGTGAGCCGACTTCGATTCGACACGTTCTTCCAGGCGGCCACGCGCAACACGCCCTACGAGTACCAATGCCGTCTGGCCGGAAGCGATTCTAGCACTCCATGCCATTCTCAACTCATCAACGTTCCGACCGGCTTGGGCAAAACTGCCGCCGTCGTTTTGGCCTGGCTCTGGAACCGACTGCATCCCTCGCTCGACTGCCCACAGTGGCCTCGCCGCCTCGTCTATTGCCTCCCCATGCGTACGCTGGTGGAGCAGACGGATGCGGAAGTCAAAAAATGGCTCACTGCTCACGGAATGTTGTGGGATGACAAGCCTTCAAACCGCGCAGGCAAAGTCGGCGTCCACATCCTCATGGGCGGAGAGGACGCAGGCGAATGGGGCATTTACCCCGAAGAAAACGCCATCCTCATTGGCACGCAAGACATGCTCCTCAGCCGCGCGCTCAATCGGGGCTACGCTGCTGGTCGTGCGCGGTGGCCCAAGGATTTTGCACTTCTGAACAACGACTGCCTTTGGGTGTTCGATGAGGTGCAGTTGATGAGCACCGGTTTTGCGACCAGCCTACAGCTTCAATCATGGCGGGATTGCGGCGGCATGAAGCCCGCAATCGCAACGGCTTCGTGGTGGATGAGCGCTACAGTCGAGCAAGAGTGGCTGGCGTCGGCTGTGGATTTCGTCCCTGCGATTGCGGGCGTTTGCAATGATTCAGACAAACAGACGAAGCTGCTTTGGAATAAGGATACGAAGGGGCAATCTGATTCCGCACGTCGTCTCAAGAAACTGCTGCAACCGGGCACTAAAACCTTCCATCGCAAAGCCGAGGCGGACCTGAAGGCCAACAAGGAAGACAATTACATCGCCGATGTAGCGAAAGCGGTGAAGATGCGAATGACCGAACACGGCGGCAAAACTTTGGTCATCGTGAACACGGTGCGAAGAGCGTGCGCCGTGGCCGAAAAAATGAAGGACAATAACCCGCTTCTCCTTCATTCACGCTTCCGGCATCGCGAGCGGAAGGCATGGACATCAAAGGTCAAGGACGCGAAATTCATCATCGCCACTCAAGTCGTCGAGGCTGGTTTGGACATCACATCGCGCGTCCTTTTTTCAGAAAGCTGTCCGTGGTCGTCGTTCATTCAACGTTGTGGGCGGGCTGCGAGATACCCTGACGATCCAAACGCAGACGTCTATTGGCTGGATGTGACCAAAGATTCGATGCCGTATTCCGAAGAAGAATTAGCTGAGGTCAAAAGTCAGTTTGCGTTACTCACGGACGTGTCTCTCGCCGGTTTCCGCGCTCACCGGGAAAAACTTTCGGCGGAAGCTACCCACAGACTTCTTCCCTACGCTCCAAGGTTTGTTCCCCAAACGAAAGACATCCTGGACCTTTTCGATACGACTCCAGACCTCACCGGAGCCGACATCGACATCTCCCGATACATCCGCGACGGCGAAGAACATGACATCACTGCATTTTGGCGCGATTGCTCAACGATTCCGAAGGGCAAAAATCCGCCCAAAGCTAAGGCTTGGCAGCCTGAACCTGCAGAGCTTTGTCCTGTGCCAGTATTCAGTCGGGACTCCGGGTTCCGAGACTTCGCGCAGAAGACACAGGGGCGCATCTGGCGGTGGGATTACCGCGATGGATGGACCCGCCTCAATCGCGGCGATACGGAGCGCATTTTTCCCGGCCAGGTGTTCCTGCTTGAGCAGTCATGCGGGGGATACGACCCAGAGAAAGGCTGGACCGGGCGCGCGGAGGATTGTGATTTCGTCATCGGACCCTGGAAACAACCGGTTCCGCCGCCTGCAATCCCCAATGAGGATGAAAACACCGCTGGCATGGAAGACGATTTCGAGGGGGCAAATGGCAGCAGCAATTCCGGTCAGAATGGAGCGTGGCGAACAATTCTGCACCATTCCCGCGAGGTCTGCGAAGAATTGCACACCTCCCTTGCCCTTCTCCTTCCAAACTCAGATGCCAACGAAGATGCGCGTGTCGTTTTCCCCCTCGCTGGACGACTCCATGACTGGGGAAAGGCGCACGCCGCCTTCAAGCAGAAGGTTAAACCAGAGGATCTGGCGAAGGCCGTGGCCGTGGTTCCTGATGCCCTCCCAGCCAAGGCTCCCGACCATTGCTGGCGTCGCGACAAACTTCGCCCGCAACTCGACTCAACACCCGAAGCCGAGCGGGACGCACGCCGCGCTGGCTTCCGCCATGAACTCGCCAGCGGCCTTGCGATTCTGGAACTTCTTCGCCGTCACCAGCCCAATCATCCAGCCCTTGCGTGGCCGGACGAGGAACTGAGAGCCGCGTTTGACTCCGTTCCAAGTGAGTCTTGCACGCCACTCGCTGATTCCGCACTCGCCGCCGAAATCGCCGCGTTGAACGTGAAACAATTCAACCTCCTCATTTATCTCGTGGCCGCTCATCATGGGAAAGTGCGTCTCTCTCTCCGCAGTTCACCGGATGATTTGCGCGAGGACGTTCCTTGGCCTTGCCCGCCGGAGACGCGGCAAGCGCGCGGTGTCCGGGAGGGGGATTCGCTGCCAGATGTTGCGCTTCCCGGCCTCGACTTCACTTCATCCAAAATTCTCGCGCCCGCAGTTACTCTTCACCTCGATGTGATGGACCTCGGCCTGTCCTCCGCCTCCGGTCCGTCATGGCGTGAGCGCACCGGCGCATTGCTCGCCGCACACGGTCCCTTCCGTCTCGCTTGGTATGAGGCCATTCTTCGCGTTGCCGACCAGCGTGCCTCCAAGCGTGCTGAAAACAATCCAGTCAACACCTGAACGCCATGCCCATCCTGACACTTCACGGCTGCTCCTCGGAACCATTGGGCAACTACCTCAAAGCCCTCGGCGTCTTTCGCCTCGTGGCGGAACAGGCCGATCCCACGGCTCGCGCTTGGTGGGAGGCGGGGGCTTTTCGCCTGAGCACAGCCAAGTTCGCAACGGTAGAAGGCCTTTGCGACTGGCTTCATGATACGTGCAGCTATTCAGCTTTCGTTGCGCCGTGGCTGGCAAACACTGGTTGGGGCAAAGGAGGCAAGCGAGACGCCGGAGGCGTGGCGTTGAAAGCGTTGCTGCAAGATAACAAGCCACGAACAAATCGCTTTCGAGAAGCCTCGGCTCTCGTGGCCCGGGTCGCCGGTTCGGCATCCACCCAATCGCTCGAAGTTCCCGCCGCAGATTCTACCGTGACGAAATGGGTGGAGTCATTCCACAAAGACGACATCGGCTCCATGATTACGAGGCTTCGCAATCGGGCACGAAGTTCAGCACTCGACTGGCTCGACGCGGTGGGCGCGCCGCGACCGAAGGACAAGAACCTCACCAAAGACTGGTTCCCTCTGTTTGCAAAAGGTGGAGCGGAGGGCAGTGGTAACTACATCGTGCGCCAGCAGGGCTACCTGGCTGATTCGTTCGTCACGAATCCGGAGCGCGGGCGTCGCCGGCTGGAATGTTCCCTTGCGGGCAAATCCATGTGCGGTCTTTTGGAAACCTCGTCGCTCGCCGGTTTGTTTTACCCCGGCTTCCGGGGCGACCCCAACATCGGTCAGACGTTCGACGCCCAGACGCGGGCCAATCCGTGGGATTTCATCCTGCTCATGGAGGGTCTGCTGTTCTTCCGTTCTGCGGTCACACGGCGCTTGGGTGTCGAACGCGGAAGCGCCGCGTTCCCTTTTTATTGCGAAAGCTCACTCGGCGGAGCGCATTCCATCGGAATCAGGGAACTTGCTGAGTCCGACAAATCAATCAGCTCAGGCGAAATCTGGTGCCCGCTCTGGGACAGCCCGCTGGACATTTCTGTGCTCCGCAGCCTTCTCAGCGAAGGCCGGTTTCAAGTGGCCGGGCGTTCCGTGAAAAAGGCCGCCCAGTTTGCTCTCGCGGTGGCCCGCTTTGGCTGCGACCGGGGCATCAAAGCCTTTCTTCGCTATGGGTTATTTCGGCGAAGCGGCAGCTACGGTAAGAAAGATCAAACCGCTCCCCTCGCCATTCCGCTCGGAGTCTTTCCCGTCACACGGCTTCCGAGTCTTGTCCTTTTGGAAGAACTGCTCGATTTCGATGACTCCTTCGGCTGGCGTTCCGGCGTTCATCCCGGCGTCGGACATAACCACCCAGCCCGCCTGACTGCTGCATGGTCAGCCTACGACTCCGCTCGCTTCAAAGCGGTACTAGCGGCACAAGCTGGAAGCGGTAACGATGGACTGGTTGAAATCAACGTAGCCCTCGGAAATCTCATTCGAGAATTTGCCGTCACCAAAGGCCGGGTGCGGCGCGGGCGCGGCGAGAATGCAACCGCGCCAACAAATCCGAATGCCCCGCTGCCACCTCTGTTGAAACGCGCATGGGCGATGCTGACTCCCGAACGACACCCTGTCGAATTCCGTCTTGCTCGCGCCGTCGCCTCGCTCCTGCCGTGGGGCGAATCGAAAAGATCAAGGGAGCCATCCGTAGGTCCGCTGCTCACAAATCTTGTCCCAGTGGCCCGCACCGGAAACCGGTGGACTTGGGCAGAGCTGTCCCGTTCGCCGGTGTGGTCCGAAGGCGCTTCCTTGCTCGCCAATCTCGCCGCGGCGCTTCGCCGCCGCTTGGTGGATGCTCAAAGCAAAAAAGGCGTAGGGCTGCCGCTCGTGAGTTTTTATCCCGCCTCGTTCGGCGACATACTGCGGCTGTGGAACTGGGAACTCGATGAATCCTGTCTCGCCGAACTCATGCGCGCACTGGCCCTGGTGGATTTCGGTGTTGAGCCGGAGCAATCTAGGCTCGATGCGTGGCAGGCCACCCACGACACCACGCCGACGCTGGCCCAATCCGGCGTCTGGTTTGACTCGAACGACACGGCGCGTCTCAGCCTTTGGGAAAACACCAGTCTCTCTGCCCACGAAAAGCAGGAGCGAGAAGCTGCCTTTGCTCTCCCGCGCGCCTATGCCCTGCTCAAACTCTGCTTCCTCGGCGGACGCCTCCCCGCGCTGCCGAACGAAAAGGGAACGGTCACCCGCACCGAACGCGAACCATTCCCCAATCCTCCGCTGCGCCAGCTCAATCTCCTGCTCGCCGGACGCAGCGCGGACGCCTTGCAAGCTGCGGCGCAAATGCTCCGCGCCAAGGGCTATCCGCCCATCGTGCCGGATAGCGTTCTCGCCAGCGGAGAATGGTCGCTCTCCACGGAAGACAGCCAGCGCATGGCCGGCCTGCTTCTCATCCCGGTTCGCCGCTCTGGCATGCTCGCGGCTCTTTCCATCAAACCACAAAAACACTGACAAACATCATGAGCGATAAACCTTATACTCCACGAATCGACCTCAGCGCCTTCACAGGCGCTTGCCGTCTGCTGATTACGGTCCCGCTGAAAGTCGCGGACGGAACCAATGGACGTTTCCAACCAACCGGCTTTCCCGACCTCGGCCCCGCGCTCTACAAGGGCGTTCGGGAATTTGCGGAGAAGGATGACAACGGCGGCACCAAGAAAGTGCAGCGCGCCGTCAACATGCTCTTCTCCGACACCGCCGCCGCGCTCGGCAACTGGCTGGAAGAGGCCTGTCTGTCTGGCGATGACTACAACGCCGACTGCCAAGGCATCCCGTATGTCAGAGTGCTTGATGGAGATGGTTCCGGTGAACAGAAGCCGTTCCTCACATCCTCCGTTCGCGAACCTCACCGCTTGGCTTCGCCGTATGTTCTCAGCGCCAAGCAAAATGTCGGGCAGGAAACTATTAAAGACTGGCTTGGCGACGCGCAAAACTTCGCTGTGAACAAGCAGCGCCCCGTGCGACCGTGGGTGCTCGCGCAAAAGATTTTCAGCATTGACCCCGGTTGCATCCTCCACGGTGTCTTCCTTGAGGAACTGGATGGCCGTCTCCGCCTGCCGCGCCTGCTTTCCGGCTTCATCGAAGCGGCCAACCCTAATCAAGTGAACTACGGTGGCGTTTATCGCGGCGAAATCTCAGCCAAGGACAACATCCCTTTTTCAAAGCAAGAGTTCACATCTGATGACATCAAGGCGTCTTTCATCCTGCATCTTTCCACGCTCGCGGGCTACAATCTCACAACCGACCAGACAAACTTCCTTACCCTTTGGGCGCTCTACAAAGTGGACAGCCTGCTTCTGCGTTGCTTGAGATTGCGCTCAGGCTGCGAGTTTAAGGCCGTGGAGATTCTCCCGACCGTAGACGGAAAGCCGTGGAATTGGCCGAATCGGAGCGACCTTCTCGTTGATTTCGTTGCGGCAAGGAACAAGTGCTTCCCCGAATTGGAAGCCGAACCTGACGTTTGGAAGAAGCGCCGCGTGGAAGTGGCAACTTGGCGGGAATCTTCGCAAGCAGCGCAGCAACCTGTTCAGCAGCCTGTCGAACCTACAGGGCCCGAACCCCAATAGCGCATGCCCCTCTGCATCTCCATCCGCTTCCTGACCGGACGCGCGCATCTGCACCACTGGCACGCGCATCACAGCGACGGCAAGGTGGATTGGCCTCCCTCGCCGTGGCGATTGCTGCGGGCGCTCGTGGCAGCGGCGGGCACGGGACTGACCTCTCTGCCAGAGCCACTGGAAGCGACGATTTCGGATGCACACGCTCCGAACGACCCGCTTCCCGTTTCGCGGCTCGCGGACGTGCTGGCGATGCTCGCCGCGCCGCCCAAAATCTGGCTACCGCGAACCGGCGGAGGCCACACCCGGCAGTTCCTCCCCAAGAAACAAGGGGCCACTGGTTCCGCCGTCTTCGACACGTTCGCGACGGTGAGCAAGGAAACGCCGATCGTCTTTGAGTGGGTGGAAGTGAACCTGCCTGCTGACGACCAGCGTTTCACGGACCTGCAAACTCTGCTTCGCCGCCTCACTTATTTTGGCCGCGCCGAGTCGTGGTGCGACGCAACCACCCACACGGAACGCCCTCCCGGACTAAACCCGGATGTGTCCCACTGGTGTTGCCTCGCCCTTGAACCCGGGGTGAAGCCAGAGGGACGTGAGCATGTGGACTACACCTTGGAGCGGAAACTGGCTCCCGTGATTTCACTGGACGACGATTTGCGGGGTGAGGCGGTCGAGATGCTTTCCGCTCTCGACTTCAAAATCTTTGAAACGAAAACGGTGAAAAAGACCGGCAAGACATCGGAGAAGTGGGTGAAGGCCACGCCAGGACAACTCGCGACATTCAAACAGACCCTCGCAGAGGAACCAGAAGGGTTGTCACTCCTCCGTTGTCTCCTCCGCTCGTCTGGCGAAGACATCAAAGACGGTTTGGAACGCCCCATCGGCAGCCGATGGATTCATTATGCCGTCCCACGCGCTATTCAACAGTTGCCGCAAGCCCGTGTCGCTCCGCGCCCGAAGCCTGCCGAGCCGCTTATCACCTTTGTCCGCTTCGCCCTGAACACTGCCACGGTGAACCGCCCGGTGCTGCCGCCGCTCACGGACACGCTTCTTTTCGCCGACAAGTTTCGCGCCGCCACGCTCGCCTGGCATGGCCATCTGAAATCCGGCGAACACCCGCGCAACCTCTGCGGGCGCGAGAAGGACGACGCCGGCGAGCGACGCATCGAAGGCCACGACCACGCTTTCTTCTGGCCTACGGACGAGGACAACGACGGCTTCATTGATCATGTGTCGGTCTATTGTCCGCACGGTTTTCTGGCCTCAGAAGTGGACGCGTTACGTCGGTTACTTCGCATCCGGCAGCGCGGCGGGCGTCCAGACCTGCTGGTGACACCGGTCTTCTTGGGCGCCGCCGCCGACTTCGGCCCGTGGAAGCGCGACGCCACTGTGTTCGTCTCCACCACGCCTTACTACTGTCCAGTGAATCTCAGCCACGGGAAGAACTCCGGCGGAAAGGTCCGGTCCATCGCAAATGAGATTTTCCGGAGTCTGCGGCTGACCGATGTGGTTCAAACCGAGGCTGAAGTTTCGAACATTCACGAGCTTGTCTTCGCCGATGCAGCCAATGGCCTCCCCACAACTTGGACCCGCGGCAACCTTTCCGACGCGCGTTATCGCAACGCCTGGCTCAAACCGCCGGACGAGCCATTCGTTCCCAGCACTTTCGCTGGATTTCACCTTGATGGAGGCACCCGGATGCTCCGCGCGTTGGCGTTCTGCCGTCGGCGCCGCCACCATGTTATCGAAGCCTCGGGACGAATGTTCCGCATTGAGTTCGCCAACGCCCGGCCGTCGCAGCCGTTTTCCCTCGGCAGTCAGTGCCACTTCGGTCTCGGCCTGTTCGTGCCGGATGCGTGAGCCGAATGGCGAATGATGAACAGCGGATCAGCAAGGCCATGAAAACCCAGTCCCCATCACGTCCGCAACGGAAAACCAGTAAAGCGTCCGGCTTTCGTTCCGCGAGGCAGTTTCCGTGGACGAAGGAGGAGGATGCTTTGCTCGGCAAGTTCACCGACCGCGAGGTGGCGGAAAAACTGAATCGCACGCTCGGCGCTGTGCGGGATCGGCGCAAGTTTCTCGGCAAACCCGCAGTCGGCCATGCGCCGCAGCCGTTCCGCATGGAACGCGAGCCGCGCGATCGTTACGCGCGCTTGTTCGCGACGAAATCAAATCAGGAACTGCGCGCCATCCTCGGTTGGAGTTACAAACGGATTCACACGCGGCGCCGTCAGTTGGCCGGCGGCAAGGTGAGGAAGTTGCAACCGAAGTGGACGCTGGAGGAGGACCGTTTGCTGGGCACGAAGCCGGACCAGGTGTTGGCCCGGAAGTTTGGCCGCCCGGTCAGCGCGGTGCGGCATCGCCGCGGGAAGAAACGCATCCGGGTGAAAAAGGATTGGCGTCCGGAAGACGACAAGATTCTCGGTACGCGCACGGATCACGAAGTCGCGTTACTTCTGGGTCGTAGCGTGACCAACGTCGCCTGGCGTCGCAAGAAGCTGGGCATTCCCCCAAAAGCCAGGCCCCGTCCGTGGACGGAGGAAGAGGAGGTTTTGCTTGGCTCGAAGCCGGACGAGGAGTTGGCGCGGAAGTTTGGCCGTACGATCAAGGCGGTGGAAGCGCGCCGCATTCAGCTCGGCCGCCCCAAACCGGATGCCGCATTCAAAGTGGTCAAGGTTGTTGCAGAGCCGGTCCGCCGTCGCGACTCCGGTGTGACGCCCAACGCCAAACCGAGCGCACGGTATTGCACTTGGACGGCAGAGGAAGACGCGTTGCTGAGTAAGCGTACGGATGAAGAAGTCGCCCGCAAGCTGGGCTACGTCGTGACGCGCGTCCGCAGGCGCCGGCGATTGCTCGGATTGGCCAGCAATAATCCGAATCATCGTCAGTGGACGAAGGAAGAAATCGCGTTGCTCGGGACGCGGCCTGACCGCGAAGTGGCGCCACTGGTGCATCGGACTTTAGAGAACGTACGAAACAAGCGTCTCGAACTCGGCATTCCCTTCCACAACCCCCATTATGAAATTTGGAAGCCCGATGAGCTGGCGCTGCTGGGAACTTTGCCGGATGAAGAGGTCGCGCGCCGCACAGGACATTCTATGACGAGCGTCCGTCACGCGCGAACCAAGCGGCACATTTTCAGCGTGCGGCGGGCCGCGCCGGATTGGCGGCCAGAGGAGGAATCGCTGCTGGGTGCAGGACCGGATGCGGAGATTGCAGCGCGATTGAAGCGGACACTGTTGGCAGTGCGATTTCGCCGCTCCAAGAAGGGCATCCCGGCATGGCACGGCTCGTGCGCCTCTTGAGGTGATTTATGGACGAAAAAAGGCCGATTCCATCCGAGCCGCGTTCGACAGAACCGGAAGAACCAATTGCGTCGAGAGGTATTTCGCCCGGCGCTGTCGCGGGAAGATCTGAAGGCAAGCGCCCACCGCGTCAAGTGACCACGGAGCCGAAGCGGTTGGAGATTGTGGTGCGGGTGTCACCGGTCGAGCCGCAGCAGAGCGAGCCGCCGAAACCTGTCGCTGAAGTCGCGGCCGAGCCGACCTCGGTTCTGCCGGCAGCAACCGAACCCGTCCTCACCCGTCCGACAGGAGATGGAAAGGTTGCGGGCCGCGAGGTCGAGCCGCAGCAGATTCCCGCACGGATGCTGAACGAGTTCGTGTACTGTCAGCGACTGTTCTATTACGAATTCGTCGAGGGCGTCTTTGTCGAAAGCGCAGACACGTTGCGTGGCGGTGCGATTCACCAGCGCGTTGATTCAGGCAGCGGTGCTTTGCCAGCGGCCAAGAAAAAGGCAAAGGCAGAGAAGAAGACGGCAGAAGATCAGCCAGCGGCGACCATTGACGCTCCGACCAAAGAGTCTGAAGCGCAGGACACCGAACCGGAAACGATTCATTCGCGCTCCGTGCAGATGGGTTCGGAACGATTGGGCGTCGTGGCGAAAATGGACTTGGTTGAGGTGCGAGCCGCACTGGCCAATGTCGCGAGCGACGAGGCCGGGGACTTGTTTAGTGCGTTGGAGGTCTGCCCAGTTGACTACAAGGCGGGCGCGCCGAAAGAAGGCGAGGAAGCCAACGAGTTGTGGGACACGGACAAGATGCAGCTTGGATTGCAGGCTTTGATTCTGCGCGACAACGGCTACACCTGTAACGAAGGCGTCATCTATTATCGCGCTACGAAGCAGCGCGTCCGTCTGCCCATCACGACGGAACTGGAAAACTGGATTCTTCAAAATATCGCCGAGGCCAAACGAGTCATCGCAGGACCGATTCCCGCACCGCTGGTCCATTCACCGAAATGCGTGCGTTGTTCGCTCGCGCCAGTCTGTCTGCCGGATGAGACCCGGATGCTGGCGCAAACCACGTTAAAGGTTGACGTGAGTTTCGGGGAGAAAGCGGTCACACCGGCAACAGAGTCCGAAGACTCAAAACAAGTGGCGGGAGAGCCGCCGCGAAGATTGATCGCCGCACGGGACGATACGCGTGCGTTGTATCTGAACACGCCGGGTTATCGCGTGGGATGTAAGGACGAGGTGTTGGTTGTCAAAGATAAGGACCGGGTCATTGAAGAAGTGCGAATGCGGGATGTCTCGCATGTGGCGTTGTTCGGCAACATCCAAATCTCGACGCAGGCCATTCAATCGCTCTGCGAACAGGAAGTTCCGGTTACATATTTTTCGATGGGCGGGTGGTTTTACGGGATTACTCGCGGTCACGGGATGAAGAATGTGTTTCTGCGCATGGAACAATTTCGTTTGGCGCGGGATGAAACGACGTGCCTGTCACTCGCGCGCCAGTTTGTGCATGGAAAGATTCGCAATCATCGCACGCTGCTGATGCGAAACCATCTGGAGCCGCCAGAGGCGATTATTGGGAAACTCAAGCGGGCGTCCGAGGATGCGCTTGCAGCGGCATCAATTGAGGAACTACTCGGAATCGAGGGTGCCGCTGCGAGTCAGTATTTTCAGCAGTTCAGCGGCATGGTCAAAGTTGAAGACGATCTGCCCGGCCTCGAAACGCAGCGGAAGGATCACGGGCAACTTGCCTTCAACTTCAACTTTAGCAATCGCAACCGCCGTCCGCCAACCGATCCCGTCAACGCCATGCTTTCGCTGGCTTACAGCATGCTGTCCAAGGATTGCACGCTGGCCGCACTGGCGGTGGGTTTTGATCCATACTTGGGATTCTACCATCAGCCGCGTTTCGGACGCCCGGCGTTAGGTCTCGATCTGATGGAGGAGTTCCGACCCCTCATCGCGGAATCCACGGTGTTGAGTTGCATCAACAATCGTGTCGTGACGGAGAAAGATTTTGTGCGTGCCGGCCAGGCGGTGAACCTCACCGCACCGGGACGCAAACGCTTTTTCCAGACGTATGAGCAGCGCATGAGTTCGCTGATTACGCATCCGCTGTTCGATTACAAAGTCAGCTATCGCCGGGCACTGGAATTGCAGGTGCGGTTGTTGGCGAAAACGCTGACAGGCGAGATCGCGGAATACATTCCCTTGATGACGAGGTGACTCATGCGAACGACTTACCTGGTTTGCTACGACATCGCCGACGACAAGCGGCTGCGGAAAGTGTTTAAGACTTGTGGAAATTTTGGCGACCACCTGCAATTCTCGGTGTTCGAGTGCGATTTGAACCCGTCGGAAAAGATTGAATTGGAAACCGCTTTGAGCGACATCATCAAGCACGACGAAGATCAGGTGATTTTTGTCGGGTTGGGTCCGTCGGAAGGTCGAGGCGACCGGGTGATTACCGCGCTTGGATTGCCCTACACGAAGCTCGACGCGCCGTGTTATGTGGTTTGAGACGTTGGTGATCTTTGACAACTGATCCCGCGAGCGGCGAGGTGATGCGGAAAACCCGGCTTCCGCTCGCACGGCGTAACGGCCTTACCCTGAACCATATTGACGATCTCACGAAACAGCATGAGTAGGAAAGAAATCCAAACAGCGCAACCAGTCGCAATTGTAGCATTGCGAGCTTGCGCCAGAGGGAGTAACGACAGAGGTAACTCCGCGCC
>CAYJNU010000194.1:0-14052 GCA_964371005.1 uncultured Verrucomicrobiota bacterium | reverse complement strand
TTTCCTCGGAACAACCTCACCACTCCCCAAAGCGGCACCATTTCGCCCCCCCCCCCCTCGAATCCTGTCAACGGCTTTTCCCGGTTCCCAGAAGGTTTCAGTACGGCTGTTGTCTTGGATAAGTCTGATGAACGTCGCAGTTCCCCTAGGCAGCACCTGCGGGGTCGCTGAGTACTTGGCGCGCCGGCTAACACCTTTTCGGAATCTTCTCCTTGCCTCCCAGAATCCCACCAACGGGCGTTTCTGAGGGTGTTTCCACCCGCCGAGTCGCCTGCCGCTGGGTGATTTCCACCAACGCCGCTCCCGTCCTGGCCGCACGGCGACGCCGAACCCATCGGTTTTCAAGGGTTTGGCCGCCTTCCGCCCGGTGGCACGCCGCTAGCGGGTGAAGCGCAAGGACAACTTGAAACTGCAATTCACTTATGCATACGAAACCTTCCCGCTGGTTGTGCGGATGCGCCGCAGTGCTGCTTGGCGCGTTCAGTCTCCTCTCCAATGCCCGAGCCGACGATCAGCCGTGGCCGCCGCTGGTCTCCGTGATCGCCCTCGACCCCGCTGCGGCGGAGGAGGGCTCTGATCCGGCGACGTTCCTGGCGGTGCGCGTCGGCCCGGCCAATGCCGCGCTCACCGTGCAATACGCCCTCGGCGGCACCGCCGAGAACGGCGTGGACTACCAACCGCTCTCCGGCATCGTCACCATTCCCGCCGGCGCTTACTTTGCGCCCATCGAGGTGACGCCGATTGACGATTACCTCATCGAGGGCGCGGAGTCCGTCGCGGTCGCGCTCCAACAGCCGCCCGACTGGCCGCCGCCCTACATCGTGGCGTGGCCCAGCGTAGCCTTCGGTGGCATCGCCGACAATGATCTCGCGGCTACCAACATCCCGCCCGAGGTTGCGATCGTGCGTCCGCCCAACGGCGCCGTCTTTGATTCGGATGACGATGTACCGATCGTGGCCCGCGCATTCGATCACGATGGGCGTGTGGTGACAGTGGAATTCTTCGCCGGGACCAACAGCCTCGGCATCGTGACCAATCGTCCGATCCTCGCCGTGGCGGAGTTGTTGAACGCAGCCGAGGACCCGCTGTTCGATCTGGACGCGGCTTTGTTCCCTGATTTGAGCGCCGCAGCCGACACGGCACCGGTGCCCGTTCCGGGAAGCCTCTTCCGCTTCCTCTGGAAGAATCCGCCTCCGGGTGTTCACGCGCTGACGGCGGTGGCGACCGACAACGACGGCGACAGCACCCGCTCCGCGCCGGTCGAGATCAAGGTGCTCGAAGCGCCGCCGCAACCGGTGGTGACTGTCCGCGCGACCGATCCCGTGGCGACCGAACCGGATCCCACGACCGATCACTTGGACACCGCCACGTTCAAGCTGCACCGCACCGGGCCGACGAATTTCCCGTTGACCGTTTTCTATCGCCTCAGCGGCACGGCGTCGAACGGCGTGGATTACCGCGAGCTCCCGCACTCCGCCGTCATCCCTGAAGGCGAGCGCACGGTGGAGGTCGTGGTCGAGCCGCTCGATGACTTGCTGGTGGAAGGGCCGGAAGGCGTGGTGTTGACCGTGGTTCCGCCGGTCTGCATCGCGATCTATCCGCCGCCGCTGGATTGTTACCTCGTCGGTCGTGCCCACACGGCCCGCGCGGTCATCCGTGACAATGACTCGCCGCCGAACCGTCCGCCCGTCGTGCGCCTGGTCAAGCCCGAGGACGGCGCGGTGTTCATCGCGCCGGCGGACATCCGGCTCGCCGCGCTGGCCCGCGACTTCGATGGCTACGTCACCACGGTGGAGTTCTTCGAGGGCACGAACAGCCTCGGCGTCGTGACGAACCATCCCACGGCAGACTCGGTGCTTCGTCCGCCGTTTACGCTGGTTTGGTCCAACGTGCCGCCGGGCAAATACGTGTTGACCGCGATGGCCACCGACAACGGCGGCGCGAGCACGGATTCAAGGCCGGTGGAAATCAAAGTCGCCCCGCACGTCGTGCCGCCGGTGGTTGAGATCAAGACCACCGACGAAGTCGCGTCCGAGCCGGGCGTGCTGACGGTGATTGACCCTGCTGTGTTCGAGGTCACGCGCACGGGCGAAACGAACTGGCCGCTGGTGGCTTTCTACGACGTGGGCGGCACGGCGGCGAACGGCGTGGATTATCATCTCCTCTCCGGCCGCGTGCTGATCCCCGCAGGCGCGCATTCGGCGGAGATCATCGTGAACCCGCTGCACGACTTGCTCGTCGAGGGCCTCGAGACGGTCGTGGTGAAACTCGAACCTTCGCCGCTGCTCTCGCCCACCGGCGCCTCGCTGCAATGGTGGTATCGCATCGGGAGCAACAACATCGCCAAGGCGGTCATCCGCGACAACGATGACCCACCGACGAACCTCCCGCCCAAGGTGGCGGTAGTCCATCCCGCCGACGGCGACGTGTTCCAATCACCGGTGGACATCCGACTGGCCGCGGCAGCGCACGACCCCGATGGCTGGGTGCGCACGGTCGAGTTCTTCGACGGCAACGTGAGCCTCGGCATCGTGACGAATCGCCCGAGCACGACGGGCGGCGGCGGGAATGGCGGCTCTGACCCGACCGATCCTTTGGCGGAGCACTTGTTCCAACTCTTGTGGAAAGACCCCGCTCCCGGCGCGCATGTGCTGACCGCCAAGGCCACGGACAATCGCGGCGCTTCCAGTCGGTCCGGTCCGGTGGACATCAAAGTCCTGCCCGCGCCCCTGCTGCCGGTGGTGACGATCTATGCTACCGACCCGTGGGCAGGCGAAGGCAACTTGACCGGGCCCACGACCACCAACCGAAATGGCGGGCCCGCCCTCGATCCCGTTGACCTTCGAACCGCCACGTTCACGGTGCTGCGCCATGGCAACACAAACCACGAACTGACTGTTTTCTACAAACTCGAAGGGACGGCGAGCAACGGCGAGGACTATCGCAAGTTGTCCGGCCAAGTCATCATCCCGGCGGGCGCCCGACGCGCGCAGATCGTGGTGGATCCAATTGACGACCTGTTGATCGAGCCGACGGAGACAGTGATCGCCAAGCTCGAACCCATCGCCTGCATCGCGATCTTCCCGCCACCGCCCGGCTGTTACCTAGTGGGCGAACCCAACACCGCGGCCGCCTACATCTTCGACAACGACGTCAACCATTCGCCCAAGCTCGAAATCGTGCAGCCGCAGAACGGCGACGCGTTCCCGGCGCAATCCGACATCGAGATTGATGTCGTGACCCGCGATCCGGACGGTTACGTGTGGAAGGTCGAGTTCTTCGCCAACAACCGCAAGATCGGCGAGCAGGCGGTTTATTTCTTCGTGCCGCCGCCGCCCGGACAGGTGCAGAAGTTCTCGATGGTCTGGTCCAACGTCGCCGCGGGTGGATACGCCCTCACGGCCAAGGCCACGGACGATTCCGGCGCGAGCACGTTCTCCGATCCGGTGCAGATCAAAGTGGTGACGAACCCACCGTGGCCCGTGGTCACCATCGCGGCCGTGGATCCGCTGGCCAGCGAACCGAATCCCATCACGCCGGCCTTCGACGCGGCCCGGTTCGAGGTGAAACGCACCGGCGCGACGACCGACCCGCTGACCGTGCATTACCGGATCAGCGGCACGGCCTCGAACGGCGTGGATTATCGAGCGCTTTCGGGCGTGGTGACGATTCCCTCGGGCTCGCCGGTCGCGGGCATCGAGGTGATGCCTTACGACGACAACCTCGTTGAGGGCACGGAATCGGTCATCCTCGCGCTGCTGCAACCTCCGTGTGTATTCAGCAATGCGATCACGCCCGATTGCTATCTCGTCGGCCAGCCGGGCCGCGCCGTCGCCTACCTCCGCGACAATGACGCGCCGCCGAACCGCCCGCCGCACGTGGGCATCGTCAGCCCGCCCAACGGCGCCGTCTTCCAAGCGCCCGTGGACATCCGGCTCGTCGCCGCTGCGGGCGATCCCGATGGTTGGGTGACGCAGGTGGAGTTCTTCGCTGGCGACAAGAGCCTTGGCGTTGTCACCAATCCCGCCGTGATTCTGGGCGTTGATCCCGTGCGCGTCGGCGATCTCGGCACGGACGTGCTGACGGACAATTCGCTCGGACGGCCCTTCGTGCTCGTGTGGTCGAACGCGCCGCCCGGCAAACACGTCCTGACCGCCGTCGCCACCGACAACGCCGGCGACAGCACGCGCTCGCGGCCCATCGAAATCGCCGTGCGCGAACAGAACGAACTGCCGGTGGTGCGCATCATGGCCACGGACGCCGTGGCGCGTGAAGGCACAACCAACACCGCGAAGTTCCGCCTGCACCGGACCGGCAACACCAACAACCCGCTCGCCGTCTGGTGCGTCTTCCGCGGCACCGCCTCGAACGGCGTGGATTATGTCAGCATCCCGAACGTCATCCTGATCCCGGCCGGCCGGCACAGCGCGCGCATCGTCGTCACGCCGATTGACGACAACCTGCCCGAGCGCGTGGAGACAGTGCGGGCGGTCCTGGAAGAACCGCCGTTCGGCGCACCGCCGACCTACGTCATTGGCCGGCCCGATCGCGCCGGGGCGATCATCCTCGACAACGATCATCCGCTCCGGTCCGCCGAGGCGTTGGTGGACGGCAGCTTGCACCTGCGGCTGCCCGTGCCACTGGGTCTGCCATTCCGACTCGAAGCCTCGACCAACCTGACGGATTGGGAAGAAATCGCCTGCGACATCAACGCCGAAGATGGCGTAAGCGTAGTGGACGACGCGAAAGGGACACGCCCGCAGCGGTTCTTCCGCGTGCTTCAGGAGTTGGGCGACCTGGACGACGAAGAATAGGTGGAGGTGTCAGTGTGGTTCATGCCGCCGGCCCGACGGATAGCGCGTTGGCCGGCGGTTTTTTCTCAGACAAGCTGTTTCCAACTCGGGGCCAACAGCCGCAGTGGGGCCTTTTTGGCATGCCATAAGTCTTGCGACGATGCGGCGACCGATTACGATGCGCCCCAACAAAACGCACAACCATGTTCTCACACATCGTCATCTTCTGGACCGACCCCAATCAACCCAACGCCGCGGATGAACTCATCGCCGGCGCGAAGAAGTACCTGAGCCCGATCCCCGGCGTGCTCCATTTCCACGTCGGCAAGATGGCGCCCAGTCAGCGAGCGGTGGTGGACCAATCATATCAGGTCGCGTTGAACATCATCTTCCCGGACAAGCAAGCGCAGGATGATTACCAGAACCACCTGCTGCACATCGAGTTCGTGGAGAATGTGTTCAAGCGAGTTTGTGAGCGGGTCGTCGTTTTCGACTTTGCCTAGAGCGGGTTGGTGTTAGCTGGCCGACGCGACCTGGTCCAGCGTGCGACTGTCGCTGCCGCAAAGCAGGTCTGCAACTCCCTGAGGGATTGCTCGCAGAAACCGGCTAGAGCCGCGAAAATCGAAAATAGTCAAAATCAGCGTATCCGTTGGAAGATTCGGTTGCGGACGCGACACAGTAGATTCCGACCTTGGCCCCCACCCACTTGCCCGCGGAGGCTTGGATGCGAGTCGGCACGGTGATCACTTCGCCCGTCGGGCTGATCAAACTCAAGGAACAGCTCCCGCCCGCGGTCACTTCTGCCCGCAATCGCACTCCGCCTTCCGGGACCTCCCCCAGCGGTTGCCTGGTGCCACCCCGTCGAAAGACCACCTCGCTGCCTCGGCTCGCATGGCGCAGCGCGATCGCCGCGTCGGCTTCACCCAGGATTGCGAGGCCGGCCTCAACCCCGGTTTGTCGGGGCCTGAATTCCATCAGCGTTTCAACCGCGAATTCTCGCGCCGGGAATTTCTGGGCCAGGAGACTTGGAATCAGTCCAATCTTGGGGTGATCGGATCGAAGGAAGAGCCGCAGCCAGCCCCCTCGGGCGGTGAGACTGAACCAATCTTGGCGATGATTCGCTGGCCACTGCCATTGCAGCCCAAGCGGGGACGAGGCGAACTCGTCGCTGGTTGGCGGGATTACGATCCGGGACTCGGGCAGGTTCGGTTTGCGATGATGCAAGACCGGTTCGCCAACTTCGCGCTCTGCGGTTTGCCTCCCCATCAACGGCCAACCCTCGCGCCACTCGACCGGCTGCAGATGAACGACGCGGCCATATACCCCGGTGTCCTGGAAATGCAGAAACCACCATTCACCGTTCGGCGTGTCCACGAGCGCGCCTTGATGCGGACCATTGACAGCCGTACGGCCCTGTTCGAGTACGATGCGGTCTTCGTACGGACCGAAGATGCTGCGTGCGCGCAGCACGGTCTGCCAGCCGTGTTGGACGCCGCCTGCGGGAGCCAGGATGTAATACCAACCGTCTCGCTTCAGAAACTTCGGGCCTTCGATCGTGTGATGGCGCTCGGGTTGGTGGAACACGACTTGCCCCTCGCTCAGCAGGCGGGATCCGTCCGTTGCCATCGGACAGACGCGCAGCATGTGCTTGATGCCCGAGCGCGAGTGGGCATAGGCGTGAACCAGATATGCATTGCCGTCGTCGTCCCAGAGGGGGCACGGGTCAATCAATCCTTTGCCGGCGTGTACCAGATGCGGGAGACTCCAGGTTCCGCGTGGATCCTCGGCTGTCACGTGGTAGATGCCTTCGTCGGGAGTGGGGAAGAAGAGGTAAAACTTGCCCGCGTGAAAACGCAGGGCCGGCGCCCACACGCCACAGCCCGGCTGCACCGCCTCATAACGTTCGCCCGGGACGTTCTGGAGCGCGTGAATCACCAGCGCCCAATTCACCAGATCGCGCGAATGGAGAATCGGCAGTCCGGGCGTGCAATTGAAGCTGGACGCGGTCATCCAGAAGTCGTCGCCGTGGCGGATGACATCAGGGTCGGAGTAATCCGCGTAGAGCACGGGATTTCGGTACGTGCCATCGCCGCAATCTGGCGTCCACGGATAGGCGTAAGTGGGCGCGGCGGCTCGATCTTCGCGCGCTTCAGCGGCTGGGTTCACCGGCGCTCTTCCTTTCCGATCCTGCGGACCAACAATTGAATCGCGAGCAGCGAGAGCAGATACATTCCCGAGAAATAGGCGAACACATACACGTAGCTGCCGGTCTTTTCGAGGATGTAGCCTGTGAGGCCATTGACGAAGCCGCCGGTGAAGTAGGCGACGAATCCGCCCAAGCCCACGACCGAACTGATGGCTTCTTTGGGCATCGTGTCTGAGACGAAGCTGTAGAGATTGGCGGACCAGCCTTGATGCGCCGAACCCGCAATGCCCACAATCAAGACTGCCAGCCAGGCATTCCCGGCATACGGCGCGAGAAAAACCGGCACGACCGCCAGCGCGCAAATCAGGAGCGAGACTTTGCGCGCTGCATTCAAACTCCAACCCCGTGTCAACCGTCTCCCCGCCAGCCAGCCGCCCACGACTCCGCCCACCGCGGCAATGATGTAGAACGCACTTGTCCACCACGCCGTGGCGGCCAGATCCAGTTTGAAGGCCTTCTTCAGGAAGTCCGGCAGGAAGAATTGGTAGAAACCCCAGGCCGGCGCGGCGAGGATGCCCGCGATCACATAGGCCCACACGGCCCGGTAGCGGAACAACGACAGCCACGGTACCTTCATTGGCCTTCCCTCGACGATCGGCTGTCCTTCCTTGATGTAGGCCAGCTCGGCAGGCGAAAGCCGTTTGTGCTTCTCGGGTTGTTCATAGACCCACCACCAGGCGATCACCCACACGAAACCCGTTGCCCCGGTTGCGTAGAACGTTGCCGGCCAGCCCCAGCGCTCAAACATCCAGCGCACCGCGAGCGGGCAAACGACGGCGCCCACATTCGTCCCGGCGTTGAACCATCCGGTCGCCAGCGCGCGCTCCTTCACTGGAAACCACTCGGCCACCACTTTGATCGCTGCGGGAAAATTCCCACCTTGCGAGAGGCCCAGCACGATGCGCGCGAAGGTGAAACCAGCCGCCGTCAGCGGCATGACGAGCGTCATCCAAATGAGGCTCTTTTCCGTCCACGAGAACCAAGGGTATTGCAGGCGGAACTGTTCCTGCACGCCGAAGAGCCCGCACAGGCCATGGGCCATCGCTGCCGCGCTCCAGACGATCACAAACAGCGGCAACCCGCGCTTCACGCCCAGCCGGTCCATCATCCGCCCGCCAAACAGGTAGCCGAACGCGTACGCAAACGAAAACGCCGCCGCGATGTAACCGTAGTCCAACTCGCTCCAGCCGAGTTTCTCACTGAGTGGCCCCTTGAGGATGCCAATGGTCAGACGGTCGATGTAGTTGACCGCCACCGAGAAAAACAACAAAGCGCAGATCGTCCAGCGGAAGTTGCCCGGCTTGTTCATTGGACGACCACCGCCTCCTTCGGGACACCCGGGCCGAGGAGGCACTTCTGTTGCGCCCCGCTTAAATCGGACGCCTCGATTCGCACGTTGCGTGAGCTCTTGCCATCGAGCTTCAGGAATACCGGCACGTCCTTCGGCGCCCGGGCGTTGCGAATCGTCGTCGTCGCCACTTCGTTGAACTGAAACACCGGCCCTTTGGCGGGGGTCACCTGCACGTGGTCAAACAACAGGCCACGCGCGTAATTCACCAGGACGCCTTTCGTTGAGGTGATTGATGCGTTGACGAAACGAAGATTCGCGATGGGTGAATCCTCCAAGCCCTGGATAAAAACCGCCGTGGGCGCTCCGTCGCCCGTCATGTTCTCGAACTGCATGTTGCGAAAGACCGGGGGCTTTTCGTTGGTGGCCTGGCTCCGGTCCGCGCTGTAATCCATGTTCAAGATCACGACTTCCCGCTGCAGGTGCTTCACTTTGAGATTCCGGGCAAACACATTCTCAACCACACCGCCGCGACCACGGCGCGATTTGATGCGAATCGCCCGGTCCGTGCCTTCGAATTCGCAGTTCTCCATGAACACATTGCGCACGTCGCCGGACATCTCGCTGCCGATGACCAGTCCGCCGTGGCCGCGTTTGCTGGCGCAATTCCGCAGGATCACGTTCTCCGTCGGACGCCCCACCCGCCAGCCGTCCTCGTTGTAGCCAGACTTCAGCACCACGCAATCGTCGCCGGTGTCGAAGGTGCAGTTCTCGATGAGCACGTCGCGACACGAATCCGGATCAATGCCGTCGTTGTTTGGGCCGTCGGTGATCACCTTCACGCCGCGGATCGTCGTGTTCTGGCAGTAAATCGGATGGATTGTCCAGTTCGGCCCACTGCCAATGGTGAAGTCTTCGAGCAAGATATTCGTGCAACTCACCAGGCTCAGGAAGCTCGGGCGAATGGCGTGTTCCGGCTTGCCGAAGACGCGTTGTTCCACCGGCACACCTTTCGCGCCCATTTCAAAGCCGGCCTTTGTCTCGCGATCCTTCCAATCCCACCAGCGCTTCGCGTTGCCGTTCAGCTTCCCTTTGCCGGTGACGGCAACGTTCGTGCAATCCCGGGCATAGATCAGCGGCGAGTAATTGTAGAGTTCAATGCCGCCGACGCGCACGAACACCACCGGCAGATAATCCTCCGGTTGGTCACTAAAAACGAGTTCCGCCCCGTCGGCCAAGTGCAAATTCACGTCGCTCTTCAGGTGAATGGCGCCGGTGAGGAATCTCCCCGCGGGCACAATGACCCTCCCGCCTCCGGCTTGGTGACAGGCGGCAATCGCTGCTTTGAGCGCGTCAGTGCAAGGCGCGGTGCTATGCGCGACGGCCCCGTAGTCGCTGATGGAGAACTCGCGCTTGGGAAAGGTCGGCGTCACGATGCGCTTCAAGATTTGCGGGACCTCCGCCCAAGCTTCGGACCCAGGCGCGGGCAAGCCGTCTGCCGGGGACATCAACACCAGTCCCAACGGGAGCAAGCTCACGCGCGCTAATGTGGATCGAGTTTCGCGGAACATTCTCGCGGTAGTGTAGCGGCGACGGGCGCGCGGGAGAATTGTCAAATCCTGCACCGTTCATTGAACAATCGGCGCTGGTGCGGCCGGACCAAATCGATTGTGCGATAGCCTCGGGCTGACTTCGGAGGCAATCGCGGAAGCAGCGACCTGATCGCCATCGGTCGCGGAGGGGTCCCCCCAAGTTCGCGCTTTCCCTGGAGTCCTCCGAAACCTGCGCCCAGATCCACGGAGAATTCGCGCAGAGAGGCACCAAAGCCAAGGGGCGCGCCTGTCGCCTGTTGGGTTGCGGCTCCGCCGCGCTACGTTTGTTGCGCCTCGGCGGTTTCCTTCGGCACTACTCCGCTGCATCGCTACGCTTGAGACGATGAACAGCCCAGCGAAGATTGCGCCGGGCCTGTGCTTCGTACCGATCGTAAAACCACGTTGTGGCGAACAGGCGGGGCCACGCTAGAAAGCGCTCCAGCAGTTCTGCCCGCTTCTCAGCGAACACCGATGCCGCCATCCACCCGTATTCCCGCCCGATGGCCGCCTCGTACTCCCTGAATCTCTGGGGCGCCCGGCCAAGAATGCTGAGGTCGAGGTCAATTATGACCGGCGCATCCACCGGCAGAACAGCGTCGTGGGTCTTCGTGGCCAGGATCAGGCCGACGACCGTTTCCACCAGCGCCGGAGCAACCAGGGCCGGGCGAGGTCCGCGCTGCGCTCTTCGTTGGCTGTCGCGCGCGAGTCGTACACCGCGTCATGGAACCACAGCGCCAACTCGACGGCCACAGGATCGGCGGCCAGATGCCGCGCCGCATCAAGCTCGCCGAGGCACTCGGAGATGTGATCAAGATTATGGTAGTGGCGATCGGGCGCGGAATACGCCGTGATCAAGCGTTCACAACACGGTCCGGGATCTCCGACCGCACCGGCTTCCTGCCAGATGCGCTGCCACCGCTCCCGACTGGCGTTCATGGGGTGGCCTGCATCAGCCGCCGGTAAACCGGCGGGGGGACATATTTGCGCACCACCGTCCGCCACCCCCTGGGTCCAACCAACCCTTTCACCATGCTCGAACTTACCTCGGCGATGTCGCGCGGCGGCATCAGGAACACGGTGCAGACCGACCGGCCCAGATCGCCATTGATATGCCGCATGGTGCGCTCGAACTCGTAGTCGCTCGCGGTGCGGATGCCCCGGAGGATGTGGGTGGCGCCAACCGATTTGGCAAATTGTATCAGGTATTGGTTGGAGAAGGATTGCACCGAGACGTGCGGCAGCGGCGACAGCGCTTCGCGCAACATCTCCAACCGGTCGGCCAGCGAGAAGGTGCAATGCTTGTCCGGGTTGACGCCGATCGCCACGATCAGACGGTCGAACAAGCGGACGCCCTGTTCGATCATCCAGAGATGCCCGATCGTCACCGGGTCGAAACTCCCCGCATACACACCGAGCCGTTGGTGCTTTTGAGCGCGCATGCACGGATACTACCGGCTCGACGCCAAATGTCAGCTTTGGAGTCGGCCCGCGAAGCGATGCCAGCAGGTGAATGGTCACGGCCCGCGTGAGTTTGTCAGTTTGTCACAATTGGGGGTGGTTTGGTTTGACAAGTGGGAAATAACTGTCAGTCAGCGAGTCAAAGCGCGAGCACCCGCTCGCGTCTGGGAGACCCTTGGTAGAATCCCAGCACCCAGCCTGACAGGTTTAACGCAGAAGAGAGATCCTTCGGGTTGGTGTTGGCCAGATAACTGAGCCAAGTGGGCACGCCATCACAGTCTGGATCACCCAATTCCGCAACCTCGAAAGCGTCGGCGAAACCGTTGGCCACGAGCCAGGACGCCGCCTACCCTTTCTTCCCCTCAAACACCATGACTCGGTCGGAGCGCGGCTGGGACAACCGCGCTCCGGGCAATCGGGCCGGATCGCTATGGCTGGTGGAGGGTCACCAAGCCACCACGCGATAGTGCATCTGCGTGTTTAACACCGGGCTGCGCGGATCGGTCACCATTATTGGCTCGCCCGTGCCGATAATGTTGTCCTGCATCGTTTGCCAAGTCATCAAGTCGGCGGACGACTCCACGCGATACTGGCGGTTAAGTGCGGTGCTGAAAGTGATCTGAAAGCGGCCATATAGGTCGTTGGAGATTCCGAGCACAGCAAACCGGGAGTCCCGATTCGTCGGGTCTGTGTTGGCCAGGTACTCCTGCCAGGTGAAGACGCCGTCGCCGTCGAAGTCATCCATTTCGGCGATGGCGAAGTCGTTGGTAAACCCATAGGCCATCAACCAAGGCACGGGCGTGCCGAATGGCAGCGCGGGATAATCGGTCACGAAGTTGTTGGTGTTGTCGGCCTCAAACACGAACGTTTGTCCACCCGCCGGGATATTGGTATAGATCGAGTTGTCCACGTTGATGAACGCAAAGGCTGTCTTTGGCCCGGTGAGGACGTCCTTAAACGTGAACGTTACCAGCGGACCGAACCCGGGGAAGGGTAAACTGGTGGCGGTGCTCAGCGGGTTGGTACTGCTCAACAGCACGCAGGTGGCGCCATCCACGTCGTTACTTTCGGTCAAATGCCAGCCGTAGAGCATTTCGCCCACGTTCGTCGCGTTCAGGCTGGCGCTGCAGGGCCAATTGGGCCGGTAACGCAAGCGCAGTTGCCGGACGAACCGTGGGATGTAGGTAGTGCGCAGCGTGATGCCGGTGGGCTTCACCTCCTCATTCAACGACAGCCGGAGGGTGCCCTCCGTTACCGTTCCGATGTAATCGGAGGCGAAGTAGGGGCCGAGGTCCGCATTCTCCCATGTTAAGGTGGTCCTTGTAAGCACATTCGTCTCGTAGGTCTCAACGGTGTTGGTCACCGGCGGGTCAACCGTATCGTCCACCTCCTCTACCAGGTTGGTTCTGATCTCATCGAAGTCCTCGGAGTTTGTGGTCACCAGCCACTCTGCCGGCGTGTTGGTGTGACCCTGATAGGAGAGGAGGAAGAACGGCGCTATTTCATTGGTGCCACGCCGCAGCGAGGCCCAGCGCAGAATGTACTGGGCCGGAATTTCTTTGGCGATCTGGGTGAATTGATCGAACAGGTTGGTTTGGTTATCCGCCGTGAAAAGCCGCCCCCCCGTCGCCGAGGTGATCTGGCTCAGTGTGGTGATGTCGGGGTTGCTCCCGTAGGCGATGCAGTACACCCGCGCATTGCCGGCTTGGGCGGCGCTGATTACCTGCTCAACGGTGCTTGCGCTGGAGGAATCCCGTCCGTCCGAAAGGAAAACTACATAATGCTGTTCATCCGGGTTGGCATCGCCCAGGGCCAGAATGGCGGCCGCCACCGCATCCCAGCAGCGCGAGCCGGCGTAGAACCAGTTGACATAGTTGGTCCAGATGCCGGCAATCCCCTCGTTCAGGGCTTGTTTGTCCTGGGTCAGTCCCATGACTTCATTCGGGTCTTCATCGTCCCGGTGGAACTCGTACACGCCGACTTGCGATCCGACCGGTTGCTGGCTCACAAAGTACTGGGCGCCGGCGACCATGGAGTCCACGGCATCCGAGATTCCATCACCGTCGGCATCCCCGGTGGCCACCGGATCAGAAATACTCTCGGTGTAATCGAGAACCAGATAGCCCTTGGTGACTTTGCCGCCGCTGCTGCTGCTGCTGCCGCGGGAAATGAAAACCCCGGTTTCCGAAATCAGGTTGGTGAACAGCTCGGTGGCAGTCGGCATCCCGGGATCGTCCTTTGGCCCGACCACTTCCGTCGTGCCTGGATGGGTGTTTTCCATGCAGACAGCCGACAGCAAGGAGGGGTCAGTAACAATCGCGTTGCCGTTCGAGTCTCGGAGCGTGAATCCGAATTCCAGAAGGTAGGGCGAGTGATAATTGTAGGTCACATCTTCCAAGCGCAGGCCGTTGACGAGGGCATTGGTGATGTTGAACGTCAGCGGGGCTGAACCGACCCCCCATACGTTGCTCGCGGAAATGGTGGTGGCGAACGTGCCTGCCAGCGCCGGCGTTCCCGAGATGATGCCCGTGTTCGGGTCCACCGTGAAACCCGTCGGCAGATTCACCGCGTCAAAGGAAGTCGGGGTTCCTGTTGCGGTGATCCGGTACGGAGTGATGGCCGTTCCTTCGGTGCCCACAACCGTTCCCCCGCTGGTGATGACGGGCGCCGCCGAGTCAACCGTCACCACCAAAGTCCAGGCGTCTTGCGCACAGG
>CAYJNU010000193.1:1445-14077 GCA_964371005.1 uncultured Verrucomicrobiota bacterium | reverse complement strand
CTCGCCATGACGAGACAGTAGCACTGTTAGTCTCATCTTGAAAGAGAAATGGAATTAGGACTCATTGAAGGCGGCGGTCGCGGCGCGGGCCGCGTCCTGGCCGGCGGGAGTCTTGAGCAGAAGCTTGTTCACCTTCCCCACGGCCAGGCATTGGGTCAGATAATAAAACGGGCCGTGCTTTTGCCCGCGGGCGCAGGCGCAATTGGGCTTGCCGCACGTGTTGAAACGCTTGACGACGGAGCCGCGGATGAGATGGGGCGGCAGGCGCAACCGGCGGACCAGCCGTTGTTGGCGCTGGCGCAGGACGAGCGTGGAAAGGCGGCGCAGGGCGAATCCCTTTGCCATATCTATAGGCAAGCTATTCAACGGCGGCCCCCGGTGCGTCAATCGGAATTTGCTCCCCAGACCGAATTCCCTTTGACTGCTTGCCGCCCGTCCCTTTACCGCCTCCTTCCACGCGGCTTTGCGAAATCACTGCCGCCCGGCGACGCCCGCCCGTTCGCCGGTCACTCTTCACTACCCTGGTCAGGTGCGGAAGAACTGACGGGGCGGAGCCAACAGATGCGCAAATCAGTACACGCCGCCGAGGTTCGTCACGGGAGACCACGCCGGAGAAAGCATGATGGCCCACGCGGCGAGCGCCAGACAAAGGCGTTTGGCGTCCCAACCCTTCCTGCGCCGGGAACGGAGGTTCAGATTTGGCGGAAGTGAAACCCGGCGGGTCCGGTTGCCCGCTCAAGCGCCGCTGGCGGTTTCCTGCGTTTTAAGCGCCTCCTCGTAGCACCGGAGGGCTTCCTCGTGGCGATCGAGGCGATTGTAGAGCCCGCCCTTGTGCAGGTAGGCCATGGTGAACGAACGGTCCGCCGCGATGGCGCGGTCGTAACAAGCGATGGCTTCGTCCGGCTTGCGGGCCTGTTCCAGCGCGGCGCCCTTTTTCACCAGCGCTTCCGCGTGCTGTGGATCCAGTCGCAGCGTTTCATCGAAGCAAGCCAGCGCTTCGTCGGCACGCCCCAGATCAAGCAGCGCCTGACCTTTGCCCATGAGCAAATCAATCTGCGCCGCCCGCCGCGCCGCGGCCAACGCCTGAGGATCGCCGGTCACATCTCCGGTCAACTGCGGCGCCGCAATCGGGGTGACAGCGGAAGCGCTCAGCGGCGGACGCGCGGTTTGCTCCAGTTCTTGAATGCGTCGTTCCAGGCGTTCGATGATTCCCAGCATGCGAACACTCGTGGATTCGGTTGCGCCCGCAGGCACGAGCGGACCCGCGCCCGGACCGAGCGCCGCCAGTGGTGCGCCGGATGCGAGGGCCGGAAGCGATTGCGCAGTGCTCAGTGTAACGAGACGGTTCACGGTGCGCCATTGGATGTAGTTCGTCAGCAGAACGGTGAGCAACCCGACACCTGCAAACACGCCCGCGAAGATGAGCATCAACTGTTGCGAGTTCTGCAAAGCATCCAGTTCGCGGGCGCGTTCGCCGACGAGCGCCTGTTCCAACAGCCGCAAGCGGGTTTGGAGCAACTCGGCATTGCGCGATGCGGCGGCTTCGGCCTCTTGACGGTTGCGTTCGAGGGCAAGTTGGGTGGTCTGCAACTGCTCCTGCAACTGGAGACAGGCGCGCAAGATTTCCGGCGACGCGTTCTCGGGGTTGGCCGCGGTACCCGGCGCATTGGTCGTTTCGGCGCCCGAGCGGGACAGGCAGGCGAAGAGCAGAAAGAACCCCAGCGCGTATCGTGTGAACTTCAGTCCTGGACCGGCGGATCGCATGTGCAGGCGCGCGCGGGGGGGCTCCGGTCAGGGTGGCGGCGCTTGGGTGCGCTCGTCGCTGGGCTGCGGTCGGGCAGGGGGACGGGGCGGCGGATTCGACGGCGCGGGAGGCGGGCGGTGACGCTCCTGACGCTGGCGGTCCGGCCGTTGCTGAATCTGCTCGCGAGCCCGCTGAAGTTGGCTGAGCGCCCGGCGCAACGTTTCGATCTCCCGCTCGTCGTCCTTCTTCTGCACCTCGGCGATCTCCAGCAGTTCGACGATTTCCTCCATGTCGGCCAGCGCTTCGCGCAGTTCAACGATGATCTCGTTCGCGTGCGCGATGGCGGCGGCCATCGGCTCGCTGCGTCGGACGGACGGGACCGGCGCCGGCAAGGGAGCCCGGTACGGCGGCGGCAGCGGGCGCACCGGGGCGGGTTCAAGCGGGGTTGACAGCGCAACATCAGCCGGCGCTTCGACTTCGGGTGAAGCGATCGCCTCGCGTTCGGGCACGGGCAGCTCTACGGGTGGTAGCGCGGCGGGGGGCAACGCGGCGGCAGGCGTCTCGACGGCGGTCTCCTCCGCGGGCGAAGCGACAGGCTTCGCGGGGGACGGGCGGCGGACGCGGCTTCCGCCCCGACGACCGCGTCCTCCGCGGTGGCTCCGACGACGCGTGGCTTCCGCGCCCCCGGGAGACCGGGACGGCGACTCAGACTTGCTTTCTTCGCTGACAGACATCGGAGACATCAAGCCGTGTTACGGCGGAAAAAAGCAATCGCAAACTATTCACGCGGGCGCCGCCCAGCGCCGCCCAGCACACTCTGAAATGCCCGCCTCGCGCCAGGGTGGGGAGGCTCTTCTCCACGCCGCCGCCGGCTTGGTGGGAGGACGCTGACTCGGAAGCGAGGCTTCATTGATCACCCACCCGGCGTGAATTGCAGGCGATTGGGCCCGGGGCAAAACCTCAACAAAAAAACGCGAACCTTCAATGACAGGTTCGCCGCGCGTTGGTAATGTTGCGTCTCAGCAACTGTCGTAACCGTGGCATCAATCCGCCACGGAATATGATCAGGACCGAGTTCAACGTGGCGAAGGACGCGACCCCTATTGGGCCAGGCGCAAGGAGTACATCTGGCAGGGTTTCAATTCCGCGGCGGTCTTCGTCAGGAGGCAAAACCGCCAGTCGGAACCAGACCACCAGGACGTGAATCCCATCACGCTCAACCAAACCATCGAGACCCCCATGAAAACACACAGAATTGGAAAGAACCTGCTCAGAACTTCATGCCTGCTGCTCATCCTGGCGCTCCTGGCCGGGGTGGCTCTGCAATCTCAGGCGGGCGTCGCCTTGCGACTCGGTTACGACGGCATCACCGGCAGCGACGTGAGCGACCTCACCACCAACCCGGCGTTCCCGAACGCACCGAACGCTTTTGACGTGCTGACCACCGGTTTGGTGATTCCGATGAACGTGGCCAATGACTACGGCTCCTGGATCCGCGGCTTCATCGAAGCACCCCAAACCGGCCAATACACCTTCTGGATCGCAGCCGTGGACAGCGGCCAGTTGTGGCTCAGCGCCAGCGAGGATCCGGCCGGCAAAACGCTCATTGCCCAGAATGGTTTCATGTTCGGCCAAGGGCCCAACGACTGGTTCCTCACTCCGGGCCAGCAATCGGCGCCCGTCTCTCTCGTGCGAGGGCAGAAATACTATTTCGAAATCCTGCACAAGGAGGACGCTGCCGGCACCGTGGACAGCGTGTCGGTGGCCTGGGTTCTACCGGATGGCACGTTCCAGGGGCCGCTGCCCGCGACTTCCGTTTGGCCTTTCCCGGTGGATCTGGGTGACCCGGCCTATCCACCTCTCGCGAAAGCGCCTCAAGTGCTGACCAGCTATCAGGGAGTCGGCGTTGACTTTCTTTCCTCGCCGACTTTCGTCCAGGAGGGTGGCTCGGCCAATCTGACTGTGACGGTCGAGGCCAGCCAGCCGGCATACGCCCAGTGGTACAAGGATGGCGTCGCCATTCCCGGCGCCGATCTGCTGACCTATCACATCCCCACCGTCACCCTCGCGCAGGGCGGGGCGGTGTACAGCGTCATCGTCACCAATTCGCTTGGCCAGGATACCGCGAGCACCACGTTGTTGGTCCAAGCAGACCCCAACCCGCCCACCTTGCTGGACGCGCTGAGCCTTGCCAACGTCGCGGGCGATGTGGCCGTCATCTTTGCCAAGCCGGTGGATCCGGCAACCGCCACCGTGGCGGCCAATTACGGGCTCACGCCGTCAGTCGCCATCACCGGGGCGCGCATGGGCGCCAACCCGGATACCGTGCTCATCCAGACTGCGGGCTTGGCGACCGGCACGGCGTACACCCTGACCGTGAACAACGTGCAGGATCGCTCGACCCCACCCAATACCATCGCCGCCAACAGCTCGGCGCCCGTCGAACTCGATCTCGGCGCGTGGTATCGGCTCGATGAGAGCACGGGGACCACCGCGGCGGATTCTTCGGGTCACGGGCTGGATGGGGCACTGGTGTCGGATGCCTTCCCGGGTTATGCGGGCAAGGTGCTCAAGAGCGTGAAGTTCCAAGGCGTCACGGGCGGTTACGTGGCCCTGCCGACGGGTTTCCCCGACTTTTCCACCAACGGGCTGACGATGAGCCTGTGGGTCTATCCTACGAGCGAAGGCGGCGTCGCCAATTGGGCTCGCTTCATTGATTTCGCGAACGGCGCCGGCAATGACAACATCCTGTTCACGCGCACCGGCGGGGACAATCAGGTGACCTTCGAGGTCTATAACGGAAATACAACGGGCGGCAAGGTGACTTCGCCGCTCGGCTCACTAATCCTCAATCAATGGCAACACTGGGCGGCCACGATGGATCTCGGCGGGAATGTTGTGATCTACCGGAATGGCCTGCCGATCGCCACCGGCATCACTACCGTGCCGAACGTCGTGACGCGCAACCGGTGCTACCTGGGTTTGAGCAATTGGGCGACGGATGGCCACTTCGCGGGGGAGATGGATGACGTGCGGATTTATGACCGGGTGCTGGCCCCGGGCGCAGTCGCCGCCCTGGCCAACGGCGGTGGCGCCGATGACACCGATGCCTCGTTGCCGGTCATCTCAGCAGCGGCCACGGTGGCCACCACCGCGTTGAAGAACACGCCGCCGGGAGTCTTCACTCTCACGCGCACAGGTCCCACCACCGCTCCTTTGACAATCCAGTACACCCTGGGCGGCACGGCGACGAATGGCGTGGCCTACAATACCTTGCCGGACTCGGTCATCATCCCGGCTGGCACCAACTCGGTACGGGTGCTCGTAGTGCCGAAGGATTATTCCTTCCAGGAGATCCAGCAGACGGTGATTCTCACGGTGGCCGGCGCGGCCGGCTATGCCATCGCGATCGCCGACTCCGGCACGGTGACCATTCAAAACAATGACATCGGACCGATCGCACTGGAAGCCGTGGCGGACAACGCGTCGGGCGGCGGTGCCGGAACGGTGGATGTCTGGTTTGCCGCGCCGGTGGCCAAACCGTCGGCGACCAATCTGGCGAACTACACGTTGATCGGCGCGCCCGGGCTGAGCGTCACGAGCGCCACGCTCGGCAATCGCAGTCTGCGGGTGGTGCTGGGCGTCTCTGGACCGGTCCCTGCCGACGCGCAGTTGAGCGTCACCGGGGTGAGCGACCCGGGCGGGAATACCATCCCTACCCAAATCCCGATTCGTGAGCGGTTGACGCCAGTGAATCTGGTCGCCAATACCTACCACTCTCCCGATAACAACCGGCTGGCCTGCTTTACCCTGGCGACCGACGGGATCGTCAACAACACCGCCAACGCCAGCGGGTTCGATACCTGGAGCGGCGGTGGACAGCCCTCGGAGTTCGTGGGCCTGATCTATGACTACAACCAGGATTTCGAAGTCATCAAAGTGGATCTCGGCAATCAATTCGGAGATGGCGGAAGCTGGGCCACCCAACCCAAGGTCTATCTGCTGAAGAACCCGGTGGACAGCAATCAGACCCGTCCAGAGACGGACACCAACAATTGGGTCGAAGTCCCGGCGACGCTGATCAGCGGCAGCCAGTTCAAAGCGACCATGGATTCGTCACCGTCGCCTGAGACTCCCATTGTGTTTGATCTCTCCGCCCTGAGCGCCGCGCAACGCAACGGTTATGGCTGGGCTGTCGGCGGCGTGAAAGGCAGCGGGACGGCGGACTTCATTTCCATCACCGAAGTGCGTGCCTATGGCGCGGCTGGCACGAACCTGGCATTCGTGTTCGTGGGCCATCCGACCAATGTCACGGTGGCCGCCGGGCAGCGGGCCAAGTTCGCCCTGACCGCCACGAGCACGCTGCCGTTGACCTTCCAATGGCAGCAGAACGGCGCGTCCATCAGCGACGCCACCACCACCGCCTATGCGACCGCGCCGGTGTTGCTGACGGACAACAACGCGACATTTGACGTCCAAGTTGTCGTCGGTTCGATCACAACCCTGTTGAGTGAATCCGCCAAGCTGACGGTACTTCCGCGGGCGACTCCACCAGTGCTGGCCGCGACCTACGATCCCAGCAACCTCGTGATCGAGGTGTGGTTCAACGGGAGCACCGAACCCGGCTCGTCGCAGAACACGATGAACTACAGCTTGAACGATCCATCCGTGATGATCAGCTACGTCACCCAGGAGGGCCAGGGATGTGGGGTGATGCTGGGCCTGTCCGGAGCGCTGACCGCCGAGGCTCCGACGGTGCGGGTCGCTGACGTGTTGGATCTGGACGGCAACACGCTAGCCACCCAGACCGTTCCAGTGTTGCCCCTGATCGCGCCGGCCACACGCGTGGTCGCCAACCAATACCAACAGGGACGCGACGCGGCTTTCACGCGGTCCACGGATGGCGTGGTGGTGAATGACGCGAACATCACCACTTGGACCACGCATGGCGGGCTGCTGAACCTGAGCGATTTCGTCGGGCTCGGTTACGCGGAACCCCAGGTGTTCAGCCTGATCAAAGTGGACTTGGGCTATCAATTCGGCGACGGCGGAGATTGGGCGCTTTCGCCGCGGGTCTTCATCCAGAAGCTGGCGGTGGACTCCAATCAGACGCAACCGGAAACCGGCATCGCCGGCTGGGTGGAGGTCCCCGCGACGCTGGTCAGCGGCAATATCTTCGATTACTTGCCCGACGCACCCGCCGGCACCATCCCGCTCCCGAACAGCCCCATCGTGTTTGATCTGTCGCAACTGCCGCTGGAGCAGCGCGTCGGTTATGGCTGGGCGGTTGGTGGGGTGCAAGGCAACGGGTCTGCTGCCCAATTTGTGTCCCTCGCCGAATTGCGCGCCTTCGGTCAGTCGGCAGCTTCGCTAACCGATGTGACGGGCGCGCCTCAGGTCGTCTTGAACCCGGCGCCGGCGTTCCAGACGCTGCCGGTTACCTTCCCGCTCACCTTTGGGACGGTGGTTGCCGGCAGCCAGCCAGTTCATTGCCAGTGGCAGCGCAACGGTTTGAACCTCGCCGACGACGGCCGGATCACCGGGGCGCAAACGCCCATCTTGCAGATCGCAAACACGGTGGCCTCCGACGCAGGTCAATACCAACTCGTCGTGACCAACACCGCGGGGTCCAACGTGAGCACGATCGCCACGCTCGCGCTGGGGCCGATCGCGCTGGATAACGGTGGCGGGTGGACCGTGAATGGCCCGGTCGCCGCCGATCCGATTGTCAGCGACGTCCTCACGTTGACCACCGGCGGATTCAGTGAGAGCCGCAGCGCCTTCCTGAACTACCCGCTCTCGATTGAGTCCTTCCGCGCGGCGTTCACCTACCAGGATGTGGGTGGCGGCGGGGCGGACGGAGCCGTGTTCGTGCTCCAGAACGACGCCCGGGGACCGAGCGCCCTCGGCGGTGCCGGCGGCGGCTTGGGCTACAACGGCATCCCCAACAGTGCCGGGGTGGAACTCAACATCTACAACAGCAGCGGAATCGCGCTCCGCACGAACGGCGCCATCGGGAGTTACGCCACCACCGCGCCCGTGGACGTGCGCTCCGGCCATCCGATTCGCGTGGACTTGGACTACGACGGGACGACACTGGCAGCGACCCTGACGGACACCGTGACCAGCGGGGTGTTCCGCACGAACTGGCTCGTGAACCTGCCCGGTGCCGTCGGAGGTAACCTCGCTTACGTCGGCTTCACCGGCGCGTCGGGAGGCGTCGCTTCCAAGCAACTCATCAGCGACTTCTCGTTCGGCACGGTGTTCCCACCTCTGGCGATCGGGTCGGTCAGCGCCACGACGGTCGTGCTTTCCTGGCCGGTGGCGGGCGGGGTCTTCGTGCTGCAACAAACGGCGGAGTTGCCGGGTGATTGGAGCGATGTGCCTGACGCGGTCAGCATGGTTGGTGGCTCGTATCAAGTGACGTTGACCCTTCAGCCCGGTGGGCGGTTCTATCGCCTCCGGCTGCTGTGATTGGCTGATCGCGGACGATCCTGAGGTCCGCTCGTCGCCCGCCTCAGGAGACCTTTTTGCCTGATGGGATGAGTGGTTGTGGGTAGTGCGACCCCGCTCCAGTCTCGAACTGGAGCGGGGTTTTCAGTTCGCTGTCGCGGCTTGCCGGCAGCCCGGCGCGGGCAGATTGCGCATCGGTTGTCCGGATGGATTCAGCCAGCCGTTCCTCCACCTCATGCTACGCGGCCGAATGCATTCGGTCTTGATGCGCGACGACGCTCAACTCGCTTGGCAGGCTGGTGCAAAACCTCAACAAAAAAACGCGAACATTCAATGACAACCGGGGCTTGGTTGTTAAACTCCCGGGCATGCCAGTTCGCGGCCAGATCGTGAGCAGCGCCCGTTTCGGGGTTGGCGGCACGGGGAGATTCGTGCCGGAAGGAAGGCTTGCATGTCTTCGCGTTTGACCTTTATATGGCCGCCGAACTGAACGTGGAAAGCCTATGAACGGAAAACTACTTACCACTGCGATCGTTACCTTCACTGCGATGGCCACACTTCCTCCCACTGTCGGCGGCGCCAACTTCGGCGATGACGCCACGTTCCTCAAGAAACACACGGATGTCATCGTCCTGACCGACAAGCAAGGGCAGGCCAAGGTGGCCTTGTCGCCAGCCTGGCAGGGGCGCGTGATGACCAGCACGATGGGCGGGGACGCCGGTCCGAGTTTCGGCTGGATCAATCGCGAGTTGATCGCCTCGGGCAAGATCGGGCCGCATATGAACGCCTTTGGCGGCGAGGACCGGTTCTGGATGGGGCCGGAGGGCGGGCAGTTCTCGGTCTTTTTCGCCAAGGGCAAGAAGTTCGAGTTCGCCGACTGGCAAACCCCGGCGATCTTCGACACGCTGCCGTTCAACGTTGTCAGCAAGACGGACAAGAAGGCCGTGTTCGGTGCCGAGTTTGCCCTGACGAATTACTCCGGCACGATCTTCGGCGTGGGCGTGAAGCGTGACGTGCAATTGCTCACGCCGGCGACCGCGTGGAAGAACCTCGGCGTGAAAGCCGCCAAGGGCGTGAACGTCGTGGCTTACGTTTCGAACAACCGGATCACCAACAAGGGCAAGGAAGCGTGGAAGAAGGACACCGGCCTGCTCTCGGTCTGGATTCTGGGCATGTTCAATCCCTCGCCCTCGACCACCGTGGTCGCGCCGATCAAGGCGGGCCCTGAGTCGGAACTGGGAGTCAAGGTGACCTCGGATTATTTCGGCCAGGTGCCGCCGGACCGGTTGGTGGTGCGGGACGACGTGGTATTCCTCCGCGCGGACGGTGAGTATCGCAGCAAGATCGGCATCAATCCGCAGCGCAGCAAGGCGATCTTGGGCAGCTACGATGCGGACAACAAGGTCCTCACCATCGTGAAGTTCAACCAACCGGCGGGCGTGACCGATTACGTGAACTCGCTCTGGAAATTGCAGGACAACCCCTTCGGCGGCGACGCGGCGAACAGCTATAACGACGGTCCGCCCACGCCGGGGGCGAAGCCCATGGGACCATTCTACGAACTCGAGTCCTCCTCACCCGCCGCCGCACTGAAGCCGGGTAAGAGCCTGTTGCACACGCATCGCACCATTCACCTGAGCGGACCGGAGTCCGCTCTGGATGGAATCGCAAAGGCGACGCTGGGTGTATCGCTCGACGAGATCAAGACCGTGTTCAAGAAATAAAAACCAACCCTGGGTGGGGAGGTCGGGCTGGGTGGCCCGGCCTTCCCTGCCTGAGTTGCCAGTATGCTATCGAACGTACCTTTCACTCCGGTCCTTCCCGCGAACCGAACCTGGCTGCGCGCGGGTTGGGATGGGACGCGGAGCTTTTCCGTGAACCGGCCGAAACTCCGCGAGGTTTTCGTTCTGGCGGATTCTCTCCTTATCCGATCTGGAGAAAGGGCATTTTCGTGAAACCGGCTGCGCCTCATCTTTGCAGGCAACCTAAGTCACCATGAGCAACAACAAACAAAGCATGTTCGTCCTGCCGGACGGGCGCAACGTTCTGTACACCTTCTGTCTCGTCAGTTCGCTATTCCTTCTCTGGGGATTCTGCAACGGGATGATTGATGTGATGGACAAACATTTCCAGGTGGAGCTGAACCTGAGCTTGTCCCAATCGGCCTGGGTGCAGTTTGCGCACTGGATGGGCTATTTTCTCATGTCCATACCCGCCGGTTGGCTGGCGACACGGCTGGGCTATAAGGGCGGCATCATCGCCGGGCTGCTGTTGGTGGCGGTGGGCGGTTTATGGTTCATCCCGGCTTCCAAGATTGCTGCGTTTTGGGCCTTCCTCCTCGGGGTGTGCGTCGTGGCGTCGGGTCTCACCTTTCTTGAAACGGTGGCTAATCCCTACACAACGGTGCTCGGCGCCCCGCGCTTCGCCGCTTCGCGCATCAACGCGGCACAGTCATGCAACGGCGTAGGTTGGGTCCTGGGGCCGATTGCAGCCAGTATTTTCTTCTACGGCAAGGATGCCTCCGGCAAGAGTACCGGTTCGGAAACCCTTTGGATTCCCTATGCAGGCGTGGCGGTGGCGGTACTCCTGCTGGCAGTCGTCTTCTTCTTCTCTCCGGTCCCCGATGTCAAGGCCGAGGACGACTACAACTTGGACGACAAAGACAACGCCAGCAATGCTGCCCCCCCGGCGGCACGGCAAGTGAACCGGGGATTGTCCTACGCGTTGCTGCTCGGGAACGTTTCGGCAGTCATCGGCGTCTTCATTTTCATCCTCTGGTTGACTTTCGATGGTCTTAAGCTGGGCCCGAGCTTGGTCGGGTTGGCTTCAGCCATCCCTCATCCGTCCAGCCTGATCGTGAGCGCCCAGAACTCCGTCGGCGTGGTGCTCGCAGCGGGTGCGTGTCTCGCGTTTGTGATCGCTGCCATCGCTCTGCTCGGGATCACGAAGCGCCTCACCCATCACAGCGTCTGGTCACACGAGCATTTCACCGGCGCCACGCTGGCCCAGTTTCTGTACGTTGCAGCCCAGTGCGGCGTTTTCGCCTTCCTGATCAACTACATGACTTCCGAACCCCCCTCCCTGCCGGCTTCCTGGATGAAGGAGGGCAGCAAGTGGATCGAGGTCAGAACCGCCTTCGCCGGATCGGATTTCAAGGATGTGTCAGCCCTGGCCAAGAAACTGAGCGCGCAAGCAGATCCAGTTTCCGCTTTCGTGGCTACGAACCTCTCTCGCTCCACCCAGCAGACTCTCGCCAGCTTCAGTGAGGGGCATGCCAGCGTCACCGCAGTTCGCGTTGCCTTGATGCAAGACTTAAACAGCCTGGCCCACAAGCAAAGTATTTACAGCTCGAACCGGTTCAGCGGAATTGCCTTGCAGGAAAACACCAAACAACTGCTGGCGCAGGATGCCAAAGGCCGAAACGAAGCGCGGCTCAACCGACTGCTGTTGGCCGACGCCTACCCGCAGGAACTGGCCTTCCACGACGGCGTTTTCGGTGTGAGCGACCAATTCGCCGCCAAGTTGGCGTCGTTGGGCTTCATCTTCTTCCTCCTCGGTCGGGTTTCTGGCGCGGTCCTGCTGCGGCGGGTTTCAGCCCACAAGATGCTGGGGCTTTACAGCGTGATCAACGCCGTGCTGTGTTTCTTCATCTTCCTCAAGCTGGGCTGGTTCTCTGTGGTGTGCGTCTTCCTGTGCTACTTCTTCATGTCCATCACCTTCCCAACCATCTTTGCCCTCGGCATCTTCGGGTTGGGTAGCCGGGCCAAGCGCGCCTCGTCCTACATCGTCATGGCGATCGTCGGTGGCGCTCTCCTGCCCAAGCTCATGGGGGCCGTTGCCGATCACTACAACATGTCGCGCGGATTCATTGTGCCGCTGATCTGTTTCATCTTCATCGCCTTCTACGGCTACGCGTGGCCCAAGCTGAGCCGTGCGGAATCGCTGCACGGCGTGGGCGCGTCGGGTGGACATTGAGTCCGCGACCGGAGTCAACACATGACTGCAATCGGACGTTTGGCGGGCGATCAGAGGCGACTGTTTTTTGCAGCCGCCCTGGCGGCCGCGTGTCTGTTGTGGGGAATGGGAAATGCGTCCGCTCAGGAAAACGCCCCGAAGACCCTCGTTGAAGCCGGCGATTTCAAGAAGGTTTACGATCCGAGTGTCGGCGAGAAGGAGCCGTGGTACATCAACGACCATTGCCTCATCCGCGGCAAGGACGGCACGTGGCACATGTTCGGGATCACACGGCAGGAACCGGCGGACCCGATGAACGAAATCCACTTCGCCCATGCCACGGCCAAGTCGTTGCTGCAATCGCCGTGGGAGAAACACCCATTTCCGCTGACTGCCGTCCGCGCGGAACCGTGGACCGAGGTTCATCTCTGGGCGCCCTACGTGGCCGAGCACCAGAACGTTTACTACATGTTCTATTGCG
>CAYJNU010000193.1:0-1435 GCA_964371005.1 uncultured Verrucomicrobiota bacterium | reverse complement strand
ACGACCACACGAAGTACAAGAATCACCTCGCCACGTCGCCCGATTTGAAGACCAGGACCCGCACACCGAAAAACCCGATGGTCGTGGATGGCTTTGACGCGCGTGATCCTTTCGTCATGCGGGTAAAGGACCAGTGGGTGATGTATTACACGGCGAACAGCGAACCCAAGGGCGGCAACCACCTCGTCGCCTACGCGACGAGCGACGACCTGTTGACGTGGAGCAAGCGTGGCGTGGCCTACACCGATCCGGCGAAGGGCACGTTTGGCGGGCCGTGCGAATCCCCCTTCGTCGTGAAGCGAGGCGATTCCTGGTATCTGTTCGTTGGCCCGCGGCCCGACTACGACGGCACGGATGTCTTCGTGAGCAAAGACCCGTTCCATTGGGACATCAAGGACAAGGTCGGCCACATCAACGCGCACGCGGCGGAGGTGGTGCGAGATGCGGATGGGAAGTGGTACGTGAGCCGGGCTGGGTGGGGACGGGGTGGCCTCCATCTGGCACCGCTGATCTGGAAAGACGGCCTCGCAGACCCAACCCAGTCCGCCGCCGTGGGTGTAGAGAAACAATGAGCGGGCTCTCGGTGCTTGCGGCCCGAACAAACGCAGATTTATTTCATCGCCGGTCCGGCACTGGCGCACTTGGACATTGAAACGAGAAAGAGAACAACCATGAAAGAGAAACACGTTTACCTGGTTGCCAGCGGCGACCTTCGACTTTCGGCGAACCAAACCTGTTGGCCCGCCCAGCATGAAATGGAGAAAGCCCTCGGGGCCGTCGTGAAAGCGGAGGGCTACCGCGTGGTTCGCGGACATCCGTTCAAGAAGGCCGAGAAGCACGGCTTCATCGCCTCGCAGCACGAGGGCATGACCGTGTTTCGGAAGCTCGACCCCGACGCCCCGCTCATCGTGGCCGAAGCCGTGTGGCAATACTCCCACCATGTTCTGGCCGGCCTCACCACGCATCGCGGGCCGATCCTGACGGTCGCCAACTGGTCCGGCCAATGGCCCGGCTTGGTGGGCATGCTCAACCTCAACGGCTCGCTGACCAAAGCCGGCGTGAAATACTCCACGCTCTGGAGCGAGAGTTTCACCGATGATTATTTCAAGACGCGGCTGCGTGACTGGCTCGCGACCGGCCAGTGCTCGCATGAGACGAAACATGTCGTGCCGTTTGAGAAGGTAAAGTATGCCGCGGCCGCACGACGCACCGGTGAAAGGCTCGCCACTCAATTGCGGCGGGACAAGGCCATCATGGGCGTGTTCGACGAGGGTTGCATGGGCATGTTCAACGCGATCATTCCGGACCACTTGTTGCATGCCACGGGCGTCTTCAAGGAACGCCTCAGCCAGTCGGCGCTTTATTTCGAGTCCACGCAGGTCAAAGACGCCGAAGCCCGCGCGGTGCGAACGTGGATGGAGGCACACGGCATGAA
>CAYJNU010000192.1:2057-14236 GCA_964371005.1 uncultured Verrucomicrobiota bacterium | reverse complement strand
TTCCTGCCGAACACAACTGGCCACCAGCCCCGCCGGCGGAGCCGCACAGGGGGCGACTACGACTGGACCAATTGTCGGATCAGCTTCCGCTCGTGGTCGTAGATGTTCGCGGCCAAAGGCAGATGGCCGGGTGCGGCGTGCGTGGCGCAGCCGAAGCACGGATCGTAGGCGCGGAAGGCCATCTCAACCATGTTCAGCAAGCCGTCGTTGACCACGCCTTTCTTGATCAAACCCTTCGCCGCCTTGTCCACGCTCATGGCGATGCGCGCGGCGTTGTTCTGTGTGGCGACGATCAGGTTGGCCATCTTGATCAGGCCATTTTCGTCAGTCTCGTAGTGATGGAACAACGTGCCGCGCGGGGCTTCGACGACACCGATGCCAATGGATGGTTTCGCGGTCGGAATGTTGCGGATGTTGTTGCTGGTGATTTCGGGATCGTTGACCAGTTCGACCATGCGTTCCGCGGCTTGGAGGATTTCCACCACGCGCGCCCAATGAGTGGCGAGCGTGTGATGCACCGGCTTGCCACCCAGCGTGGCGAAAAACTCCTCGCACGCCTTCTGGGCGAGCGGCGTGGCCATGCCGTCGGCGGCGTTGAGGCGGGCGAGCGGCGCGACTGCGTAAATGCTGCTCTTCGGACCTTCCTCGAAGCCGTGCCAGCCGAGTGGCTTCAGGTAGCAGAACTTCATGTAGCTCCACGGTTCGACGTGCTCGGCCACGAATTCGCGATACCGCTGTACCGGGAACTTCGCGTATTCCTTGCCCGTCGCGTCCACCACGCGCAGCAACCCGTCGTAGAAATTCACTTTGTTCTGCGCGTCCACGAGACCCATGTAATACGTCCGGTGCGTGTAGGCGTCGCTGGTGATGAGCTTCACGTACTCGGGGTTCTTGAGAACGATGTCCTTGAAAACCTGAAGGGTGAACTGGGCGAACTCGAGTGAATCCTTCGCCAGTTCCTTGAACTTGGGCAGGTCTTCGGGCTTGAGCGGTTTGGAAACACCGCCGGGCAGGCCGAACACGGGATGAATCACTTTGCCGCCGAAATACGCGATCAGGTCGCGCACCCGCCGGCGCGTGGAGATGACTTTCTTGCCGACCTCGACGCCGACTTTTCCGATGACGCCGACGACGTTGCGTTGCGCGGCGGGCGCGTCCGGGCCGACGATGAAGTCGGGTCCACCGAGCAGATAGAAATGCAACGCGTGGTCCTCAAACATGAAGGCGTTATAGACCAACTCGCGAATCTTCCGCGCGGCCGAGGTGGGTTCGACCTTGTAGAGGTCGTCGAGGGCCTTGGTCGCAGCCATGTGATGGGCGGTGGGGCACACACCGCAGATGCGGCTGGTGATCTGGGGCATGTCCTCGGCGGGCCGGCCGATGCTGAAGACCTCGAAACCGCGCAGTTCGGGGATTTGCATGTAAGCGCGCTCCACGTCGCCGGCTTCGTCGAGGAACACGTCAATCTTACCGTGGCCTTCAAGACGGGTAATCGGGTCAATCGTCACGCGGCGGCGTGCCTCGTTGGCGGCGGCGTGAGCCCGGTCGTGGGCCTTGTTCCAGACTTCTTTCGTGGCGGTATTCATGACGGCTGTGAAGTTGAGGTCGGCAAGTCCACTTTGCGCCGGAGCAGGCTCTTGGCGAGGCCGTAGCGGTAGAAGGTGCCGACGGGGTCGGGAATGCCGGCTTCGATTTTGCGGACTTCCTCTTCCTCCTTCCCAGCCACGTTGGCGCAGAGTGATGACAGAATCTTGGCGCCCTGGTCACGGACGCGCGAGGTCGGGCCGAAGCAGCCGGTGCAAGGCATGTTGCCGCAGGTGCAGGCGGCTTCGCATCCGCCGCGCGTGGCCGGGCCCATGCACACGATCCCTTGCGCGAGGAAACACAGATCGGGATCGAGTTTCGTCAGATGCGGGCGCTTGAATTCGGTGAAACTGACGTTCGCGGGCTTCGTGGCCTTCCGCGGGCATTCGTCGCACAGCGCAATGTCGGGAGCGAGCACGCTGCCCTTGGGCGGCAGCTTGCCTGCCAGGATCGCGCCGATGGCGGCCTTGGTAATCTTCGGCGTGGGCGGGCAGCCGGGGATGTAATAATCCACGTCCACCACCTGATCGAGGGTGCGGACGACGTTGCGGAACTCGGGCAGCGTGACGCGATGGCCGTTGTCTTGAAACGAAGTCAGCGGCCGGGTTTTCGCGTCGTTCGCCATGGTCGGTGTTTCTTCATAGACGAACCGCAACAACTGCTCGCGCGAAAACTGGTTGGCCAGCGCTGGGATGCCGCCGAGATGTGCACAAGCACCGTAAGCAATGATGACTTGGCTCTTGCGCCGGAGCAGATGCGCCATTTCCTCCTGTTCGCTCGTGCGGATGGCGCCATTGATGAGCGTGGCGACGATGGATTTGTCCGGCATGGCTTCGACATCGTGCTTCTTGAAATCCATCGCGCACGGCCAGAACACAATGTCCACCGCCTCGATCACGCCGAGAATGTCCTCCGCGAGGTCCACGACGGCTTCCTCGCAACCGCCGCACGACGCGCACCAGTAAATGCCGATCTTGGGTTTAGACATGAGCCACCTCCGCTTCCTCGGGTTTCGTCGTCGGTGCGCTGGCCTGAATCTCGGCTTCCAGCGCGGTCATCTCGCGATCCCAGTCGGCAAATCGTTCCGGCAGGTTCAACGGGCCGAGGGCCTTGACCTGTTCGACCATCTCGTTGATGACGACTTTCACGCGCTCGCCTTCCGACGCGGAAATCCACTCCATGCGGACGCGCTGGTCTTCGATGCCCATGTCCGCAAGCATGCGCTTGAGCATTTGAAAACGACGCATGGTCTTGTAGTTGCCTTCGACGTAGTGGCAGTCGCCCAAATGGCAGCCGCCGATGAGCACGCCGTCCGCGCCGCGTGCGAGGGCGTCGAGGATGAACTGCGGGTCCACGCGACCCGAGCACATGAGGCGGATGACGCGGACGTTGGGCGCATATTTAAGCCGCGAAACGCCCGCGAGGTCGGCGGCGGTGTAGGTACACCAGTTGCAGAAGAACGCGACGATGCGGGGTTGCCAATTCGGATCAGGCATAGGACAAGACTCCTTCGATCTCACTGAAGATCTCCTCGTCTTCGAACAGGTTCTGTCGGATCGAGCCGCTTGGGCAAGCAGCCACGCAGGTGCCGCAACCTTTGCACAACGCGGCATTGATGATTGCCTTCTTCTTGCTCTCGTCGAACAGAATCGCGGTGTAGGGGCACAGCGGGATGCACGATTTGCAGCCGGAGCAATCGGCTTCCTCGATGTAAGCTGTGTTCGGCTCCTGCTCGATGTAACCTTTGTCAATCAGCGACAGTGCTTCCGCTGCCGCCGCGCCCGCCTGCGCAATGCTGTCCGGGATGTCCTTTGGCCCCTGGCAACAGCCAGCGATGAAAATGCCGTCGGTGAACGTGGCCACGGGCGCAAGCTTCGGATGGCGCTCGAGGAACCAACCTTCCGAACCGCAACTCATGTTCAGCATGCGCCGCACGTCCTGGGCGTCCGCCTGCGGCTCCATGCCGGTCGCCAGCACGATCATGTCCACGGGGATGCGCCGCACGAAGCCGGCGAGCGTATCCTCGACACGGATGACGAGCTTGTCCTCCTCTTCCGGCGAGAGCGCCCAGTCGGTCACTTCGGCCACACGCCCGCGCACGAACTGGATGCCATCGCGGAGTGACTTGTCATAGAACTCCTCGCAACCTTTCCCTGGGGCGCGGATGTCCATGTAGAAAATCGTCACGTCGGCGTCGGTGTGTTCGCGGATGAGCTGGGCGAGCTTCATCGAGTGCATGCAACAGGTGCGCGAACACCAGCGGTTGGTTTTCAGGTCGCGCGAGCCGACACAAAGAACGAACCCGACGGACTTGGGATGCTGCCCGTTGCGCAACAGAATCTCGCCCGTGGTCGGGCCGCTGCTGTTGACCAGGCGCTCCAGTTCCAGTGAAGTGAACACATTCGGGTAACGCCCGTAGCCGTATTGCGGAATGCGTGTGGCGTCGAAGAGCTTGTAGCCGGTCGCCACGATGATGTTGCCGACGTTGATTTCGACCAGTTCCTCCTTTTGCGTGAAATCAATCGCCTGCCGGTCGGCGCAAGCCTCGACGCAGGTCTGTTTGCACTTGCCGGTCTTGACTTGGATGCAACGCTCCGGGTCAATGACCACCACCTGCGGCACGGCTTGCGGGAAGGGGATGTAAATAGGCTTGCGCTTGCCCAGGCCCACGTTGAATTCATCCGCGAACTTGGGCTCTTTGAACACGCAGGCCTTGATGCATTCCTGGCAGCCGATGCACAGTTCCTCGTCAATGTAGCGCGGTTTGCGCTTCACGGTGACGGTGAAGTTGCCTACGTAGCCGTCCACTTTCGCGACTTCGGAATAGGTCCAGAGCGTGATGTTCGGATGGGAGCGGACGGCAGACATCTTCGGCGTGAGGATGCAGGCCGAGCAATCGAGCGTGGGGAAGGTCTTGTCCAGTTGCGCCATGTGGCCGCCGATGCTTGGCTCGCGTTCGACCAGCGTGACCTTCTTCCCGGCGTTCGCCAGCAACAGCGCTGCGTGAATGCCCGAGATACCGCCGCCGACGATGAGGGTGTCCGGGTTGATGTTGACGCGGGTGGGTTCCAGCGCCTTGTGAAAACGCACGCGCCGGATGGCCGCGTGGGCCAGCGCCTTGGCCTTGTCGGTGGCAGCAGCGCGGTCGGAATGCACCCACGAGTCATGCTCGCGAATGTTGACCATCTGGAAATAGAACGGATTCAGACCGGCTCCAGCTACGGCGTTGCGGAAGGTGTGTTCGTGCAACAGCGGCGAGCAGGAGGCGACCACGATGCGGTTGAGCTGATGTTCCTTGATGTCCTGCTGGATCAATTCCTGGCCCGGGTCGGAACACATGTATTTGTAGTCGCGCGACACGACCACGCCCGGGAGCTTGCTGACGTATTGCGCAACGCCGGGGCAATCCACCATGGCGGCGATGTTGCTGCCGCAGTGGCAAACATAGAAGCCGATGCGAACGTCGCCATTCTTGCTGTGGGTGTTCATGGGAAAAGCGTATTCAGGCTCGTGCCGGGATGGGTTCGGCGGGCAACGGTTTCATGGGAACGAAGTTGCGCTTCAACCCGAGTTGTTCGGCGGGAAGGCCGAACGCCAGCCCCATCAACTGGGTGAAATAGACCGTCGCGATACGGGTGGGCTCCCAACGCCGGTCAATCTGGTCGTGATACGCGTCGAGGTTGAACTGGCAGAGCGGGCAGATCGTCGTGATCACGTCCGCGCCCCGCCGGACGGCTTCTTTGAGCAGGATGTACGTCATGCGCAACCCCGCTTCCGGCACCGTGCCCGTGAGGCTGCCGCCGCAGCATTTCGTCTTGAGTGGGTAATTGACCACCTCCGCGCCCAACGTCGCCAGCAGCCGATCCATGGTCGTGGGGTTCCACGCGTCATCGAAAGTGGAATAGGGGCGTACCACTTGGCAGCCGTAGTACGGCGCGACTTTTAAGCCTTTCAACGGACGCACGACCTTTTCCTTGATGACATCCAGACCGACGTCGTGAATGAGTACGTCGAGGGGGTGGCGGACTTTGGTGATGCCGGTGTAGGTGAGATGCGCGCTGTTGAGCGCGCGGTGGACGCTGTCGCGAATGTCGGGGAAGTCGGTGATGTTGTGCTTCGTTTTGTTGAGCACGAGATAGCAGGCACTGCACGGTGCCAGCAGATCGTATGGGCCGGTCTTCTCGGCGATGGCGAGGTTGCGGGCGGCGAGGACGCCGGCCTTGGCTTCGTCCACCGACATGTAAGCGGTGGCCCCGCAGCAGTTCCAATCGTCCAACTCCTGGATTTCCACGCCGAGGTGTTTCATCACGGGCAAGAGCGATTCCTCGTAAGCGCGGCCCAAGCCCTTAAGCGAACAGCCGGGAAAGTAGGTGTATTTCATCGGAGTGCCTTGGGTTTGCCGTTGCCATTGCCGGCCGCGGCGAGCATGGCGGCCAGTTCGCTGCGGCGCTCAATGTGCTCGGCCCGCAGGACGAAGCGCCCCGTGCGAATCAAGCCCAACCCCAGCCGCCACGAACTGAACACCGCGCGCCAGTTGGCCTTGAGGAACAAACGCATCACCAGCAGCGTCTCCGTGATGCGGCCCTTGCAGGAAACCATTTTGGAAAACTCCTTCGCCAAAATGGGAATCGGGAAGTGCTTCGGATAAATGTGGTCCTTGATGGCCCGTTGTTTCAAGGCGTACATGATGTCGGTGATGCGAATCTGGCGTGGGCACTCGACCGTGCAGGCATAACACGAGGCGCAGAGCCAAACCGTCTTGCTGGTGAGCACCTCGTTCTTGAAGTCGGCACGCACCAGTGCCATGACCTGCCGCGGGGAAAAGTCCATGTAGATGCTCAGCGGGCAGGTGCCGGAGCATGTGCCACACTGGATGCAGCTCTGAAGCTGCTCACAGCCGGACACGCTCATGATTTCTTTCGAGAACCCTCTGACCCGGTCGGCTTCGTACTTGATCGTGCGCTTGATTTCCATCATAAGCACCTCATAAACCCATCAGTATTTGCACTGGGCCGATCAAAACTCATTCAAATGCAATCTACTTCCCACGCATTGGCAAAGTCTGGCCATTTATTGCCTCTGGGAAGTGATTCGATGGACAAGAACCGGCAATCCCTCGGGTGCGGATGGCTGATTGGTGAAGACGCGCGGCGTGCGCCAACGAGAAGAAACCGATCAGCTCGATGAGGAAGTGAGTCCGGGCGCGCCAGTCAAGCCGTGGTGCGCTCAGTCGCCTGCCGGGCGTGAAGCCAGCGCGCGAATCCGATCAAGCGCGGTCTCAAAGCCCGCCTGAGCCGTCGTGGACAGGTCTTCGCCGAAGCCCAGATCTTGCGCCGGAATCGTGAGCCACCAGGCCTGCGGTGCGTGGCCAAACAGATCGCGGGCCAGTGCCAGCATCGTTTGTGGGTCGGCGGCGTGGGCCATGATTTGGCAGGACTCGGCGGGCACCAACGGACGAAGCTGCACCTCGCGGGGTGTGTCCACGGCGGCGTCCACGAAGACGACGAGGCGCGCCTGGGAGATCGGCTCCGCGAGCTCAGGCGTGAGTTGCGGACAGGCCAACGTGAGCACGCCCGGCAAGCTCAACACTGCGACAGCCTCGGCGACTCTAGGGCCAACACCGTCATCGCGGCGCAGGGTGTTCCCGTAACCGATGATCAGAAGAGCAGTCCTGCCGGCTGGTTTGGGATCGCGCATCACGGCGACGACGATAGAAGAGTCACATTCAGAGTTCCAGCAAAGACGAACGACAGACCTGCCAGATGCAATTCCAGCCTGCTGCCGATGTGGGGGCGAAAGGAACATGACACAAAGAAACCACAATTTCCGTCAAGTGCCGCCACGACTGGTCATCTTGGCGGGTTCGCCAGGCAGGCTCACGCGGGATTCGCATTGCGTCCATTCCGAGCCACGATTTTTGCTGCCCGAACCCGTCCGAAGTCGTTTCCCGCCTGGCGAGGATGTCCGGTGGTTGAACCCCGGCTGCCCTACCGGTGAAGTCTCAGATGGCAAATCGTGGTTGCCCTTTGGCAATGGACGTGATGCCCGCCACTTTCCTTTTTGGCACATTAGAAAGCGGGCATGGGTTGATGGTCGCCGTGTTCATCACAACGGCCACGACCAAACTGGGAAAATGGATATGACGGCAAACAGAATGAAGTCGGGGACCGACTTCTGGACGGGAGGGGCATCCTCCTCCCGGACGCTGCCGGTCGCGCACATCGGAGCTGAGGTTCTCCTTTTACCATGACGCTTGTTTTGGCTCTCATCTTGGTGCCGTTCATCGCTGGCGCTGGCCTGCGCTTCGTGCGGTCGGACACCGTCCGCCGGGTTCTCGTGACCGGCGTGGTTCTGGCCGTTTGCGCAGGTTCGCTGGCGCTGGCCTTGCGGCCCGCGCCGTTCGATTTGGGGTCGTTCCCGCTCAACCTCCACGCGACCAACCTTGGCATCCTGGCTGTGGAAGTCCTTATGGGCTTGTTCTTCATCTGGGTCGGGGTTCGAGCCAAGCACTGGATCATTGTGGCTCTGGCGTTAGCGCAAGGGGCGTTAATGCTGTGGTTCGAACTAACGCAGGGCGTGCATCTGGAAACGGTCAATAACCTTTTTGTGGACAAGTTCACCGTTATCATGGCGCTCATCAACGGCATCGTGGGCGGCAGCATTTGCATCTATGCGCTCGGCTACATGCGCGAGTACCACGAGCACGCCCACGCCGACGTGCCGGATCGGCGTCCTTTCTTTTTCGCGCAGCTCTTCATTTTCCTGGGCGCGATGTTCGGCCTGATCTTCGCCAACAACCTGATCTGGCTCTTCCTGTTCTGGGAAATCACCACGCTGTGCTCGTTCCTCCTGATCGGCTACACGCAAACGGCGGAAGCCAAACGCAACGCGCTGCGGGCGCTGGTGATGAACCTCGCGGGTGGGCTGGCGTTCGCGTTCGCCATCGTGGCGCTGTTCAAGCAAACCGGTGGCATCGAGCTGCAAGCGTTCTTGAAGGCGAAATCTGGCATGCTGCTCCTGCCGGCGGCGCTGCTCTGCTTTGCGGGCATCACCAAGTCCGCCCAACTGCCATTCTCAAGCTGGCTGCTGGGAGCGATGGTCGCTCCCACGCCTGTGTCGGCGTTGCTGCACTCCAGCACGATGGTGAAGGCGGGCGTTTATCTCGTCCTGCGCATGTCGCCGGTCATCACGGGGACGAACGTGGGTTTGATGGTGGCGCTGGTTGGCGGGGTGACGTTTTTGGCGGCCTCTTTTGCGGCAATCACGGCGAGCGACGCCAAGCGGGTGCTGGCTTGGTCCACCATCGCGAACCTCGGCTTGATTGTCCTGTGCGCCGGTATCGGGACAGCGGAAGCCGTTTGGGCGGGTGTGCTTTTGATCATCTTCCATGCGGTGGGCAAGTGTCTGCTGTTCCTCTGCGTGGGCGTCGTCGAGCACAAGCTGCACAGCCGGGACATCGAAGCCATGTCGGGGTTGATTGTCACCATGCCGCGCGTTTCGGTGATGATGCAAATCGGCATGGCGGGCATGTTCCTCGCGCCGTTCGGCATGTTGATCAGCAAGTGGGCGGTGCTCAAAGCCGTGGTGGACGCCAGCCCGCTGCTCTCGGTCTTCATCGTCTTCGGCAGCGCGGCGACGCTGTTCTTCTGGGTGAAGTGGATGGGCAAACTGCTCCAGGTCGTGACGCCAAAACCGCGCATCCAGAAGGAACTGGAGCTGGGCGAGTCAATCGCCCTCCACGGCCTGGCCGTGATCACGTTCCTCGCATGTTTGCTGTTCCCGCTGATTTCCTCGCGGCTCATCGAGCCTTACGTGTATGGCATTTACGGCCACGTCGCGTCGCTCGGCCAGGACAACATCCTCATCATGACGATTATGATCGGCTTGCTGGTGCTGTTCCCGCTGGCGTTCATCAACTACGGGCACGGCGTGCGTGTCACCGACGCCTACTTGGGCGGCGCCAACGCGCACGACAGCGTTCACTTCGTCAGCATGGCCAACAAGGTCGAAACCGTCGCCATCGGTAACTACTACCTCCATGACTGCTTCAACGAAGCCGCGCTCCTGCGCTGGGGCGTGATCGGCGGCACGGCCCTCCTGGCGCTGATGCTTATGATTGCATTATGAACCCCTGGATTCGCGTTCTCATCTTCCTGGTTGCCGCGCCGGTCATCGGCGGGTTACTGGCGGGCTTGGACCGCATCATCTCGGCCCGCATGCAAGCGCGCGTGGGTCCGCCCATTCTCCAGCCGTTCTTCGACGTGTTGAAGCTCTGGCACAAGGAGAACGTCGTCGTCCGCCGCTCGCAGAACTACTACATCTTTTTCTTTTTCCTCTTCGTCATCTTCACGGGCGCGCTGTTCTTCGGCGGCTCGGACCTGTTGCTGGTGATCTTCGCGCTGACCTTGGCGGCGATCTTTCTCATCCTGGGCGCCTACAAGGCCAGTTCGCCCTATAGCTTCATCGGCGCCGAGCGCGAGTTGATCCAGATGATGGCCTACGAGCCGATGGTGTTGCTCACGGCCATCGGGATGTACATGGTCACGAAGAGTTTCAAGGTGGACGTCATCGCCAGTCATCCAACCTTGCTGGTGTTGACGCTACCTTTCATGTTCATCGGTTTCCTCTACACGCTGGAGATCAAGTTTCGCAAATCACCGTTCGACCTGTCCTGCTCGCACCATGCTCACCAGGAACTGGTGCGGGGCATCACTACGGAGTTCTCTGGGCGGACGTTGGCCCTGATCGAAATCGCGCACTGGTACGAGAACGTGTTCCTGCTGGGCTGGGTTTACCTCTTCTTCGCCTCGATGCCGGTGCTGGGCGTCGCGATGGCGTTGCTCGTGTTCCTCTTTGTGATTCTCGTGGACAACGTGTTCGCCCGGCTCAAGTGGCAGACCGCCTTGCGGAGCGCGTGGCTGGTGGCCGCCGTGCTGGGGTTTGGCAATTTGGTCGCGCTCTCGCTTCTGTCCTCGAAACCAGCGCTTCCGCCCAGCGGCGCCGAGGCGAAACCCGTGACCGCACTGGTTGCTCCCGGAGCCGCCGCCGGGCTGCACAATGCCCCAGAATCTGCGCCGAGGAACTGACCCATGCCCAGCTTTTCAAAATCGCCCTGGATCATCCATTACGACGCCTCGAGCTGTAACGGCTGTGACATCGAGGTGCTGGCCTGCCTGACCCCGATCTTCGACGTCGAACGCCTCGGCGTGGTCAACACCGGCAATCCGAAACACGCCGACATCTTCCTCGTCACCGGCGCCGTGAATGAACAGAGCCGCGACGTCGTCCGCAACATCTACCACCAGTTGCCCGAACCCAAGGTTGTTGTCGCCATCGGCGCCTGCGCCGCCAGCGGCGGCATCTTCGCCGAGTGCTACAACATCTCCGGCGGCGTGGACAGCGTCATCCCCGTGGATGTCTATGTGCCCGGTTGCGCGGCGCGGCCGGAAGCGATCATTGATGGCGTCGTGCAGGGGTTGGGTGTGTTGGAACGCAAGCATGCCGAGATGACGGCCATCGCCCACAGCCTTGACAAGGCACTCTACCTCCGCGCCGATCGGCGCGACGCGTCCGAAATCCTCGCCCTGCAAAAAACCGCCTACCAGAGCGAGGCGGAAATCTACGGTGACGAAAGCCTGCCGGCACTGCAGCAGACCCTCAAGGAAATGGAGGCAGACTTCGACCGGACCGACAACCCCATTTTCCTTAAGGCCGTCGTGAATGGGAAGATCATCGGCTCCGTCCGCGGCTGGGGCACGAACGAGACGGTGTTCCTGTGGCGGCAGTTGGTGCATCCGTATTTCCGGGGACGCGGCATTGGCCGGCGTTTGCTGGAGGAAATCATGAAAACCTTCCCGGAGGCGAAACGCTTTCAGGCCCGCACCGGCCACAAGAGCGAGCGCAACCTCTACCAGCTTCGCAAGCTGGGCTTCAAGGAATACAAGACCGAACCGCTCTCGCCCAACATCAATTGGGTCTATCTCGAAAAAATCTGCCAATGAGCCAGGAACTGACCATCGAAACCATCCCCGCCGAACTGCTGGCCGAGCGCGTGCGCGCTTTGAAGGCCGGGGGCTTCCGCCTCGTGCAGCTCAGCGCCACCCAGTTGGCCGAGGAAGTGGAAGTCACCTACAGCTTCGACCTGGAGAGCCGCATGACCCACCTCCGCGTATCCGTGCCTGCCAGCGACCTCCGGCTGCCGAGCATCAGCGCGCTTTACGGCTCGGCGTTCCTTTACGAAAACGAAATCCACGATCTCTTTCGGGTGAAGGTTGAAGGCATGAACGTGGACTTCGGCGGCAACCTCTACAAAACGACGGTCAAGTTCCCCTTCGCCACGCGCAAGACTACTGCGCCAACTCCACCCCAACCGGCGACCGCCGCCGCGCCAGCCCCAGCCGCTCAAACCGCCGCCGCGAAATAGCACGCCCTATGGCCCGCACCACCATTCCATTCGGCCCGCAACATCCGGTTCTGCCGGAGCCCCTCCATCTCGAACTCGTCGTCGAGGACGAGAAGGTGATCGAAGCGCGTCCATCCATCGGCTTCGTCCATCGCGGCCTCGAGAAGCTCGCCGAGAAGAAGGACTACGTCGA
>CAYJNU010000192.1:0-2047 GCA_964371005.1 uncultured Verrucomicrobiota bacterium | reverse complement strand
GTCGCGGAGCGCATCTGTGGCATCTGCAGCTTCATTCACGGCCAGACCTATTGCCAGGCGATCGAAACCCTCATGAACGTCGCCGTGCCGCCGCGCGCGCGCTACCTGCGCACCGTCTGGGGCGAACTTTCACGCATTCACAGCCACCTGCTGTGGCTCGGGCTGATGGCCGATGGCATGGGTTTCGAGAGTCTCTTCATGCACTCCTGGCGCGTGCGTGAGCGGGTGCTCAATATCATCGAAGCCACCACCGGCGGGCGCGTCATCTTCGGCTCGTGCAAGGTCGGCGGGGTTCGGCGCGACATGGACGCCGAAACCATCAGGCATTTGCTCAAAGAGATGGACGGCATCGAAAAGGACATGCGCGAGATTACCCGGGTGTTCCTCGATGACAGCTCGGTGAAGGATCGCCTCTGCGGTGTGGGGGTGCTCCCCAAACAAGCCGCCTACGACTTCGGGTGCGTCGGTCCGATGCTGCGCGCCAGCGGCGTCGCCCAGGACATGCGCACGCTGGCTTACGCGGCCTTTGATGCCATCCCGGTGGAGCCCGTCACGCGTCCCGAGGGGGATTCCTACGCGCGTTGCGCCGTGCGGTGCGGGGAATTGTTCCAATCCGTGGACATCATCCGGCAGGCGCTCGCGAGAATTCCGGAAGGCGAAATCGCGGTCAAGGTGGCCGGCAATCCCACCGGGGAGATCATCACGCGCACCGAGCAACCGCGCGGCGAGGTGGTTTACCACTTGAAAGCCACCGGGGCGAAGAATCTCCAGCGCTTCCGTGTGCGCACGCCGACGTTTGCGAACATCCCCGCCATGCTCTCGCTGCTGAAAGGCTGCGACCTGGCCGACGTGCCGATGATCGTGCTCACGATTGACCCCTGCATCAGTTGCACCGAGAGGTAACATGGCCCCAAAACCACAACTGAAAGCAAGATGCCGAAATCAGGAATCCATTTCTGCTTTCTGTTTTCTGCTTTCCACTTTTCCCCAGTGATATGGCCTACTTCGAGATGACCAAGCTGGCCCTGAAATGGGCACTGACCAAGCCGCCGACGACCCGCTATCCCTTCGAGCCGCGCAAGGCCCTCGACAAATCCCGCGGCAAGCTGATCTTTACCCGCGACAACTGTGTCTTCTGCACCGTCTGCGCCAAGAAATGTCCCACCGGGGCGCTGGTGGTAAGTCGGGCCAAACTCCGCTGGGCCATTGACCGCCTCCGCTGCATCAACTGCGGCTATTGCGTCGAACTCTGCCCGAAGAAATGCCTCGCGCTCGACACGGACCACGCCAAGCCGACGATCACCCGCGACCGCGAGTATTGCTGAGCCGACCAGGCCCGGCGCAGCCGAACCGCCAAATACGCTGAACCCGCAGAACAGCTTTTCACTACGGCCACGCGGCGCCCGACGACTGACGCCCGCCATCCGATCAGGTTCAGGGGTTCACAGTGCGAAATTACTCCTGGGCGGATTCTCTTCCGGAATCGTCCTTCTCCCTTCTCCACATCCCACCCGCGCTGGCTTCCTTCCCGAATTCCTTGCGCGAGGCCGCGAACGCGGGTCGGCACACAAACGCGTCGGTGCAAGAATCCGCCGCCAGCGCTCAAAGAAGGGAGCGCCCGGTTTGGCGGCGGTTTCTATCGCGTTTGCGAGGCCGACCCGCTAAATTCGCGGCCCAGATGAGCGGCGCGCAACAGGACGTCTGGCGGCTGCGGGCGGCTCACGGAACCAAGAATGAGCCTCACGGCAGCGCAACTCAGAGCCGTCCGCGCGCGCGGCAACGTGCTTGTCATGGCTGGTGCGGGCAGCGGCAAGACCAGCACGCTGGTCGAGCGGTTGCTCGACACTCTGCTCGCCGAACAGCCGCCCCCGGCAGTCTGCGATTTTCTCGTCGTGACCTTCACCGAGGCAGCGGCCGCAGAGCTTCGACAACGCCTCCGTACACGCCTCACCGAGGAACAGGCGCGCCATCCCGGCGATGCCCGCTGGGCCGAACAACTTGCATTGTTCGACACCGCGCACATCGGCACCATCCACAGCTTCTGCTT
>CAYJNU010000191.1:3998-14242 GCA_964371005.1 uncultured Verrucomicrobiota bacterium | reverse complement strand
CCATCGCCGAGTGCGTGCGCTCGTAAAGCTCCCACCCCACCGCCACCACCAGCATTTGCTGACCAAAGACCGACACCAACCGTCCGATCAGGTAGAGCACATATTCGCGGTTGCGCAATACCGCATAGGCATCGTGCGCCGCATTCGGGGGCGAAGCGGATTCAGGAGTGGGCGAAGAGTCAGCCGGCTGCATAGACCGGCCGCCAAACTAGCGCAACGCGCGGAAACGTCGAGCCAAGCCGCGAGTGCAGGCAAAGCACGAGCGCCCACCAGAGCGACAGGCCTACCAAAGCCCACAGCCGATCGCCGTCGAACCGGTCGCGCAACAAAAAAGCCGGCCGGGGATGCCGACCCCCTCGGCCGGCCGCAATCAAGTGGAGTGGAGAGCTAACGTGCGCCGTCGCGTTCACTCCGTTGACCGCTCCAACGGGGGGCCCGGTCTTCACGCGGACGGGCGATATTCACTGTCAGCGCGCGGCCCTGGAATTCCTGGTTGTGGAACTGCTCCACGGCGCGGGCGGCTTCCTCCGCGTTGGCAAACTCGACGAAGGCAAACCCGCGGGATTTACCGGTCACCTTGTCGAACATCACGTTCACTGAGGTAACGACGCCCGCTTGCGCAAAGTAATCTTGAAGATCACTCTCCGCGGTCTGGTAGGCCAAGTTTCCAACAAACAGTCGGGTGGGATTCATAACTTGGAAGTCTGCTCAACAAACGAAACGGAGTGGGAGGACTTGCACCGGCAGGTTCACTGAATGTCTTGCTCGCTTTCTTCTGACTGACAATCTGTCATCATGACACCATCACTGTTCTGTTTTGATCAGACGCAGGCATTTGTAGCAGAACCGGTTCCGGCGTCAACAGGAGATTCGGAACAGCGAAATCTCCGATGTGCGGGTGAGTTATCGGGAGGCCGGCGGAAACGGTTGGCGCTTCTTCGCCAGTTCCTTCCGCAGCCGGTCCAACGGCAGCGTGTTCATCACATCGGTCTTGGTGAGCCCGCCTTTTCGAGCCACGGCCACGCCAAGCCGCAGGTAGCCGGAGTGCTCGCGACGATGCGCGTCCGGGTTAATGAGGCATTTCACCCCTTTGCCGCGGGCGTAAAACCACTGCCGCCAATCCAGATCAAACCGGTGCGGATTGCAATTCAACTCGATCCAGGTGCCCGTCGCGGCGCAAGCGTCAATCACGGCCTGCTGGTTCACCGGATACGGCTCGCGGGCCAGGAGCAGACGACCGGTCAGGTGGCCAAGCGTGTGGACGAACGGGTTCTCCGCGGCCCGGATCAGACGTTTCGTGTTTTCGGCTTCACTGTTTGCGGGGACATGCAGACTCGCGATCACCACGTCGAGCTCCGCCAGCAGATCATCATCGAAATCCAGGCGGTCACGCAGAATGTCCACCTCCGTACCGGTGAGCAGGCGAAAGTCGGTACCACTGTCCGCAAGCCGTTGATTCAGGGCTTTGATCTCCTTGATCTGCGCACGCAGGCGATCGGCATCCAAACCATTTGCCTGAAACGATGACTTCGAGTGGTCCGTGATCGCCCAATACTCCAGCCCGAGGGCCTGCGCATCCACGGCAATTTCATCCAGCGTGTTGTGGCCGGCGCTCCAGGTCGAATGGTTGTGCCACGAACCACGCAAATCCGTCCACTCGATGAGACGCGGCAGATCTCCCCGCTCCGCTGCGGCAAACTCACCATGATCCTCGCGCAATTCCGGCGGCACGAAGGCAAGGTCCAGCTCCGCAAACACCGCCGCCTCGTCCTGACACGCCACGAGCAGCTTCGGATCGCGGGTCTCTTCTGCGGATCGGAACAAGCCGTATTCGTTGAGCCGCAATCCCCGGGCAATGGCGCGCTGGCGCATCACGATATTGTGCTCCTTACTGCCGGTGAAATACATCAGTGCAAACGGAAACTCTGCATCGCTCACTACTCGCAGGTCCGCCTGAATGCCGCCCTCCAGAATGACGCTCGCCTTCGTATCGCCTTGGGCCAGGACCTTGATGATTCCGGGCTGTCGGGCGAAGAACCCGATCACCTCCGTCGGTTGCTTCGACGACGCCAGCAGGTCAATGTCGCCAATGATCTCCTTGCTCCGCCGCAAGCTACCTGCCGCGCTACAGCGAATCACGGCGGGATGCGAGCGCAGTTCCTCCAGCAGCGGCTCCGCCGCCGTCAGCGCCACACTCAGTAGATGCTTCGAAGCGTAAAGCCGTCGCCGCTCAATGCCTTCCAGCAAGTTCGCCTGCGTCTTCTCGCCGAAACCGGGCAGTTCCGCCACCTTACCTTCCTGGCACGCCGTCTCCAGTGCCTCGACCGACTCAATGCCAAGCTTCTGTCGCAGCGCCTGAACTTTCTTTGGCCCCAGGCCTGAAATCTCCAGCATCTCCAGCAATCCCGCCGGGATGGATGCTTTGAGTTCCTCGTAGTAAGCCAGCTTGCCGGTCGTGACAAGTTCCGCGATCTTCTGCTGGAGCGCGTCGCCGATACCTTTGATGTCGCCGAGGCGCTGCTCCGCGACGATCTTCTCGATCGGCTCAGCCAGATTCTCGAGCGTGCGAGCCGCGTTCAGGTAGGCCCGCGTCTTGAACGGGTTCTCGCCCTTCAACTCGAGCAACGTGCCAATCTCCACCAGCACTTCGGCGACTTTTTCTTTATCCATAACCGAGATTGAAGTTCGAGGTTCACCGGCCAAAGTTCAAGGTTCAATGTCGCGCCGCGAATCGGCGATCTTCGCATGTCCGCTTTCTGATTTCAGCCGGACCACCAGCCTGCTACGTTGCCGCCGCCATGCGCACGGTGGATTTCAACTTCGACCTGCCACAGGAGCTGATCGCCCAGCGTCCTGCGCCACAACGCGACCAGTCGCGCCTGCTCTTGCTACGCCGCGACGGGGGACGCCTGGCGCACGGCGTCTTCTCGGATTTGCCGAACCACTTGGACGCGGGCGATGTCCTCGTGCTCAACAACACACGCGTAATCCCCGCACGCTTGCACGGCACAAACGCTCGCACGGGCGGCGCCTTCGAGGTGCTGTTGCTGGAGGAAAACGCGCCCAACGATTGGTGGGCGCTGGTTCGGCCCGGCAAGCGAGCGCGGGTCGGATCAAAGATCATCCTGCGCCGCCTTGATGGCCGGCCGAGCCCGATTCAGGCTGAGGTGCTGGACAAGGGCTATGGCTTCCGCCATCGCCGGCGTTTCGTAGGAACGCCCGACCTCGCTCGCGAACTGGATGCCCTGGGCGATATGCGGTTGCCGCCCTACATCGAGCGAAGCGACGCGGGCAAGGGTCTCGAAGACAAGACGCGTTACCAAACGGTCTTTGCCGACCAGGCCGGCTCCGCCGCCGCGCCGACGGCGGGGCTGCATTTCACCGAGGCACTGCTGAACACGATCCGCGCCCAAGGGGTACAGGTGTGTTTCGTTACGTTGCATGTTGGGCTCGGCACGTTCGCCCCGGTGCGTGTGGATGACCTTGCGGAACACGTCATGCACGAGGAGTGGTTCAGCCTGAGCGCAGCAACCGCGGCCACCATCCGAGCCGCGAAAACCGCCGGACGCCGCGTTGTCGCTGTCGGCACCACCAGTGTGCGGGTTCTGGAGAGCGTGGCCGGGCAATATGATGGGGGCATCATCCCAACCCAGGGCCGGACGCGCATCTTCATTCATCCGCCGTTTCGCTTCCGGGTTGTGGATGCGCTGGTCACGAACTTTCACCTCCCCTGCTCCACCCTGCTCATGCTCGTGAGCGCGTTCGCGGCGCCCGGCGGCATGCAGGGGCGCGGGACGATCCTGAGCGCGTACGCTGAAGCCATTCGCGAACGCTACCGGTTCTTCAGTTACGGCGACGCGATGCTCATTGTATGACGGTGAAACCAAAAGTGCCGAAGGCAAAACGCCCGTTCGTTGTGATCAACATGGCAATGACGGTGGACGGCAAAATCGCCACGGCCAACCACGCCGTGTCGTCGTTCGGAAGCACAAGGGACCACGAACATTTGCTCGCACTGCGCGCTACGGCAGATGCTGTCATGGCTGGTGCCCGCACGGTGGATTTGAACGCCATCAACCTGGGACCAGGCGGAGCGAAGTTCCGCAAGTTGCGCCGCAGCAGCGGCCTCGCTGAATACAACCTCCGCGTCATCGTCAGCGGCTCCGGCACGGTCAATCCCAAGGCGGAGATCTTCCTACACCGCTTCTCGCCAATCATCGTCCTCACTTGCCGTCGGGCTTCGACGACGAAACTGAAGCGGCTGGTTGCCGTGGCGGATGAGGTGCGGGTTTGCGGCGAGCAGGAAGTGGATTTGCGCCGAGCGCTGCGCTGGCTGCGCGAGGAGCACTCAGTGGAGCGGCTGGTCTGCGAAGGCGGCGGCGACTTGAACGACGCGATGTTCCGCGCCGACCTTGTGGATGAACTCCACCTCACCCTCTGCCCGTTGATTCTCGGCGGGCGAGATGCCCCGACCATCGCTGAAGGCATCGGCTTCGCGAACCTTGCGCTGGCCCGACGGTTCGAGCTGCACAACCTCAAGCGCCACGGCGAGGAGCTGTTCCTGGTTTACCGGCGCACATAGGGGCGCGGGTTTCTCACCCGCAGCCGGCGGGTCGCGGGGGGCGACTTGAAACCCCTTGGCGTTCGCCCGTGGGACAAGCGGCGAAGCCCGGTACGGCCGCGGAGCGTCACGGCTCGACATATACTGGCATCCCGACCCAGGCGAGCTTCAGGAAGTACTCGGCATTCCAGTTGGCCAACCGAAAACAGCCGTGCGATTCCGTGCGCCCCACTTGTTCCGGGCTGGGCGTGCCGTGAATGCCGTAGCCAGGTCGGTCGAGGCTCACCCACGCCACCCCGACCGGGTTGTTCGGGCCGGGCGGCAAGATCAGCTTCCGCCCCAATTCACGGGCCTCTGCCGATTCCGGAAACACCTCCGGGTTGAACGTGTAGTTTGGATTCTCGGCGATGGCGACAATGTGCAATTCGCCCACCGGCCGTTTCTCCACGCGGGCGGCGATGCTGCAAGGAAAATGCGCCATCAAATTCGTTCCAGCGTCGAAAACTTGAAGGGTCTTCGCGCCCAGCGTGATAACCGCGAAGCCAGATTTCCCCACCGGCACGGGATACGCCACTGCTGGCACCCGGACTTCCAAACCCGGCGCAACGCTCGCCCAGTCCACTTCCGAGTTCAGCCGGCGAATCAGGTTGGGGGATGCATGGCTTTGCTCGGCGACGAGCTCGAGAATCGTCTCGTAGTCGAGCGCAGTCTGCTGGGACTTGCCCAGCCAAGTGGCACTGAGGGGTTGAATCCTGGCGAGATCCTCCGGCGTGATTGCGCAATTGACGAGAGGCGGACCATCGAGGAGAAGGGCCGCCCGCGTGTCGGCATCCAGCGCACCGGTCTCGGCGAGACCTTCGCGCTGCTGAAAGGCCCGCAGCGCCGCGCGCGTCTGCGAACCCAAGACACCATCAAGCGAGCCCGACGAAAGCGCGCGTCGCGTGAGCGCAATCTGTGCCTCGAGCACATCGCGAGGCGGCCGCGGAAAGCCATCCACGGCCAGCGGAACGACGAAGTTGGTTTGGACGACAACCTGTGCTGGTGGGAAACTGGTTGCGACCATGGGTGGCGTTCCCGTGAAACTAGGTGGGGAGGGTTGGCTCGTCACCACAACCATCGGTTTGGGAAACAGGTTTGTGACAACCGGGGGCGCGGGTTTCGCGGGCAACACGGCAGGTGCCGGCTGCCCGGGTCTTCCGGACTCCCACCAGAGCCACGCCCCAACGGCCGCGATCAATATCACGAGCAACCAGGCGAACGGCTTGCCTCGCTGCCGGCGGCGCTTGGGACGACGTCGGCTTGTGGATCGAGAGGAGCGCCGCACGCGCAAGTTTACTCGAAACGGCAACCTGATGCCAATTAAGCACGAACCGGCTTGCGCGCCATCGTATCGGCGATGATTTCCGCTGCCTCGTCGCAACTCACGAGGCCGGTGTTAAGGGTCAGGTGGTAGAGCAGCGGGTCCTCGGTGTCGGCCCCGAAATACTGCTTCACGTAGCGCACCCGTCCGCGGTCTTCGCGGCGAACGAGACCCAGCGCAGCCTTGCGCGTCAACCCGCGCAACTTCTGCATGCGGGCCACCCGCAGTTCCAATGGGGCGACCAGACGGACGTGAAGGACGTTGGGCAGCCGTGCGGTCACCACATTGGCGCCGCGTCCGATGAGGATGACGTTGCCCAGGCTGGCGAGCCGGAGAATGGTCTCCGAACTCTGTTCCACCAGTTTCCAAGATGACGGCTTCATGCCGAACAAGTCGTCAATGATGTCCTCCACCTGGGAACTGCGGTCTTCCAGCACATGCTGAGCAAGCCGCGCGGGCAAGTGATGATCCTCCAGCACTTGCCCGACGAGATTGCGGTCAAAGACCGTCCACGGCGGCGCCCCTTTGGGAGACCGGGTCTGAAGGCGGGCGGCCAGTTTCTCGGCAATCATGTGCGCACCCGATCCGGCTTGGCGGGAAAGCGTGAGGACGGTTCGGGGCGCGTTGGTATTCGCTGCCACCAATTGCCGCGCGGCGGAGTTCCACTGCCAATTGAGAAAGGCCAGGCAGTTCTCGAAGCTGATTTGCGCACTCATGTTGCTCAAAAGACCAAGGTCTGCTCAATCATTCGCCGTCTATCCGAACCAAGCTACGCCGGTCCGCCGCCGTTGCCAACGGAGCGGGCCGGATTTGCCACCGGCTTATGTACCGCATGAGTGCCGCGCTCGGCGCGGCACTCAGGTCAGCCTTTCGCCTGCAAGGCGGTCATCGTCCGCTGGAAAATTTCCTCCGGCGCGCCATTGGCGGAAATCGGAATCAACAATCCGAGCTTCCGGTAGTAATCGGTCAACGGCGAGGTGCTGTTGGCATAGGCTTCAAGCCGTACGCGGATGGATTCCGGCCGATCATCTTCGCGCTGGTAAAGTTGCCCGCCGCAATGATCGCATACGCCTTCCTGCTTCGGCGGCATCGTCACGACGTGAAACACCGCTTTGCACCCGGCACAGGTCCGCCGACCGCTCAGACGCTTGATGACCTCGTCCATCGGCAATTCGTAGTCCAGCACCCCGGTCAGCGTCAGGTTCTCGGCCTTCATCAACTGCTGAAGCGCCTCAGACTGGACAACGGTGCGCGGAAAACCGTCGAGCAAAAAACCCGCGGCATCGTGGAGACAAGCTTTCCGCTCGCGGACCAAGTCAATGACGGTGTCGTCCGGCACGAGTTCGCCGCGCTTCATGTAACCGAGCGCGCGTTCGATCGCCGGGGTGCGTTCGCTGGCCGGAGCACTCTTGGCAGCGCGGAAGACATCGCCGGTGGAAAGATGGAGCGTGTTGAGCCGTTCGCAGAGCAGGTCGGCCTGCGTGCCTTTGCCCACGCCCGGCGCGCCGAGCAAGATCAATCGCCAAGCCTTGCCTTGCGCACCCTGAGCCGGCGCGACCGTTGCGTTGCCACCTTTGATCCAAGCTGAATTATCCCGTTTTTGTGCCATAAGAGTACCGTCTTTTTGTTTGATCTCCCGGCGACCATCGCCGGCGCCCCTCCAGTCCACCCCGCAACCGCCCGTGCGTCAAGCCGCAACTCGTCCCATCTCAACCTCGAAACTTCCGGCAGATTTCGTGCGGTGAACGATTGACAATCTGCTGTCGGCAAAATACTGTTCATCTGAACAGTATGCCAGACTTAACCCAACGCCAGCAGCAAATCCTGGATTTTCTCGCCGCCACGCACCATGAGCGCGGCGTGTTCCCCAGTCTGCGCGAGATCGCGGCGCACTTCCGCTTTCGCAGCATGAACGCCGCCGCTGATCACGTCCGCGCCCTGCGGCGGAAGGGGGTGTTGGAAAACGAGCCGCGTCGGGCCCGTGCCTTGCGGCTGGTGTCACCCTTGCAGGCGCTGCGCAATCCGGTGGCGAACATCCCCGTCTATGGCTCGATCCCCGCCGGTTTCGCCACCGAACGCACGCAGGAGGCCAAGGGCTGTGTTTCAATCGATATCCAAAGCCTCGGGGTGAAGCCGTCGCCGATGGCCTTCGCGCTGGAGGTGCGCGGCGATTCGATGACGGGCAAACACATCGTTTCCGGCGATCTGGCGGTGATCGAACCGCGCGCCGAACCCAAAACCGGCGACGTGGTGGCCGCATTGATTGACGGCGAAAGCACGCTGAAAACCTTCATGCTGCGGAACGGCAAGCCGTATTTGAAGGCCGAAAATCCGCGTTACCCGGATTTGATTCCCGCGCAGGAACTCGTCGTTCAAGGCGTGATGGTCGCGCTGGTTCGCAAACGGAAATAGTTGTCCTTGTGCTCGATTCGGCAGACTTTCGAGGACGCGGACGAAGGACGAGAACGATCACGAAACGATGTTGCGCCACATCGTCCATCTCGATGCCGATGCCTTCTTCGCCTCAGTGGAACAAGCCGCGGACTCGCGCTTGCGCGGCAAACCGATGGCAGTTGGCGGTGAGAAGCGTGGCATTATCGCCAGTGCCAGCTACGAGGCGCGGCGGTTCGGCGTTTACACACCCATGCCCACCGTCCGAGCCCGCAAGCTCTGCCCCAAACTCATCGTCGTGCCCGGCGACTTCGAGCAATACGAGCGGTTCTCGCGCTGGATGTTTTCCTACGCCTACGATTTCACGCCAGACGTGGAGCAAACATCCATTGACGAGGGCTACTTTGATCTGACGGCCAATCATCGCCGGCCGCTCCTCGAAATTGCGCAAACGATCCGCCAGGCCATCCGGCAGGCGTTGAAGATCTCCGTCAGCGAAGGCATCGGCTCAAACAAGCTCGTCAGCCAGATCGCTTCCAAACTCAACAAGCCCGCCGCGTTTCATCAGGTACCAGCCGGCGGAGAAACTGCGTTCCTGCATCCATTGCCGAACCGATGGCTGCCGGGCGTTGGCCCGAAGACTTCCGAGCGCCTGAACGCCGCCGGCTTGACGCAAATCCAACACATTGCCGCCACACCGCTGGAGTTGCTCGACCTGCTGCTTGGCCGTCAGGCGCGCGAGATTCGCCAGTTCGCCAACGGCGTGGACGAGCGTCCGCTCATTCCCGCGCGCGAGCCGCAAAAATCCTTCAGCCAGCAGGAGACGTTCGCCCAAGACCTCACCGATGAGGCTTATCTCGAAGCCGTGCTCCGTCGCATGGCCGACCATCTGTTCGCCAAGGTGCGCGAGGAACGCAAAAGCATCCGCACGCTCACCGTGAAGGTCCGCTACAACGACATGGCCGAGGACCAATCCAGCGAAAGCCTCGTCGAGCCGACCGATCTGGAGACCGATGTCTATGGCCGTTTGGGCACGATGCTGCGGCACGCCTGGAAACGCCGTGTCAGCCTGCGGTTGGTGTCGTTGAAACTCGCGAATGTCTATGAAGGCGTGTTCCGCACGGAACTCGCGCTGACTCGAAACGCGGAACAACAGGAAGCCCGCGAACGTCTCGCCCGGGTGGTGGACGAGCTGCGCCGGGCGAAAGGAACGATGGTGCTGCTGCGCGGGCACGATTTCACCCTGCGCGCGAAACCCGGCGAACCGTTCGCGGAAAATCCGAAAACCGAGGTCCGAAGTCCGAAATCTGAGCAGGCAGAGACGCTTCCCGCGGCGGACCGGACCGCGGTCGGTCCCCGACCGCCGCGGGTGGCACGCGCAGATGTCGTTGAAATTTCCAAGCCGCGAGCCCATTCAGACGCGCTGCGACCATGGACTGGTCGCGGTCCAGCATCCGTCAGCCATCCCCCATCCTCTATCCCGCATCCTCCATCCTCGCCGTACATCCCGCTGCGTATTCGCAGCCATTACTCCTTTCTCGATTCCACGCTCTCGCCGGCGGCCATCGTGGCGCTGGCGCAGCAGCACGGTTGCTCCGCTGTCGGGCTCACGGATTTTGGCAATTTGCACGGAGCGGTTGAATTCACGCTCTCGGCGCGAAAGGCCGGCATCAAGCCGATCCTCGGCGCGGAAATCCGTGTGGATGGCGTTCCCCTGCTCCTCTACGTCGAGTCAGCACGCGGTTACGCCAACCTTTGCCGGTTGTTGTCACAGACGCAAACCGGAATGCCGAAGCCCGTCTCCTGTCCTCGTAACGACGTTGCTTGTAGCGAGACCCAGAAGCACGAAAAGACGAGCAATGGGCGCGGTAGCGGGGGTGGGGGGGGGGGCCCCCCCCGCCCCCGCGGGGCGGGGGGGGGGGGCGAGCCAAC
>CAYJNU010000191.1:1602-3988 GCA_964371005.1 uncultured Verrucomicrobiota bacterium | reverse complement strand
CCCCCCCCCCCGCCGGTTTCGGCCCACGCTTCCCCCCACCACCCCCCCCTGCGGGGGCCCGCAGTCCAAGACCTGGCGGAGCATCCAGCGACTTCTGGAAGGGGAACGGCTCGATTGTTCCGTAGCCGACTTTCATCGCCGTTCGTTCAGCCGTGAAACTCTCGCCCGTTTCACCGAAGGTTTGCTTGCCGTCAGCAGCGACGCGCAGTTTGCCGACTTGTTCCCCGGCCGGTTTTACCAAGCCGCCACTTCTCGCGACACTGAAAGCCACCATCCCATCATCCCCTGCCCCGCCGTTCACTACGCCATGCTCGCCGACCGGCTGAAGTTCGACATCGTGCAATCCATCCGCACGCGCACGTTGTTGCGGCAGGCGCATCCGCAAAAGCGGCTGGACGGTCGGTTTCATTTCCGCACGCCCGCCGAGATGCAGGCCGCGTGCAAGACCCATCCGGATTGGCTTGCTCACACACGCGAGATTGCCGACCGCTGCAATTTCGAACTGCCCTTCGGCAAACCACAGTTCCCAGCATTCCATACCGGTGACGGCTCGACGTCCCACGACTTTCTTCGCCGGCAGGTCCTCGGCGGCTTCCAGCGCCGTTACCACGGGCGGCGCATCGTTTCCGACACCGGCGCGGATGTGCCGCTCGCACAGGTACGCGCCCAAATCGAAACCGAGCTCGCCATCATCGCCGAGGTGGGTTACGAAGACCTGTTCCTCATCACGTGGGACTTGCTACAAACCTGTCGCGAGCACGGCATCGGCTGGATCACGCGGGGCAGCGCCGCGGACTCGCTCGTCTGTTACTGCCTCGGCATCTCGGACGTGTGCCCGATCCGTTTCGGTCTCTACTTCCGCCGTTTCCTGAACAAGGAACGCATGGCGATGAACAAGCTGCCGGACATTGACGTGGACTTTCCGCATGACCGGAAGGACGACGTGGTGAATCTGCTCTTCGCCAAATACGGACCGCATCATTGCGCGGTGGTGGGCGGCTTCTCGACCTTCCAGGCCCGTAGCGCCGTGGGCGATGTGGCCAAGGTGCTCGGCGTTTCGGAATACCACATCCGCCGGTTTACCGAGCACTTCCCGTGGAGCTTCGGCGGCGGCTGGATTTCGGTGGATGAACTGCGTCCGCGTGGGCATCAACTCCTCGAAATGCTCCGCGCCAGCCCCGAGTGCCGCGATCTGCCACTCGAGGAAGAGCCGTTCAAAACGGCGGTGGAAACGGCGGCCTTCCTCGACGGTTGCCCGCGGCATCCGAAGATGCATCCGTGCGGGGTAGTCGTGTCGCGCCAGCCGATGCACGCGTTGACGCCGACGTTCATCTCGAACAAAGGCTGGCCCACGACGCATTTCGACATGGACGCCGTGGAAGCCATCGGCCTGGTGAAGATGGACATCCTTGCGCAAGGTGGCTTGGCCGCAATGCGCGATGTGAAAACCATGCTGGCCGCGCGCGGGGTGGAAGTGGATTTGGAGAGGTTCACAGCAAACGGGCGAGCGCCACAAGACCCACAGTCCGGCAGCCCGTCCGACGCTTCAGACCTGTCCAACCTGTCTGACACCCCCTTCAACGACCCCGCCGTCTGGTCCATGATCGCCAGCGGCGGCGCGCGAGCGGTGCATCACATCGAGTCACCAGCCATGACCTCGCTCTGTCGCATGTGCAACGTGCGCGAGATTGACGGATTGATCGCCATCGTGAGCGTCATCCGCCCCGGCGCGGCCAACGAGCAGAAGAAGGTCAAGTTCACCCGCCGCTACCAAGGCATGGAGCCGCCGGAATATCCGCATCCGTCGCTCGAAGCGTGCTTGCGGAGCACGTTCGGGTTGGTGGTCTATGAGGAACACATCCTGCAAATCTGCGAAGCGTTCGCCGGACTGAATCCCGGTCGCGCCGATGTACTGCGTCGCGCGTTGGTGAAGCAAAACCGGCACACGGTAAACGAAATGGCTGCTGAGTTTCTCGCCTCCGCCCGCAGCCACGGCCGCCGCGACGAGAAGATCGTGGAAGTGTGGGAACTGGTCACGGGCTTCAACGGCTACGCGTTTTGCAAGGCGCACAGCACCGCTTATGGTGTGGAGGCTTACCAATCCGCATGGCTGAAATGCTATTTCCCCGCTGAGTTCATGGCCGCCGTGCTCACGAACGGCAAGGGCTTTTACGACCCACTGGCGTACGTGCTCGAATGCCATCGGCTCGGCATCCCGTTGCTACCGCCGACGGTGAACGAACCGGGGCCGGGCTTCGCGGTGGCTCGAAATCTGAAATCCGAAATCCAGTGTGCTTTCTACGAGCCGCTCGGTTCACCGCAAGGTCTTGGAGTGCGCCCCCCCACAGGCGCGTTTGCGAGACACCCCCCCCGTAAACAAAACCCC
>CAYJNU010000191.1:0-1592 GCA_964371005.1 uncultured Verrucomicrobiota bacterium | reverse complement strand
GGGGGCTTTTTCCCAACCCCCCCCCCTACAAACCCCCCCCGCGTGGGGGGGGCGCCGCCCAAAGACGCTGCCGCGTGATTCCGTTCATGACCTCAGCACGCGCCCCTCTTTGAGGATTGAAGCTCTCTGCGAAACCACGGGTGGACAAGGCTATCCACGCTCCGAGCTCCATGCTTCGGAGTTCGGGCCTTCGGGTTTCCTTCGGACTTCGGACTTCGGGCTTCGGACTTCCATCCGGGTTCCGCTCACGCGGGTCAAGGGACTGACCGAGCGGACGGGGGAACGGGTTCTGGCCGAACGGGCGCGCGGCGCGTTTGTTTCGCTGGCGGACTTCTATCGGCGGGTCGCACCGCAACCGGAAGAACTGGAGGCGATGATTCGCGTCGGTGCGTTCGACGAATTTGGCGCGACGCGTACGGCGCAGTTTTGGGAGGCACAATGGCTCGCCCGCGCCTACGGACACACGCTCGAACCCGGCCAGGGATGGCTTTTTGCGAGGTCAGAGATCGGGGGGGCGAAGTTCGAAAACGGCGAAGCTCAGCGTGCTGCCGACATCTTGCCGGCAGCTCAACCATTCTCCGCAAACCAGTCCTTCCGGCAGAATGCCGGAAGCACGCTCTCCCGCATTCCACATCTGAAGGAGCCAACGCGGCGCGATCGGTTGCAATGGGAAAACGAGTTGCTCGATTTTCCCGCGAGCGGGCATCCGCTGGAGTTGCATGACGACGTGGCTTGGGAAACGTATTGCCCGGTGGCGCGACTGGGCGAGCACATCGGCGAACAAGTCGTGGCCTGCGGGCTGGTGGTCGAGCAACGCGTACATCACCAGGTCACCGGCGAGCCGATGAAGTTCCTGACGCTGGCGGACGGGACCGGAATGGTCGAAACGGAACTGTTCGCGCCGACGTATCGCAGTTACGGCCTGGCAACCGTGCGTTATCCGGTGCTGGAAATCACCGCCACCGTCGAGCCATTCGAGAACGGACGCGGATTCTCGCTGCGCGCGCTGCGCGCGGGCAAACCGCGAATGAAAACGCCGGCAGTCAAGGAGTGAACGAATCCTGCGGCTTGAAGTACGAGCGCCGCTGATACACCCGGACATAATCAATGTCGTGGTATTGCGGAAACACCGTCGTGCCATCTGGATTGCCCGGCCAGGCCCCGCCGATCGCCGTGTTCAGGATCAGGTAATGCGGCGTGTGCGGAATGCCATTCGTCGTGGAATGCAGCAGCTTCCCATCAATGAACCAACGCATTTCGTTCGGTTCCCACTCGAGCGCGTAGAGGTGGAAATCCTTCGTGAAATCAATGTCACCCTTCCACGTCCCTGAACTGGTCTTCTTCTGCCCGTCAAAGCTGAAGTAGTGCAGCGTTCCGTAAACGACGGTTGGCTCGTGCCCGAGGAACTCCATGATATCAATCTCGCTATACCACGGGCGCTCTTCGGGAATCAGGCGCTCCTTGCCGGCTGCCACGGCTTCCGCCATGAGGTATTCCATCTCCCAATTGCGATTCTGCGGATACAGCCAGTGGGCCGGCCAGAGGCCCTTCCCCCCCGGCAATCGAGCGCGGATTTCAAACCGGCCATAGGT